>DAHUYO010000014.1:267-54217 GCA_027315185.1 Acidobacteriota bacterium
GCACGTCGTCGCGTGCGTGCCCGGGCGTGTCCAGCACGGCCTGGATGCTCTTGCCCGTCGGCATCCCGAGGCCGAGCGCGGTCTCCAGCCGGGCCAGGTCGGCGCCGATGACCGCGGGGGTATGGCGACGGCCGACTTGGCGGGCTTCCGCGGCGTCCCAGGTCTGCACGCCCAGGCTGACGCGGTTCACGCCCGCCGCCGCTAGCGCGTCGCAAACCGCGCCGCTGACCGTGCCCGGCATCGCCTCGCAGGTGAACTCGGCGCCCGGCGCGATGCTGAAATGCCGCCGCAGCAGAGTTCCCAAAGCCGAGAGGCGCTGCGCCGGCAGCAGACTCGGCGTGCCCCCGCCCCAATAGACCGAATCCACCGGCGGCGGACCCGCGGGCGCTTCCGCTGCCAGTGTCAGCGCGATTTCCCGCTCCAGCGCCTGCAAATACGGCACCTGCAACGCGGCGGGAAAGACCCCGCTGGCGAAGTTGCAAAAGCTGCACTTGGCGCGGCAAAAGGGGATGGCGACGTAGACGCCCCAAGCGTCGCCGGCGCCTGCCGCGCCCGCGCCTCGCGGTTTGTTCTTTGCGTCGTTAGCCGGCACCTGTGCGATCCCCTAACCATTATGGGCGGCGCGGGTAGGGGGCGGTGCGGGCGGACGCGTCATCCGCCCGCCGTCCACCACAACGGCAACCGCTCGCCAGGCCTCGCCGCCCACAGGGGCCACTTGCACAGGATTGAGCCAGAACAAGCAGGCGTAGCCGAATCAAGCCGGAACGAGGTGATGTACGGTGTTTGCCGCCGAACGAATGTAGGAGCTTAGTTATTGGTCGAGAAGGCGCTCAATGTCGGCGAGATCCTGCGCCCGGCCAACGGCGCGCTGGTTACGCACGAACTCGTCGCGACTGAGAAAGTTCAACCGGAGCCCATCCATCTCGCCCGCTTCGCGGTGCTCCCACGCCCGGCCGAAATCGAGTCCGTCGAGAACGGTCAGCACGTCCACGCGCACCGGGGCGAAACCAACTTGGAGCACGCTGCCGGGCCGCGAAAAATCGGCTGCGTTGATGTCTTCGGTCGGCGCGCCGAAAGCATGCAGTGCGCGTATCAGCCGGCCAGCATTATCGGGCGAAGCTTCGACCCAGAGGTCAATGCCCGCGGATGCCCGTACCCGGCAAGTGCATAGGCGCCGACGACGAGAAACCGGACCTCAGCGTCGCACAACGCGGACGGCATCGCGGTGAGGTCGGGGTTCATTTTGGATCCGGCCCGCGATCCGATATTGCTCCAGCGTCAGCGGCCAAACCAGCGCCACGCTTTCCTGCGGGGTCATCGCGGCCCAAGCCTGCGGTGCGGCGGCCGCCTCGGTGTGCGATCGAAACAACCGCGTCGCCGGCCGTACCTGGCGGGCGGATCTGCGGTCGGGCCCATGCCTCTAGTTCACGCGGTAGCGCGGAGACGGCAGAGCGGCGGAAGTTGGCGGAGGCGAGGCGGCGACGCAACGTTACTTGGCGGCCCAGCGTTGCCTGCACGCCGCGGGCCGAAGGTGCGGGCGTGAGCGAACTGGCGCGCATTGCCGGGCGCGGGCCCCCAGCCCCGCCTGCGGCGGCCGTCCCGCTTCCGCGCCCGGCTGGACGCGGGGAATGGCCGTCCCGATCTTCCGCCCGCGGCAGCCCGCGAGTTCACCCCAGGAGGCAAGAAGGCAAGTCGAGCGGGAGGGTCGAAGCGCAGAGCAGGCCCGGCAAAACCCGCGAAATTCCGAAGGGCGGCCCGCCCGAGCGGGCCGAGAAGGTGGCAGCGCGAGGCCGAGGTCCCCGGAGCGCAGCGGCATGCTCTGGGGTGCGACGCCGCAGGCCACGAGGGCCGGGAGGAGTACACCGACGTACCCGACCCGGCCCGAATGGCCGAACCCGGGCCCCCTAAGCCGTCCGCGGCATTGGGGTGGGAGAACGAAGCGATGCGAGGCTTATCGGCCCGCCCACCGCCTTAGGCGAGGGCGGCGGCGCTGGCGGCGCCGTAAGCCGCAAACCAGGGCGTCGCCGCCTTCAGGCTTTGGTTCACCGCCTCAATGTTTTTCCGCCCCTGCGTTTGCAGCCATTGCTCGAAGGCGGCCAGCCCCTGCTGGCCATACACGGCGACGCCATCCAGCCAGGTCGCCCGGCCGCAGAGCACGCCGTTAAACTTGACGCCGGCTTCCGCGGCCAGGCCCAGGCTTTCGTTGAACTCCGCGTTGCTGACGCCGGCGCTCAAATAGATGAACGGCTTGGTGGCGGCGTGCGCCGAGGCGAGCAGGTGCTTCTTCGCCTGTTCGCGATCGTAAGCGGCGGGGCCCTTGAAGCTTGCCGCGCCGGCAACGAATTTCATGTTCACGGCCATCTCGACCTTCAGCACGTCCACGCCGTACTTGTCTTGCGTGAACTCGGCGATGCTGCCGGTCACGACCTCGGGCTTGCGCTTGGCGTACTCCACGCCCTTCTCGTCGCCGCCGGCGGGGTCATAGCCGACAAACTCCAAAAAGAACGGAATGTCCTGGCCGCGGCATTCATCCCCGATGCGCTCAATGAAGGCGTGCTTGTGGTTGTTGACCTCCGGCTTCTCGAACGGCGTGTAATACAACAGCACCTTGATGCAATCGGCGCCGGCGGCCTTGAGGCGCCGTACCGACTGATCGGGCAGCAGGTCGGGCAAGCGCCCTGGCTGGGTATTGTCGTAGCCGCTCTTTTCATAGGCCAGCAGCAAACCGGCGTTTTTGGCGCGCGCCTTGGCGGCGGGCAGGCCAAACTCCGGATCCAGCAAAATCGCGCTCGCGTGCGGCGTCAAGGCCTTGGTGACGGCGGTCTTGAACTCCTCCATCTCGCGGCGGCCGGCGGGCTTGCCGGCGGCTTTGCTGAGGGATTTCTCCAAACTGCCACGTTGATCCATCGCCGCCGCGGCGATCACGCCGCGCGCGTCGGAAACCGCCTGTAACCCTGCGAGCTTGCCTTTGCTGAGCTTCACCGATGCATTTCCTCCTGGGGCTAAAACCTTATTGTACGGTGCGCGCATGGCGCGGCGGCGGCCGCGGCTCGGGCCCCGCCCATGGGCCGGCGGCTTACGCTATACTGGCGGTTGGCCGTACCAGCCCAGCGTCCGCGGAAGTGGTGGAACTGGCAGACACACCATCTTGAGGGGGTGGCGCCGCAAGGCATGCGGGTTCGAGTCCCGCCTTCCGCACCACCATTGGCAGGCAGGAATTTTTCGTGCACACGATTTTAACCATCCTCCACATCCTGATCTGCGTATTGCTGATCGTCGTGATCTTGTTACAAAGCGGCAGCGCCGGCGACTTAGCCTCGGCCTTCGGTGGCATGGGCAGCCAGACCGCGTTCGGCCCGCGCGGCGCGCAGACCGCGCTGGGCAAGACCACGGTGACGCTGGCGATTTTGTTCGCGTTCACCACCGTCACGCTGGCGGTGATGTCCAACCGCAGCCACAACAACGTCAGCTCCATCCTCGGCTCCAACGCGGCCAAGACGCAGCAGTCGGCGCCGGCCAAGACGCCGCCCAATTCGAAGCCGTAAGCCGCGGCGCGGGCGCGGCGCGCGCCGCCGAACTCCGGGCGTTTCACGCTGCCGGCCGACTCGCACAACATGGCGGCAAACTCGTCGCAACGCTTCCGCCGCTGGACGTTCCCGGTCGGTCTTTTGCAGTGCAACTGTTCCGTCCTCGCCGATCTGGGCACTCGGCAAGCGATCGTGGTGGATCCGGGCGATAACGCCCGCCGCGGCGATCTGGACCGCATATTGGCGCTGCTGGATGAGAACCAACTGACGCTGGTGGCGATCGCCATCACGCACGCGCATATTGACCACATCGGCGGCGCGGCGGCGCTGCAAGCGTTGCGGCCGGCGCCGGTGCTGCTGCAACCGGCGGACGAAGCGCTGTACGCCATGCTGGACGAACAAGCGGCCTGGATCGGCGTGCCGCCGCCGCCGCGAGTGGCGATTGACGCGCCTCTGGGGGAAGGCGCGCCGCTAGCCTTTGGCGGCTATCAGTTCCAGGTGGTGGAAACGCCAGGGCATACGCCCGGCAGCGTTTGCCTGTACCTGCCCGGCGAGTCGCTGCTGCTGGCGGGGGATACGCTCTTCGCCGGCTCGATCGGCCGCACCGACCTGCCCGGCGGCGATAGCCAAAAGATTCTGCGCTCCATCCATCACAAGCTGCTGCCCCTGCCGGAGGCCACTCTCGTGGTGCCCGGCCACGGGCCGGAAACGACCATCGGCGCCGAGCGGTGCGGCAATCCGTTCCTGCATTAGGGACGGTTGCCCAACCCTCAGCGGTGCGGCGCGCCGCGCTACAATCGGGGCGGCGTCCAGCATTGGACGCCGGAGCCGCCAAGGTTGCCTTCGTGCCATGAGCGTTTTCGCGCCGGAACACCTGGAACTTCCCGTACCGGGGAATGCCCCGCCTCGCGGCCCGCTGGGACGGTGGATGTTCGCCGGCGGCCGCATGGACGGCAGCGATACGGGAACGCCCAAAGCCTCCTGGCTGCGGGTGATCTGGCTAACCGGAGTGGACTATTTTTCCGATCTCGGCTTCCAGCCGGGCATCACGCTGCTGGCGGCGGGGGCGCTGGCCTTGCCCGCCACGGCGCTGCTGGTGGCGCTCACCATCTTCGGCGCGGTGCCGCTGTACGCCCAGGTGGCCAAGCGCTCCTATGCCGGCCAGGGTTCGATCGCCATGCTGGAGCATCTGCTGCCGGGCTGGGCCAGCAAGATCTTTGTCCTGGTGCTGCTGGGCTTCGCCGGCACCGATTTTCTGATCACCATGACCTTGTCGGCCGCCGACGCCGCGCGGCACGCCGTGGCCAACGTCTATCTGCGCTCGCTGCTCGGGGATCACCGCATCCTGGTGACGGTGGCGCTGCTGATGCTGCTGGCGGTGGTGTTCCTGAAGGGCTTTCGCGAGGCCATTCGCGTTGCGGTCTTCGTGGCCGTTCCCTATTTGCTGCTGAACGTGATCGTGCTGGCGGTGGCGGCCGTGGACGTGCTGCGCCATCCCGCGCTGACGCACCAATGGCGGCTAGCGCTGGCGGCGCATGGCGACTGGGGGCAGATCATGATCGCCTCGGTGTTGGTGTTTCCGCAGTTGGCGCTGGGGCTGGGCGGATTCGAGACCGGGGTCAGCGTCATGCCGCTGATCCGTGGCAGCCAGGAGGACGACGATCCCAACCGCGTGGGCCCGCCGTGGGGCCGCATCGGCAACACCCGGAAAATGCTGCTGGCCGCGGCCTTGATCATGGGCGGGCTGCTGCTGGCCTCCGGCTGGGTCTGCCCGCTGCTGATTCCGCCCGCCGCCTATCAGCAGGGCGGGCCGGCAGCCGGCCGCGCGATCTCCTATCTGGCGGTGCAGCTGCTGGGCCCCAATTTCGCCAGCCTCTACGATTTGTTCTCCATCCTGATCCTGTGGTTCGCCGGCGCCTCGGCGATGGCCGGCCTGCTGTCGCTGATTCCGCGCTACCTGCCGCGTTTCGGCATGGCGCCGCGCTGGGTCGCCTATCGCCGCCCGCTGGTGCTGGTGCTGCTGACGCTGGACCTGCTGATCACCATCATTTTTCACGCCAGCGTGGAGGCGCAAGGTTCGGCATACGCCACCGGCGTTTTGGTGCTGATGCTCTCCGCCGGCGTGGCCGTGGCGCTAGCCTTGCACAAGGAGGCGGCGGAGGCGGTCAAGCACGGCTGGGCGCTGATGGCGCGGGCGCAGAGCGGCTATTTCTGGACGATCACGCTGGTGCTGGCCTACACGCTGGCGGACAATGTGCGCCTGCGGCCGGACGGCGTCATTATCGCCACCTGCCTGATCGTTCTGCTGCTGGCGCTCAGCGCCGTCAGCCGCTACCGGCGATCCACCGAGATGCGGGTCACCGAGCTGATATTTTTGGACGATGAGTCGCGCGCGATCTGGGCCGAAATCACCGGCAAGAAGGTCAACATCGTCCCCTCGCACGACAGCAGCGCCGTGCACTGCTTGAAGCTGGAAGAGAAGGTGCGCGGGCATTTCCAGCTCAATGGGCCGCTGGCCTTCCTGCACGTCCAACTGCTGGACAATCGCAGCGAGTTCTTGGCGCCGATCCGTGTGCGGCTGCGGCGGGAGGGGCCGAATTACCTGATTGAGGCGTTCGGCGCCGTCGCCGTGGCCAACTCCATCGCCTACATCAGCGAACTGCTGGACCCGATCAGCCTGGTGCTGGGGCTGACCCACCGCAACCTGATGCGGCAGTCGTTCCAGTATTTATTGTGGGGACAGGGCGAAGTGGGCCTGACGGTATATTCCATCCTGGTGCGCTACTGGGAGTGGGCGCGGCGCAGCTCGCGGCCGCTAATTCTCCTGATGTCCGATTAGGGCGGCGCCGCCGCCGCGCGCACCGGCTGTCGCCGGCGTAGGCGGCGGCCGCCGGTCGGTGCAATCGGGGGCGGTTCGGGACTACGATTCCCGGCCGGCGCCGGCCTGGGCGGGAACCTGCTCCGCGGCCGCGCCGGGACGGCGCGCCAAACGGCGGCCCAGAAACACCAGCAGCAGCGCGCCCGCTAGCAGCGACGCCAAACCGTCGGTGAGCAGCAGGCCGCGCGTCCCGAAATGTTTAAAGCCTTGGCCGTCGGCCCAGGTCATGTAAACAATGGCGAAGTTGGTGGCGGCGGAGAACAGGCCCAGCTGCGTGCTGGCGACGGCGGTCTTCCGCCCGACGATTTGGTAACCGACGGCGTTGAAGGCGGCATAGACGACCCCCGCCATGCCGTTGTAGAGCAGCGCGCCGGCGATGAACACCGCGGGCACGCGGGGCGAAAACGCCATGGCCAAGGTCATCACCGCCGTGATCATGCCGGCCGCCACGTAAAGGATTCCGCGGGGCAAGCGGTCGGCTAGGTAGCCGCCGATGAGCGCGCCCAGCGAGGCAGTGACGGCGCAGCCGGCGCCGGTGACCCAGATGACGGTCGTCGCCGCGGTATGAAAATCCGGACCCATGCCGGAGAACAAATTGATGGCCGCCTCGGCGCTGGCGGGCGCCAAAAAAATGGCGAAGCCGGTCAGGCATTCCGGCGTTTTCGCGGCGCGCCAAATCGCCTGCATGGCTTTGGTGAAAATCTGCCGGAAGCGGAAGGCGGAACGGCCCGGCGCTGGAAACCACGCCGTGGGCAGCACGCCGAGGACGATGACCACGGCCATGCCCGCGGCCAGTTCCGGGCGGGCGATCCGGCGCGCCAGGGACATGACCGCCAGCGATCCGACCGCGCCGCCGCCCAGATTGAACACGTTGGTCCAACCGCTGACGATGCCGCGGCGCTCGTCGGGAGTGAACTCCGCCGTCCAGCCGGTGATGGCGCCGGAGTACAGCACCATCGCCAGCTCGGCGATGGTCAAAAGCACGGTGGTCACCGCCAAGTTGCCGGGCGACAGAAGAATCAGCCCGGCGCCGAGACCAATGGCGGCGATGACCGCGGTTAGCCAGCAATAGGCGCGGCGCGTGAGGCCGGTATCCATGATGGGCTGGAGCAAAAATGCCCAAAACGTCGGCGACATGACGATGGCGCTGACGCCGGCGACTTTGTACAGCGGGACGCCGGCGTGCGTCAGCAGAAATGGCAGCGCCGTGATGGTGAAGCCCACCACCAAGCCAAAGGAAAGAAAGCCGCCCCCGACCACCCAGGGAGCGGGCATCGCGCGGGCGCGCGGCGGGCGATTCGGCTGGGACGAGGGCGCCAAGGCGGGGCGGAAACGCGCGCCGCGGCGGCGGCGCTGTGGCTATCTTACGCGCCGGGCTGGCCCATGGCCAGCATGGGGCGCGGCGCTGCATCGCGCGGCACGGGCCCCGGTTCAACCGGCGCATCGGCGGACCGGCAGGGTATCGCGAAAGCGGACGGCGTTGTCCCGCAACCGGACAGTTTGCGCAGCCGCCGAAGCAACCCCCGCCGGAAACAAACGGGTTGCGGCGGCGAGATTGGCGGGCAAAATGCTGCTCAGGGGCTGGCGCGCCTGGCCACGACGCGCCCGGATGGAATCGTTCGGACCGAACTGGCAGGACCGAATCGTCAGAAGCTGAGGATTAGGACCAAGCCATGCGGACAGATCTGCAATATGCGCGGCGGCAAATTTTCGGCGGCCGGGCTTCGCGGCGGCAGTGCTGCTGACCCTGGCGCTGGGCATCGGCGCCAACACCGCGGTTTTCCGCGTCATCAATGCGGCGTACCTGACGCCGCTGCCCGTGCCGAAGCCGCGACAGGTCTACGCGCTGCAAAACGATTTCGCCCGCGGCACCTTCCCGGTCAGCCGCCGCTCGCGGAGTCATTCGCCGCTATTCTCCTATCCGATTTTCGCGGCCCTGCGACGCGCGGAGCATGGCCGGGCGGAGCTGTTCGCGATGACGCGGGCCGATGGCATGACCGTCGGCTCGGGCGCCAAGTTGGCGATCGTCCGGACGCAACTCGTTTCCGGCAACTATTTTTCCGCCCTGCGCGTGCAGCCGCTGCTGGGCCGGCTAATCAACGCCCGCGACGATGCGGCGCCGGATGGGCGGCGCGTGGCGGTGCTGCGCTAGCGTATTGGCGGAGTCAATTCCATGGGGAGCGAAACGTCGTCGGCAAAGCCATCGTGGTGAACCGCGTCCCGCTGGAGGTGATTGGGGTCGCGCCGCGAGGATTTTACGGCGTCAATAAATACGCCGTGCCGGACATTTGGATGCCCTTGCGGCTGGAGCCCGCGGTCCAGTACATGTCCGACGTCGGGGCCCACAGCGAGTTCGGACCCGCGGACATGGGCAAGCCGTGGACCGGCGAGCCGGGAGTGCAGTGGCTGCGGTTGTACGCGCGCGTGACGCGTGGAAACCCGGCGCATTTAGCGAGCACGGGCGGCGCAGCCGCCGCGCGCGCGTATGTTCACACCGCCCAGGGCGGCCCGTCCATGCGGGCGGCGCTGGCGAAGTTCCGCCTGCGGGTATTGCCCGCCTCGCGCGGTTACGTGCAAGCCAGCCCGCGGCAGCGGAGGGCGGTGGTACTACTGTTCAGGCGGCGGCGCTGCTGGGCATGGGGCTGGCGATCGGGGCGGCCTTGGCCTTCTGGCTGGCGCCGCTGCTGCGCGGGTTCTTGTTCGGAATCAGCGCTTGGGACCCGGCGGCATGGCTGGGGGCGATCGGCGCCTTGGCGGCTACGGCGGGCGTGGCCGCGGCTTGGCCGGCGTTGCGGGCGCTGCGCGTGGATCCCATGGACGCCTTGCGCTACGAGTAGGCCGCCAAGGAGCTTACCCGCGGCTGGCGCCGCGCACCGGCGCGGAGCCGTCGGCGGGGTGCTCCGCCAGCTCGTCACGCAACAGTTTCCCCGCCGCAAAGCAAAGGTCGTCAAAAATGCGGGCTCCGAAGAGGCCCTGAGCGCCCGCCTCCCGCGCCAGAACCGGGACCTGCCGGCGCAGCCGGCGGTACGCCGACAACATGGCGGGAACGCCCGGCCGGCCGCTGGCGACGAAAGCGTTGCAAAGCTCGCGCAGAACACCCTCGACCGTCCCGCCATGAATATGCGCATCCACACCGTTGAGGTCGCTGAGAGATTTCTGTAAGCGGCGCGGCCGGGTTTCGAACACAAACCAGCCCCCGTGCCGCCCGGAGGCCCTGGCGACCGCCATGCCCAGCTCGAACGGCATATTGAACCGCGGGGTGCGCGGGCGCGAACGGTCAAGCTGTACACGGGACAGATCGTGGACGGAGTACGCACAGGAGTCGAGCAGCCCCAGAATTCGCCCCAGGCGCTGCTTGCCTCCCGGAAGGCCCAGCGTCACCCGCGGCCGCAACCCTAGGCCGCTAAGGCCCACAATGTAGGCCAGATACAGCCGCGCGAAAGCGCCGTCGTAGGGAATGTTGAGGAATACCGCGCGACTATTTCGCTCTCCGCCGCGCAAGCGCCTTCTCCCTCAGCGGCGACCCCGCCACACGGCCATGCGCGCGAGCGGGCTGGGCCGGCGTGCGGGAAACGATCTTCTTGATGGCACGCTGCCGGACTTTGGAAATTCCGAGCCGGTCGCCCCATTCTGCGAGCGTCTCCATCGGGAAGTCGAGTCGGACCCGCGTCACATGGCTATTTTAGTCCACCGCCAGGTTGCCCGCGCTGCGCGTGGACCCCATGGACGCCTTGCGGTACGAGTAAGCCGCCGCGGCGGCGCCGGCGGCGGGCGCCGCGCGCGGGCGCGGAGCGGTTGGCGGCCGGCGCGGCGGCTGAGCTCGTTCAGAATGATGCGTGACACTCGAAAGGCAGAGTGAACGCATGCAAACACAATGGGTCCCCGAGGCGCGCCAGCTGGCGCGCCTCGGGGAGAAGCGCGAACCGAGCCGGGCGGCCCGCACCCGGTTGGCCTGGCTGGAATGGCACCGCGCGCACGGCGGCAACGCGGCGTTGACCTGCAGGCATTTCGGCATCAGCCGCCAGACCTTCTACCGCTGGCGCCGGCGCTTTCGGGGCGGCGAACTGGGCCAGCTCGAGGACCGCTCGCACCGGCCGCGGCGCCGCCGCCAGCCCACCTGGACGGCGGCGCAGGCCCAGGCCGTGCTGGTCCTCCGCCGGCAATACCCCCGCTGGGGCAAGGACAAACTCGCCGTCCTGCTGGCCCGCCAGGGCGCCCACCTGTCGGTCTCGATGGTCGGCCGCATCCTGGCGCAGGCCAAGGCCAGCCGCCGGCTGCTGGAACCACGCCGCACCGGCGTCAGCGCCTCCCGCCGCCGCCCCCGCCCGCGCCCCTGGGCCGTGCGCAAGCCCAACGATTACGCCCCTTCCCGCCCCGGCGACCTGGTCCAGGTCGATACCCTCGATCTCCGCCCGCTGCCCGGCCTGGTCCTCAAACAGTTCACCGCCCGCGATGTCGTTTCCCGCTGGGACGTGCTCGAAGCCCGCTCCCGCGCCACCTCCACCTCCGCCGCCGAGTTCCTCTCCACCCTCCAGGCACGCATGCCCTTCCCCGTCCGCGCCGTCCAGGTGGATGGCGGCAGCGAGTTCGCCGCCGACTTCGAGCACGCCTGCCAGTCCCTCGGCCTCCGCCTGTTCGTCCTTCCCCCCCGCTCGCCCAAGCTCAACGGCCACGTCGAACGCGCCAACCGCACCCACACCGAGGAGTTCCATGAGATCACCCCCTGCGACTGGCGCCTGCCCGCTCTCAACCGCGATCTCCGCCTCTGGGAGCGCACCTACAACACCGTCCGCCCTCACCAGGCCCTCGGCTACCGCACCCCGCTGGAGTTCCTCCAGGAACTCCAGCGGGGTGCGCCTCCCTCAACAGAGGTGTAACGCATCCACTGGACGAGTACAGCGGCTTGCGGCGCCGATGTGTACATCGTATACTCGCTCCCATGGCCTACGGCGTATACGCCGCGGCATCGGCGAGCACGGCGCAGCGAATCCAAGCCGCGGCGGGGAGGCTGCTGGACCGCCGCGGGGCGGAGGCGGTGACGATGCGGCGGGTGGCCGAGGCGGTGGGCATCACCCCCATGGCGCTGTACCGGCATTTCGCCAACCGCGCGGCGCTGCTGAACGCCCTGGCCGACGCCGGCTTCGAGGAACTGACCGAACGGCTCGGCGCCGCGCGGCTCCCGGCCGCGCCGGAGCGGCGGTTGATGAAGATTCTGGATCTGTTTTTGGATTTCGCCCTGGAGCGGCCGCGGCTGTTCGAGCTGATGTTTTTGACGCGGCGGCCGGGGGCGAGGCAATTCCCCGGCGATTTTCGCGCCGGCAAATCGCCGACGGCGCGATTCTCCGCCGCCGCGCTGGAGGAAGGCATGCGGCAAGGCGCGTTCCGCAAGGACGACGTCTGGGAGATCGTGTTCGCCACCGGGGCGATGCTGCAAGGACTGGTGATGCTGTATCTGACCGGGCGGTTCGCGGTCTCCGAGCCGGAGTTCCGCGCCCTCTGCCGGCGGGCGATCCGGAGGTATCTAAATGGCATTCGGGCATAGAACGCGCGCGGCGGCGGCCTTGCTGGCGCTCGGCGCCACGGCGGCGCTGGTGTATTGGGGCAACGGGCTGATGCCGTTGTGGCCGCTGATGTGGTTCGCCCCCCTGCCGGTTCTGTGGTTCGCCTTGCGGCGGCCGGCGTGGCAGGCGGCGCTGGTGGCGGCGGCGGCGTGGATGCTGGGCGGCTTGAACCTTTGGGGTTACTTGGTGTGGGTGCTGGGCGCGCCGCCGTTGGCATGGTTCTTGGATTTTGGCTGCGCGGCGGTCGCCTTTGCCCTCGGCGTGCTAATAACGCGGGCGCTGGCGCGGCGCGGCGCAATGTGGGCCGCGTGGCTGGCCCTGCCGGCGGCGTGGGTCAGCTTCGAGTTTGGCCGCAGCCTCCTATGGAGCAATGGCTCGGCAGCGAGCATCGCCTATTCGCAGCTCAACTTTTTGCCCTTTTTGCAAACGGCCTCCCTGGCCGGGCCGTGGGGCATGTCGTTCGTGCTAATGCTATTTCCCACGGGCCTGGCGCTGGGCGGCGAAGCATGGCGCAGGAATCGGGGCCAGGCGCGGCGGATGCTGGGCGCGACGCTGGGCGTGGTGGCGGCTTTGCTCATTTTTGGCGCGCTGCGGCTGGCGTCGCCGCAGCCGGGGCCGCGGGTCCAAGTGGGGCTGATCGCCTCCGATGCGAATGGCGGCGCGCAGGTCGAGCCGGCGGGCGCGGCGACCGCCGCGCTGCTGCAGACCTATGCGGGACACGCGCGGCGGCTGATCGCGCAAGGCGCGCGGGTGGTGGTGATGCCGGAACATGTCGGCGTGGTGCGCGACGGCGGCGTGGCCGCGGCCAACGTGATTTTCCAGCCGATCGCCAACCAGTCGGGCGCGGTGTTGGTGCTGGGCGTGGCGCGGCGACGCGCCAAGATGGCGCACAACCAGGCCAGAATCTATGCACCGCGCGTGCCGGTGCGCACCTACGCGAAAGAGCATTTGCTTTATCCGTATGAAGCCGAGCGGTTCACGCCGGGCCGGACGCGCACCATGCTGGCGCCTCCGGGCGGCGGCCGGGAACGGTGGGGCGTGGCCATTTGCAAGGATTTGGACTTCACCAATCCGGCGCGCGCCTACGGCCGCGCCGGGGTGGGGTTGCTGCTGGCGCCGGCATGGGACTTCACCGTGGACCGCTTCTGGCACGGGCACATCGCGGTGATGCGGGCGGTCGAGGACGGCTTTGGCCTGGCGCGGGCGGCGCGCCGCGGCTATTTGACCGTGGCCGATGATCGCGGGCGCATCTTGGCCGAGCGGCGCTCCAGCGCCGAACCGTTCACCACGCTGCTGGCGGACGTCCCGACGGGGCACCAGTGGACGCCGTTCCTGTGGCTGGGCGACTGGTGGGGCTGGGTCTCGATGGCGCTGCTGGCCTTGCTCGTCGCGCGGCTGGTCACGCTGCGCTGCGGCGCCGACGCGGCCTCAAGCGAGCTGCCGGCGGAAACTTCGCGCGCGCCAAGCACCCGCTAAGGGCGGCGGCGCTGACGAACACACCCTTCCTCGGCAGGCCCGGCGTGGAATTGGCTTCCGTTCCGGGCGAAGCCTTCGCCGGACCTGCGCTCCCAACGCGCGGCTCGACCGTCGGCGCCCAACGGAGGCCACACGGCGGGCGGTTGAGCCGCGCGTTCCCAAGCCGGCTAGGCCGCTTTATGGGCCGCCGGGTTTCCCGCCGCGGGGTGATGGGTACGGATGCCCAAGACGTGCCACGCGGGGCAGAAGCCGACCGCACCGGTCACGACGCCGATTGCGCCAACAATCCACGCCGCCCAAGCCCAGCCGCCCGTCAGAACGCCGAATGCGGCCAAAGCCAGCAGCACCAATCCGCCGACGACTCGGATCATCATTTCCGTATTGCTTTCATTTCGCCAGGCCATACATACCTCCCTGCCGAAGCGTTTTCCTTCGACCAAGGGATGAGCACGCGGGGGGCCAATGGCCGGCCCCCCGGCGCAACGATCTTGCGACTCCGCCCTGCGACTCACCGTCCTGCGACCCAATGGACGCGCGCGGACCCCAGCGCGCCTGCGGCTGGCCGTCCCGCGCGGGGAAAAGCACCCCGGAGTTGGGCGCGAGGACCCAGGCGCGGGGCTACTCGGCTACTCCTCTTGTTCGCTCAATTCGTCGCGCAGCGGGCGGGGGCGGCGCTGCTTGCTTTCCACGCGGCGCGTGGCGGGCGGCGCGCCATGCATACGGCTCCGGCGGCGCTGCTCCGCGGCGATTGCGGCGGCGGTCGGAGCCGGCCCGCCCTGCGGCGACGCCGGAGCGCCCGGCGTGGGCTTCATGCGTGATCTGCTTTTGCCCGCCATGCCACCAGCGTAGAGCCGGCTCGCGCTGCGTGGAAGAGCCGATTCCGGAGCGCCAACCAGTGGTCACGCTGGGAGCTGTGCCCCGAATTTGTGTTAAGCCCCCATAAATGGGGGTAAGCGCTTGGTTGGGCGACCAATTTTGAACACCCTCCATTGGACCCGCGAACGTATAAAGATTAAATCTGGCCTAAAAATGGAGGTTTCCATGCAGGACGATTCCGAGGCGCAGGCTGATGACAACGTCAGGCAGGTGTTTGACACCTGGCGCAGTAAAATCGCCGGCGGAAGCGCCAATGGGCGCGCTCCGTTGCTGGTTTGGGCAGCGCTGCATCCCGACTTTCAATACCTGCTGGAGCTCGCGTTTCGGTACGAAGATGCCCGCCGCCTGGCAAGCGATCGGCGCGAATGCGGGCTGCTGACTGCGAAAGACGTGGAACAGGAGGAGCGGGCGGGGCTTCTGTTCATGACCGCCTATTGGTGCTTCATGGAGGCGCATCCCGATCAAATGGAACATTAGTTCGCCGGCTGGCGCCGGGTCGGAAGCTTGCGCGGCCAGCGCCGGATCGCGCCGCGTGCCTTCCGCTCCGCGCGCCCCGTGCCGCGCGGGGTGGGTGTTTGGTTTCGCTGCGGCCGCGCCGGGCCCCGCGCCCGGCCAAGCGGGACGCCCCGCCGCAGGCGGGGCTGGGGCCCGCGCCCGGCAATGGCGCCCGCCCGCCGCAGCGGTGGCGGGTGCGATATTTTGACGGGTTCGCGCGCCGCGAGGCAATGGCGAGGCGATGACAACGCATTCCAGGACACAACCATGAAATTAGCAGAGGCACTGGCGGAGCGCAGTGATTGCGAGGGTCGGATTGCAGAGATTCGCAAGCGAATCGTGCGCTCCGCACGCGTCCAAGAAGGCGAGCAGCCCGCGGAGAACATCAGCGACCTGCTCGCTGAGTCGGAGCGAATGTTCGCGCGCCTGCTGGAGCTGGTCAGGGCCATCCACCGCACCATCTCGCGCACGGCGTTCGACCTCGGCCGCACGGTCGCCGACGTGATCGCGGAGCGGGATCTTATCGGCGAGCGCCGCGATTTTCTTGCCGGCATCGCCGAGGCCGCATCCACGCGGCAGGACCGCTACTCCAAATCGGAGGTGAAGTTTGTCGCCACCCTATCCGTTGCGAACGTGCAGGCCGAAGTGGAACGGCTGGCGACGCGCTACCGCGAGCTGGACATGCGTTTGCAAGAACTCAGCTGGAACACCGAATTGGCCTGAAGGCGGTTGCTGGCCTTCGCTAGCCTTTTTCGCAGCGAGCGCAGGCCCTGCCGGCGGCGAATCCGGCATGGTGGCCCCGACCCCGGCAGTCGTGCCGTTTGCACCTGGCGCACAGTCGGCACGAAAACACGGCGACATTTCCCCGGGGCGGGCCGGCGCACCGGCGTCCTCGCCGGCGGTGTTGCGGAACTCGGGTGCCGGCCGGCGGCGCGGCCGCAGCGTGCAATGGTCCGCCAGCGCCGCCGCTCTGCGCCCCGCGCCAAGAAATGAGTCGGTGCTCCCGCCCCGCCCTCGCGGAGCCGGCTTTAGCCGGTGCGCTGTGTGCGTCAGCCCGCAGCCGCCCCCGCACGGCGCAGCCGCGCTGGAGCCCGCGCTAGGAGATGAACCGGGTTTGGGGGGATCTGGCGGTTCTGGCGGAGAGGGGGGGATTCGAACCCCCGGTACAGGTTTTAGCCCGTACAACGGTTTAGCAAACCGCCGCCTTAAGCCACTCGGCCACCTCTCCGGCGTGCCCGGCGACCGGCTCGGGGCGCCGGGGCTCTCTCCATCATACGGGAGCGCAGCGGCGGGGTGGGCGGCGCGCTGGGAGGGGTCCAACGCCCTTGGACTCTCCTGGGCCGGCTGCCCTTACTGTCAGCAGATCGTGGCTCCGGGCTTGGCGAGGGCGCAATCCTCGAAGGCGCTTTCGGTGACTCTTACGTCGCGACCCAGCACTTTCTTCCACTTTTCGAGGGTTCCCAGGCTTTTGTCGACGATCTCGATCGGCGTGTGTTGGGGAACGGCGGTTAACAATTCTCGGGACCCCGCGTCGTAGTCGGGGAGGGAGTACCCAATCACGAACACCGTTGCGCTGCGGCGGAGGATCGCGGCGGCCTGGGACGCGAGCACGTTCGTCGCTGGCCGCTCTTTCGCCGTGGGACCCGGCGGAAGCAGCATCATGCCGAAATTGGCGTTTATGCAATCCGGGAAGATGTCGTCGAGCGGGCGTTCCGCATCGTAATGGACCCCTTTGATTACTTCGCGTTTGTTGTCGCAGCACCATTCCCCCGAGTGGAGGCCGGAGGCGTTCCAGTTCAGGGAGCCGTGCACCTTGATGATTGGGAATTTCGGCGGGGAGGTCTCCGCCCAGCCGTACGTCCACACCATTCCGGCGCTCCACAGCAGCGCTTCCAGCAGGAGATCCCAGTTGAATGTGACGAAGGCGATTCTCTGGGGCCCGGAGGACGCCGACCTGACGTTCGCCGCGAACTTCTTGTACGGGCTCTTGATCCACCTCGCGTCTTCTGCCCCCTGGAGCGTCCCGATTCCCGCCTCGGCCTCCCGGAGCAGTACCCTGGCCTCGCACTTCAGGGCGCTTACGATTAGGTCCTGCTCGGGGCACACGGCCTGCTCTGTCGCCTTCGACAGCAGCTCCTCGAAACACAGGTCCCCGGCGACCTGGGCTTGGTGGATCCAGCTCCAATATTGTTGCCGGACGTTCGGGTGGCCGGCGCTGATTCGTTCCTCGACCTGTTCCCGCATCCCCGACATTAGCGGGTAGCCCTGCGCCGCGGAAAACCCGGCGCCCAAGATGAACGTGGCGGCGTAGCCGCAATGGTCTAGTCTGATCACCACTGGGGAACAGCCTCCAGGCTGCCGCAGCTATCTCCGCGCGGTTTGCGCCGGACGCGCAACCCGGCGGTCGGCGTTCCGTCGGGGTCGCCCGCCAGGCGTGCGCACAGTCAGTGCCACCACAACCTGACGAGCTTGGCGACGAGAGCTCCGGACACCCCGGCGCCAACGATGACATAGGCGACAAACGAATAGAGCGGCCAAACCACATGGCCGCCGTGGGCCTGGCTGACGAGCATCAACCAGAAGGAAACCAGCGCGCCGGCGGATGAGACGACGCAGGCGATCCACAAGGCGCAGCCCGGGCGGTTGAGCTTCCGGTCCGCCTCGGCCTGGGCTTCCCCGCCCATCCAGCCGGGCGGGAGCTCGGGATGGGCCGCCCGGGACCGAGCCAGCGCGACACCGGCCAATAGGAGCGCCATGGCAAGCCCTTGGGCGGGAAAGTTGTTGGGCATCTCCGCCATGATGGCGCCGGCCATGACGAACATGGCGATGGCCAGCGCGATAACGACGCGGCGTATTAGGCGTGCCCGGGGCGATACGGTCATGGGCGACTCACCGGGGTGCTCCCGGCGCGGGGAGCGGCCGCGAGCCGCGCACCGCCTTCACGGTGCGCGCATATTGGCGGCGCGCCGCAACTGCTCGATCCGACGACGGGCCAATGGTAATCCAACTTATTGCTTATGGTCCAGGGAGGGCGCGGTGGCGGCTACGCCTCTACGGGAGTCATGCCGGGTCGCGCACCCCGCATGTACGCGATCCGCTGCCGGCCGCCCCGGATCGGGCGCTGGCGCAGGCGGCAATCAAGGCGGTGTCGGAATGGCGTTTCACGCCGATGCCGCGTAACGCCAAACCGATTCACGTGGCGACGCAGCTCACGATCCACTTCGAGTTCAAGGGCTAGGCTGGGCGGTGGTGGAGCGGGGTTCGACGGCTGGCTTCCCGCCGCCGCGCCGGCGGAGGGTGCAGGCGCGCCGGACGGCGCGAGCGGCTATTTTGGGCGCAGGGCGGCGATGACATCCAGCTATGCACCCGCCCCCATGGAGCGAAACGGAGCGGGGCAGCGGGGAACCACCGCTCATCGCTGCGCCGCGAACCTGACCGTGAGGCTCACCTGGATCGTGATAGGCCGACCGTTGAGCAGGGCAGGATGGTAGCGCCACCCCGCAACTGACCGTATCGCGGCCCGCGCCAAGGCGGCGCTGGGGGCCGCAATAAGGACGACATTGCGGACACGGCCGTGGCTCCCGACCAAATAATCCAGGACGGCCCAGCCCTGAACGTGAGCGGACTGGGGATCAAAGGGTATTCGGGTGCGGGGCAACGGATGCACTCTGGGGCGATTATGGCCCCACCGCGACCGCGGCGAAGGGCGCGCTTCCGTCCGGGTGGGCCGGGCTCGCGGGGACCAGTCAGCGCGCAACGGAGGGTGCCGCCGAGGTCGCAGATAGTTCCCGCCGCTGCGGCCCAGGACACAATCGGGCCCCGGTCGGGCGGCGCAGGATAGAACCATGGCTGCGTGAAGGAGGAAATGTCGGCAAATGGGCGCCAGCCTTTGGGATCCCTGCAACCTTGCGTGTCGCAGTCAAAGCCCGTGCGCTGAACGCCGCGAATGGCGCCCCAGCTTGCGCCGTCGGTGGAGGTGAGCAGCACTGGCCGTCCTTTCGGGCCAGTGGCGGCGATCCAATATCGGCCGGCGGCGGCGGTAGCGTAAAGCGGGCTGATGCGAGTAAAGCGAAGCGAGGGCCAACTGTGGCCGCCATCGGAGGTGTGCCAGATCCAGGTAAGGTAAGGCGCCGCGCGCGCGTGGCCGCGCCTTGATGCGGCAATCACCATCAGGAGAATCGCGCGATTGGCGCTGAGCATCGCCGCCGAGTAGATATGGGCCCGGCCGCGCGCTGATTTCGGCACCCAGCCATCAGGGTAGCCGAACGCGAACCCGCGCGGGCCGACGAGCAGGTCATGATTGGGTCCGGCGAAGAAGGCTTGGGTCACGGCGAAAGCGGGGTGGCCTAAATTGCCCCAGGCCTTGCCACCATTGTCGCTAGCGAGGCCCTCGTCCACGGCGCCAAAGGCGTAGACATGATGCGGCGGGGCGAAGGCCAGGGCGAATAAGAGGTCGCCCTCGCGGTCGAAGTGGCGGATGCGCCAGGTGCGGCCGCCGTCTCGAGATTCCGCGATCATCTCGTCCCACCCGCAGACCCACAGGTCTTTGCCGTGGGCGGCGATGCCGAGCGGCGTTGCGGGCAGTTGAATGGTCGTCCAGCGCTTGGCGCTGAGGGTGATGGGCGGAGCGGGGCGCGGCTCGGGGTGGGCCGCCGAGGCGGGCAGCGCCCAGGCGAGCGCCAGCGCGGCGAGCGCGGCTGCGGGTCCGAGGCAACGCGAAGCGCGCATGCGGGCCAGTATAGCGGCGAACGGCAGTCGACCGCCAACCGGGGCGGGGGCAATTGACAGCCGGGACGGCTATCCTACTGCCCTCGCCGTGACGGGTCGCGCAGCGCGCGGCCGACGACCACGCTGCGCCGGCGCCGCTCGGGCCAGTCGCGCCCGGGGAACCTTCCCCGCCGAGCCGCGGCGGCCGGGCTAGGCCAGCAGGAAGCGCCGCAGCGGGACGGCCAGGCCGATGCATCCGAGGGCGAACAAGGCGAACGAACCTGGTTCGGGAACGATGCTGCCCGGCGCCGATCCCGGATCCGATGGAGGGAAACCGGAATCTCGCCGTCTCCGCAGCAAGGAAATCTGCTCGGGGCTCGGGCTGAACAGCCGATGCGTCCCGTCTCCCGATGCGGCGGTTCCAGAACCGGCGGTAACGACCACTACCGCGGGGCCATACGACCCCGCGCCGCCGAATCCCAGCGCACCTAAGCCGCTGGTGAACACCGCGCCGCCCGCGCCGCCGGCCGGAGCTTGGCCGGCATTGACTGCGGCGAGCGACGAGCCGGCGCTCAAGCCGGCGATTGCCGTAGCGTCGGCTCCGGCAGTCACAGCCCCCGCCGGCGCCGCGGCCGCGGCCGGCGCGCAAGCCGACCACAGGCAACTGCCGAGCGCGGCCGCAACTCCGCCGCCGCCACCGATAGTTGTGAGCGCGACGCCGGCGGCGCCGCTGCTGCTGATTCCCTCCCCAGTGGGCTGCGCCAAGGCCGGCGCTTGCACCAGCGCCAGCACAACCGCCAGCAGCCCGAAGCATGCAATGAATTTCGCTCGCATTCTCGTTTTCCTCCCGCAATCACCCGGTCACATTACCGCGCCCATCTTGAATTGCACGTTCATCGCCGTTGCTATGTGTCCGCAGCGCAAGGGATCCAGTCTGGCGTTGTGCAGCCGCATTGCGCCATTGGGAAGAACCCTTCGGTCGGGCCGCGGCGTGTTGCGTAGTTCGCCGACGGGCGGAACCGCGGCAGGCGGCGGCGCCTAGTTTGGACAGAGGAAATGAAACCAGCGTGGCTGGCGTAGTGTGGCGCGGCGGCTGAGGCAGCGATCCGGATTGCGGCCCGCGCCCACCGTGCGCCCCAGCCGCGCGCTCCGGCGGCCGAAGTCCGGCTGCCGCCGCGCGCGCGGGAACTCCGCGTGAGGAGCGGGGGTCTATAGGGGTGGAGGGCCGCGATGTTCGAGCAAAGCCTGGTGCGAGCAGAGGACGGCAGAAGGCGGCCGGCGGCGGTGGCGTTTTCCCTGGCGCTGCAAGCGGCGGGGCTTGGGGCGCTGGCGCTTGTGCCGCTGTGGAGGTATGCGGCGCTGCCTTCGGCGTCGGCGGAGGCGGCGGTCGTTGCGCCGCCGGCAATGGCGGCGCCGGCCGCTGCCGCCAGGCGGGCGCCCTCGAGGCAGGCAATCCCGAAGCAGCCGATCCTGCGGCTGGCTGGGACCGCGCCGCCGCTGATGGCGCCAACGGCGATTCCAACTTTGGCGGCGCCGCGCGCGGCGATGCAGCCGTCGCCCGGCGCGCAGATGGGCGTGGCGGGAGGCGCGGGATCAGGCCCGCCCGCTGCTTGGCTAGGCGCGATGCGAAGCGCCGCGCCGGCGCCACCGCCGGCGGCGGCGGGTATGATTCGCGTGGGCGGCGAGGTGCAGGCGGCTCGGTGCATGGCTTGTCCGCCGCCGCGTTATCCGGCGCTGGCGCGCATGGCGGGCGTCAGCGGGGTCGTGGCGCTGGCGGCGGTGATTGGAACCGATGGGCGGGTGACGCAGCTGCGCCTGCTCAGCGGGCCGCCGCTGCTGGTGGCGGCGGCGCTGAGGGCGGTGCGGGGTTGGCGCTATCGGCCCACGCAACTCAACGGGACGCCGGTGAGCGTGAAGACGGCGATTCGGGTCGCGTTCCGGCTGGACGGGCGGTAGGCCTTCGTTGCATCCGTTGCATCCGTTGCATCCGTTGCATCCGTTGCATCCGTTGCATCCGTTGCATCCGTTGCATCCGTTGCATCCCGCCTGTCATTTACGGCATCCAGTCTCTTGACATTCGGGACACGCGGACATGCAACCGCAACCGCTCGGGCCGCCGAGTCTGTTCCTTGCGCGCCGCAGTTGCGCATGGGATAGGGCTCCACCTCTGCGTGCCGTCGCCCTCCGGGCAGCGGAAATCCGGCGGCTGACGGCGGTTCCACGATCCCCGTCGCGGCGGGCCACTTGCCTTTAGTCGCCTGCGGGCTAAACGGGCTGCGGAAAAACTCCACCCACGCCTGCGGGCTGAAGCCCGGTGCACGCGCGAAGCGGGGCCGCACGCAGGCCTCCGCCTCGCATCGCTGGGGGCGGCACGGTCGCGGTGACGGCGCGGAGGCTGGCCAGCGGTGGGTTTAGCGTAGTGGAAAACCCCGCGGGGGGGTTAAAAGGAATCGGGGAGGGTGGGACTCCACAGGTTCCCGGATTGACCGAAGCGCAACGGATCGTTAAAACCAGTGATGCTGGGGATCGGAGAGACGCTTGCGCCGCCGCGTCGTCATTCGGACTGAAGAACGAATTGCTGTCCACCTGGAATTGGAACTGGCGAGGGAGGGGCCCGGCGGCGCGCGGGAACGAGCGCTGTTGGAAAACGCCAGCCCGCACGGCGCCTGCGTGCTGACCCAGTACGCGCATGAACCTGAGGAACGGCTGTGGCTGCGATCGCGGAGCGGGCAGGCATTGGCCCGTGCGCGGGTGGTCTATGTTCGCCCGCGCCACGGGCGGTATGCGATGGGCATGGAGTTGCTGCTGGTGGACGGCGAGTGGAGCACGCTCCTCAGTGGCGGCGGCGCACAGACACAGCATGCCAGCTGATGGCGAGCGGCGGCCGGCCAGGGCATAACAGCCGAAAAGGAGCGGGAGGCACGCGCCGCGGCGGCCAAGAAGACGGCTGCGGCGCTGCGGGCGGGAGCCGCGGGCGGGAGATTTTCGGAAGCGACATGTAACATCGCCGAGTCTTTCTTGTCATTGTGTTACAGACGAAAATGTTACATTTTGCGATCGTGTAACATGACGCGACCAGCGGGACTGCTGGCTGGCGGACGTGCCGTCCGCGCCCCCAGGAAGTGATACGGGATCGCGGGGGGTGGGTATGCCGCCGGCTTGCGCGCGGTCGCGCTGGGTGCGGCCGGGGCGGACAGGCGGGGACGCCCATCCCACTATCTCCGCGGCGGCGGGCAGCGCCAAACCATTCCGAAAAGCGCTCCCACGACCGCGTCCGACCGCAAACCGGCGGGCTACACGGAAGCCGCGGGCATGCCAAATCGTGATCCCGCCGGCTGGCGCCTGGGGCGCCCGCCACGGCTAATCCTCCACGATGCGGAGAAGTTGGCGAACGGGGGGATGCGCGATGGTTTGGTGGCGGCCGGAGGGCCAGGCGATTTCGATCCGTTCCGGCTTTTCCTCCCCGAGGCCGAAGTGCAGGGGCAGGTCGTGCTGGGAGAGATAAGAGCCCTGGGCACCGACCTGCTGGAAGTAGACCTTGCCGCCGGCGTGCAGGCGGACGCGGGCGCCGATGGCGCTGGGGTGGCCGCGGCGGCCGGCCAACTGCAACTGGAGCCAGTTGCGCGACTCGGCGCCGTCGGCGCGAAGCAGGAGCAGGGGGCCGCGATTGCAGAGGATGGCGACATCGAGGTCGCCGTCGCGGTCATAGTCGGCGAGGGCCAGGCCGCGGGCGACGCGGGGCACGTCGAGGGCGGGAGCGGCGGCGGCGGCAACGTTGGTGAAGCCGTTCGCGCTGCCGTGGAAGAGAAAGGATTTCTCCGGCTGGAGGATCTCGGGATGCTCGGGATTTTCCAGCGTGCTGCCGTTGGCGACGACCAGATCGAGGACGCCGTCGTTGTCGTAATCCAGCCAGCCGCAGCCCCAGCCGACGACGGGCAGGGTGACGTAGGCAAGGCGGACGTCGGCGGCGACGTCGGTAAAGGCGAGCTGGCCGGAGACCACGCCGAGGTTTTGGTAAAGCGAATCGCCTTCGCCCAGCCAATGGGCGGCGAAGAAATCCAGTTCGCCGTCCTGATTGTAGTCGGCGACGGCTAAGCCCATCGTGCCCTTGTTTTCCGCGGTCCAGGTTTGGGCGCTGCGGTCGAGGAAATGGCCGTCGCCGCGGTTCAAGAAGAAGCGGTTCATGCTCAGGTCGTTGCCGACATAGAGGTCCAAGCGGCCGTCGCGGTGGAAGTCGGCGGCGGTGACCACCAGGCTGCGGCCATGGGCGTCGGTGACGCCGGCGCGATGGGCAACCTCCGTGAACGTGCCATCGCGATTGTTGCGAAACAGGAGATTCGGTTCGGCGGTGAAGGACTGGGGATTGAGCTGCGGGGGAACTTCCAGGCCGTACTGGCGGGAAACGCCGGCAAAGCGGAAGGCGGAGAGATCGCTGGGATAGCGGACGTAGCGGCAGACGTAAAGATCGAGCCAGCCGTCGTTGTCGAAATCGAACCAGACCGCGCTGGTGCACCAGCCAGGATGGTTGAGGCCGGCGGCGCGGGTGACGTCGCGGAATCGGCCGTTGCCGAGATTGCGGTAGAGGTGCAGGCCGTCGGCGCCGGTGACGCAGAGATCGAGCAGGCCGTCGTTATTCCAGTCGCCCCAAGCGGCGCCCATGCCGAAATGCACCAGCTCCAGGCCGGCGGCGTCGGTGACGTCGCGAAAGGTGCCGTCGCGCTGGTTGTGGAAGAGGCGGTTGCCGGGGCCATGGCGCTGGGCGCTGCCCCAAGCGCCGGGCTGGTTGACGACGTAGAGGTCGGGATAGCCGTCGTTGTCGTAATCGCCCCAGGCCAAGCCGGAGCCCATGTCCTCGGGCAGGGCGTGGGTGCGAGGGCCGTAGGAATGGTGGAAGTCGAGGCCGGAGGCGGCGGCGACCTCGCGAAAGCGGGGACCGGCGGGCGAGACGCCGCGCGCGGACTTCTCGGCCCGGCGGCAGGCGGCAGCTCCCAGGATCGGTCCCACCATGGCGAGTCGCAGGAGTTCGCGGCGGGTCACCGGCGAGCCTGGGGGCCGGCGCGGCGCCGGCGCACGGACGCGCGGGCGGCGGCGGGACTTAGATCCACGATCCGGGTGGCCGTGGAGATTTGCATGACGGGAACGTGCGGCGGATGCGGGCCGAAGAGCTGAAGCTGCGAGTTGGAATTGAATTTGCGGTAGAGCAGGCGCAGGCGGCAGTGGAGCGGGCCGGCGACGCCGCGCGGCAGCGGGAATTGGAAGATGTGGGAGTAGCTGGCGCCGGGGGGGATGACCAGCTTGCCCGTGGCGCCGACGACGTTCCAGAGGCTGTGGGTGTAGACCGGATGGGCGTTGCGGTCGAGCAGATGGGAGCGGAACTCGACGGTCTTGCCCTGAATGGGGCCGTTGGGGGTCTTCAGGTAGCCGGTGGCGAAAACGCGGCGGCCATGGGCGTCGGTGACGACCAGCTCCAGCCAGGACTCGATCACGTCGAGCGGGCCGGTGGGGAATTCGTGGCCGACCTTGGCGTTGATCACCAAGGCCTGCAACCGGGCGGTGTGGCCGGGGAGGAAGGCGCCCTGGGGCTGGAGCATCATGGGCAGGATGGGGCCGCGGGGCCATTTGCCGGCGATCGCCGGAATGATGGTCTTGCCGGCCATCCAACGGTCCACCAGCTCGGCCTGGCGGCGGGCGCCGGGCAGGTGCAGCAGGGCGGCCATGTAATTATTCGAGGCGAGAATGCGATGGTCGTGGATGAAGCCCGCGGCGTTGCGGGCGGGGTCATCGGCGCGGACCTCGGGCATGTGGCAGTCTTCGCAGATCAGGTTCTTGCGCGGATCGGTGTGCCAGGGGCCATTTTTCCAACTGTCGTACTGATCCTGCAACTGCACGAAGCCCCAGCCGTTCTCGCGCTTGCTGATGTATTGCTTGTGGCAGGTGCCGCAAAACAAGGCGGATTGCGCGGGTTTGACGTTGTAGTCGGCGTTGTGCTGCTGCGGATGCAGGCGGATCAGCATGTCGGAGACGGCGAGCAGGAGCGGCTGATGGGACTGCTCGAACAGGTACGGGGTGGGCCGGATGACGACGTAATTGGCGTTGCCGCGGCTGGCGGTGTCGCGAATGAGGTGACAAAAAGCGCAGGACTGGCCGGCGGCGCCGATATGGCCGCGGGTGATGCGGTGGAAGCGGCGGCCGGAGAGCAGGGTGACCGGCTCATGGCAGCCGGCGCAGTAGCGCGCCGCCTTCCAGCCGCGGGCGCGGATGTAGTTATCCTTGACGGCTTGATAAAAGAGATCGGTGGCCGAGTAGTGGTGGGTGCTGGGGAGCCATTCCTTGTAGATGGTTTGATGGCAGGTTCCGCAGGCGGCGGAGCCGGTGAGCAGCGAGGCGGGAATGGCGCGGTGGTGAAACGTACTGGCGTTGGAGGGGGCGAAGCTGACCTGGCGCGCGGGCGGGGCGCGGCGGGCATACCACAAGATGCCGCCGCCAACGCCCAGGGCTGCGCCCAGGACAATGACCGCGGCGGCAAGCTCACGGTAGCGCGCTTGCGGAAAATGGGTGCGCAGGAGGCCGCGAACCAGGTGCAGGACGGCGGCCAGCCCCAGCAGCAGGCCAATGGCCACATGGGCGATATGCCAGCCGTAGGGAGTGAAGCGGCCCCAAATGCCGACAGCGGTCAGCCACACGCCGCTAACGACGACGGCCAGCCAGCCCAGCCAGCTGAGATTGCCGCTGGTGAACCACCGGGCTGGGGTGGGCCGCCGCGCGGCTGGGCCGCTCGTCCCGCTGGCCGCGTGGGCGGCGGCGTGGGAACGATGGCGCAGGAAGATCCAGGTGAGGGGAACGATGACCAGGAAGCCGACGACGATATGCACCAGCAACACCCACTGCGCCATGATGCCGAGCGGTGCGAGCAGCGGGAACAACCCGGTCAGCAGGAGAAAGATCACGACGCCGGAGGCCGCGCGCAGCGTGCGCAGGGATTTCGGGGTGGGTTGCATTCGGCATCCTCAACAACAAACGGAACCGAGTATAGGCCGGCGGGCATGCGCGGAAACACGCGGTTGAGGACCATCAAGGGGCCTAGGGCGCGGCTCGGAGCACGGGTAATGCGTCCAAAGGCGGCGTGTAATCGAAAGCGATTAGCGGCGCGGGCATATCGCGGGAGTCGCGCCGTTGGCTCGGGGAACCACGCCGGCGTGAGAAGCCGCCGCGAGGCCCGCGGAACTCCGCAGGGCGGCACGCCCCCGGCCAATGAGGCGGCGCGGCCCCAGCGACCAACGGGCTCGGGCTGGGACACGCTGGGCCCCGGCCCAGCCCGTGGGTAAGCGGGACACCCCGCCGCAGGCGGGGCTGGGGCCCGCGCCCATCATGAAGCCGGCGGAAGATGGCTCCGCTGCGCGAGGCTGGGCGCTCCCGCGGGCAGAGTCGGGGACGCGTTCGCGGGGCGCTCCCGGGGTGCTTCCGCTCGCCCCGCGCGCCGGGGTGCAGCACGCGGTCCACACCGGGGGGCATCCGCGTCCCCCTTGCGCTCCGGGCTGCTCCCAGTTGCCACGGTTTCGCGCTCCCCACTTACGGGGCCGGACAGCTACACTGAACGCTTATGGAAAACCACCGCTTGCGCCGCTTCCCTGCCCCGAGCCTTGCCTTTCTGCTATGCGCCGCCATGGCGTGTTTGGCCACGGGCGGCTGGGCGGCCGGGCCGCCGGCAATCGGCGCGCCCGCTGCCGCGCCGCAGCCGAAGGCGCCGATTACGGCGGGGCGCATGGTGCAGTTCGGCGACGGCATGGGGTATTTGGTCGAGCCGGCGACGCCGGGGCGGCATGCGGCGGTGATCGTGATCCAGGAGTGGTGGGGGCTGAATGCCTGGGTGAAGCAGCAGGCGCGGCGGCTGGCGCGGCGGGGCTATGTGGCGTTGGCGCCGGATTTGTACCACGGGAAGGTCGCGACGACGCCGCAGCAGGCGATGCGGCTGATGCGCGGCTTCGACGTCCGGCGGGGCCTGCAAGATTTGGAGTCGGCCTACGACTACCTATGGCGCAACCCAAAAGTGGCCAAGGGACAGATTGGGGAGATCGGTTGGTGTTTTGGGGGCGGGATGGCGGCGCGGTTTGCCGAACGGCAGCCGATGCTAAAAGCCTGCGTCATCTATTACGGGGACGTGCCGGCCAAGGGCGTGGGGCTGATCCGCTGCCCGGTGCTGGGCAACTTCGGCGGCGCGGACCGGGCTGTGCCGCCGGCGCGGGCGCGGGCATTCGCGCGAACGCTGCGGGCGCACGGGGTGGCCGTGGATTTGAAGATTTATCCCGGAATGCCGCATGCGTTCGCCCATTTGCAGACCGCGGCGGGAGTGGCGGCGACGAAGGACGCGTGGGCCAGGACGCTGCGCTTCTTCCAGGCACATCTGCGGGGGCAATAGGCGGGGCGATCGGCATCGCATGGCTTGGTTAGAGTCCCTTGGCGCTCCGCTGCGCTGTCGCTCCTGCCCCACGGCGCGCGGCACGCCTCCGGCTCGGCGTGGGGTATGCCTCCGGCCTGACGTGGGGTATGCCTCCGGCCTGCGTGCGGTCGCGCTCCGCGCGGCCGAGTCCGGCGCAGGAAAGACTCGTCGCTCAGCCCGCGTGATCCGGCCCCCACCTGCAAGCCCCACTGGCGCACGAGGCAAGCCCACCTCCGCACCGGAGATAGCGGGATGGCCGTCCCGGCTGTCAGATTCCGCCGCCGGGAAGGGCGGCGGCCCCACCGCTGGCGGGACGCCGACAGAACATTGGTGCGAACGCAGGCAGGAGCCCTGGGCGGGTAACGGCAACAAAGGGAGGCCGAAGCGGCATCTCTGGCGGGGTGCGGGTGCAACGGTCGCCGGAGTTGGCGAAGCTGGCGGAACATTGGGGGACGGCGGCGGGACAGTCTTGCTTCCAGCGTTTCGCCTTCGCGCGGACGTGGGGCGAGGTGTTCTTCCGGCGCGGGATGACACCGTTGGTGGTACATGATGCGGCGGGGAAATGGATCCTGCCCTGGGCGGCGCGTGAAGGGGTTCTGTTCCCGATCGGGCACGGAGTTTTCGATTACGTGGACGCGGTTGGGCCGGGCGCGGCGGCGGGGTCGTTGGAGGCACGGGCGGGAGCGCTGGCGCAGGCATTGCGGCGCTGTCCCAATTGGTGGCGGATGGAGATGCAGGGGCTGCCGGAGGACTCGTCGTTTTTGGGATTTTGGCGGCGGCTGGCGGCGGAACTGGGGGCCGCGGCGGCGATCACGCCATTCGCCGCGGCGCCGCAGCTGCGGCGCGGGGCGGGCGGCGCGGCGAGCGTGGAGGAGTTCGCCCGGGGACATGGGCGGGCGGAAGAACGGCTGCGGCAGGCGGAGCGGCGGGGCTGGCTGGGCCGGGTGGAGCAAGCGGCGGAACGGCGGGAACTGCTGGCCTGGCTGCTGGAGCAAAAGCAGCGGCGGATGGAGGCGCGGGGCGAAACGAATGTGCTGCAAGCGGGGGAGGCGGAGTGGCTGGGCGCGATGGTCGGGCTGGGGCGCGAGGCCGGCGTGGAGTTATGGGCTTACCGGCACGACGGGCGGCCGGCGGCGGGACTGCTGACCTTCCTGCTGCCGCCGGTGCGGTATGGCTATCTATTGGCGTTCGCGGCGGAGATGGCGGCCGCATCACCGGGAATCACGCTGCTGTATTTCGTGCTGCGGGCCACCATCGGCGCAGGCATGGACTTCGATTTTCTGACCGGCGCACAGGCCTACAAGCTGCGCTTCGCCAATGCCACTCGGCGATTATTGCAGTTCCGGGTGCAGCGCGCGCCGTTGCGCCGCTAAGATAAGGAAAAGGCCGCGCGGATTGCCCGCGCGGAGGTCAGGCCCGCTGATGCATCCACACGTAGACATTCACTGCCACATCTTGCCCGGCCTGGACGACGGCGCGCCCAACATGGAGATCTCCGTGGAGATGGCGCGGATGGCGCGGGAAGACGGAACCAGCCATATCGTGGCCACGCCGCATGCGAATTTCCAGTTCGCCTACGATGCGGCGAAGATCGCGGCATTGCGGGACGAACTGCAAGCGGCGATCGGCCCGGCGCCGGCGATCCTGATCGGCTGCGATTTCCATCTTTCCTTTGAAAACGTCCGGGACGCGATCGCCAATCCGCGGAAATACTCGGTGAACCAGACCCAGTATCAGCTGGTGGAGTTCGCGGAGAGCTTCAAGTTGGATGCGATGGAAGGCGTGCTGAGCCAGCTGCTGCAGGCGGGCATGGTGCCGGTGCTGACGCATCCGGAACGCAATCCGGTGTTCCAGCAGCACGACGATTTGGCCGACCGGTACGTACAGCTGGGGTGCGTGGTGCAGATCACGTCGGGGTCGCTGATGGGGGAGTTCGGCAAGACGGCGTTCAAGACGGCGATGGATTTGCTGGACCGGGACTTGGTGCACGTGATCGCATCGGATGCCCATGCGACCAAGCGGCGGACGCCCGGATTGGCGGCGGCGGCGCGGATCACCCAGGAGCGGCGCACGGCGGCGATCGCACAGGCGCTGGTGGCGGACAATCCGGCGGCGATCATTGCCGGACGGACGCTGCCGTTTTTTCCCGAGCCGCGGCCGACGAAGAAGAAAAAGATGCTCAGCTTTTTGCGCGGCTGAGGCGGACGGCTAATCGCCGGCGGCGCGGGCGGGCTCGGGTTCCTCGGCGCGGATCTCGGAGCGGATGCGCATGCCGTAGAAGGACCGGTAGATGAAGGTAGCGGCGACGAGGAAGAAGAGCGCCGCCAGAACCCCGGTCCATACGGCGCCAATCTCCGCGCGCAACTGCACGGCCAACTCGACGGCCAGCAGTCCGAACAACGTCGTGAACTTGATGACCGGGTTGAGGGCGACCGAGGAGGTGTCCTTGAAGGGATCGCCGACGGTGTCGCCGACGATGGTCGCGTCGTGCAACGGGGTGCCCTTGAGCTTGAGTTCGACCTCGACGATCTTCTTGGCGTTGTCCCAGGCGCCGCCGGCGTTGGCCATGAAGATGGCTTCGTAGAGGCCGAAGATGGCGATGGAGATGAGATAGCCGATGAAGAAGAAGGGCTCAACGAAGGCGAACGCCAGGGCGGCGAAGAAGACGGCGATGAAGATGGTGAGCATGCCCTTTTGGGCGTAATGGGTGCAGATGCTGACGACTTTTTTGCTGTCGGCGACGGAGGCTTTCTCCACGCCCTCCAGGCGAATGTTGGCCTTGATGAACTCCACGGCGCGATAGGCGCCGGTGGTGACGGCCTGGGTGGATGCGCCGGTGAACCAAAAGATGATGGCGCCGCCGGTGATGAAGCCGAGCAGGAAGGGGGCGTGGAGGATGGAGAGCTTGCTGACGTTCTGGGTGATGCCGTTGGTCAGCGCCATGATGATGGAAAAGATCATCGTGGTGGCGCCGACCACGGCGGTGCCGATGAGCACGGGCTTGGCGGTGGCCTTGAAGGTGTTGCCGGCGCCGTCGTTGGCTTCCAGCATTTCCTTGGCGCGCTCGAAGTGGGGCTCGATCTGGTATTGGCTGCGGAGTTCCGCGGCGATGTTGGGAATGTTTTCGATCAGCGACAGTTCAAAGACGGACTGCGCGTTGTCGGTGACCGGCCCGTAGGAGTCCACGGCGATCGTGACCGGACCCATGGCGAGGAAGCCGAAGGCCACCAGGCCGAAGGCGAAGACCGGGGAGGCGACCATCAGGCTGGACAGCCCGGCGGTGCTCACGCCGTACCCAACGGCCATCAGGCTGACCATCACCATGCCCAGATAGTAGGCGGAGAAGTTGCCCGCGACGAAACCGGAGAGCAGGCCGAGGGAGGCGCCGCCTTCCTGGGCGGAGGCCAGCACCTCGCGGACGTGGCGGCTTTCGGTGGAGGTGAACGCCTTGACCAGCTCCGGGATGATGGCGCCGGCCAGGGTGCCGCAACTGACGATGACGGAGAGCTTCCACCACATGCTGGGATCCCCGCCAAGCGTGGGAATGAGGAAGGCGGAGATGACGAAGGTGAGGACGACGGAGACGATGGAGGTGATCCAGACCAGGGAGGTGAGGGGGGATTCAAAGTTCATGCGCTCGGCGTGGCCGTAGCGGCGCCGGCTCAGGATGTTGTTGAACCAGTAGGCGGCGGCGGCGCTGACCAGCATGACGACGCGCATGACGAAGATCCAGACCAGCAGCTGCACCTGCACGGCGGGGCTTTTAACGCCCAAGAGGATGAAGGCGATCAGGGCGACGCCGGTGACGCCGTAGGTTTCAAAGCCGTCGGCGCTGGGGCCGACCGAGTCGCCGGCATTGTCGCCGGTGCAGTCGGCGATGACGCCGGGATTGCGGGCGTCGTCTTCCTTGATGTGGAAGACGATCTTCATCAGGTCGCTGCCGATGTCGGCGATTTTGGTGAAGATGCCGCCGGCGATGCGCAGGGCGGCGGCGCCGAGGGATTCGCCGATGGCGAAGCCGATAAAGCACGGGCCGGCGTAGGCGCCGGGAATGAACAGGAGGATGACCAGCATCATCAGCAGCTCGACGCTGATCAGCATCATGCCGATGCTCATGCCGGCATCGAGGGGGATGCGGGAGAGGGGATAGGGCTTGCCGGGCAGGCTGGCGAACGCGGTGCGGGAGTTGGCGAAGGTGTTGACGCGGATGCCGAACCAGGCGACGCCGTAGCTGCCGCAGATGCCCAGAATGCTGAAGGCGAGGATGATGAGGACGCGCGGGAGACCAAAATGCAGCAGCACGCCGAAATAAATGAGGATGATGGCGGCGATGAACGTTTCCAACAAGAGCAGGAATTTACCCTGATTGATCAGATAGGTTTTGCAGGTTTCCCAGATGAGTTCGCTGACCTCGCGCATGGAGTGGTGCACGGGCAGGCGCTCCAAGCGGCGATAGATGACTAGTCCGAACGCCAAGCCGGCGAAGCAAAACAGCAGACCCCACATCAGCAGGGCATGGCCGTTGACGCCGAGAAACGTGACCTGATGCAGGTCGGGAACCTTGAGATCGGCTTCCCCGGTGACGGGCGCGGCGGCGGCGGGCAGGGCCAGGGCGGCGAGGCCGGCGAATAGGCAGGCAAGGGGCGCAAAGCGGCGAGCCAGCATGAGGCGCATCAGGGTCTCCTGGGCAATGATCGGAATTTTACCTTGGTAGCGTCCTTAGACAATATGCCGCCCGAGGAGTCGGGCGGAGTGGCGCGAATCGGCCAACAGCGGCGGCCTAGACTGCATGTTTATAACATAGGCCGATGGCGGGATGCGAGGAAAGAAAACGGCGCCAGGAGCATTGCCAGGCGCGGCCCCCGGCCCCACCTGCAGCGGGGCGTCCCGCATTTCCTAGAGGCGGGGCCGAGCCACGCGTACGCGTCCGGCCGGGCCGGGGCCCCACCGGTGGTCGCAAAGCGAAACTGGGGCGACCCCTGGGCTGATGGGCGCTAGACCGGAAGCGATCCGTGCTGGTCCCATGCGGCGCTAAAGGTCACCGGGTGGCCGAGCCGCTGGAAGGAATGGCAACCGGCGAGAGCCGGATCGGGACGCGGGAAATCGGAGCGAAAGTGGGCCCCGCGGCTTTCCTCCCGGGCCAGGGCGGCGCGCACGATGGCGGTGGCGACCAGGGTCAAGTTGCGGTCCTCAAGATTGGCCGCGGCGCTCGCCGGTTCGGGCGCGGCGGATAGCTCCTGGAGCCAAGCCCGCAGGGAGATCCCGTCGCGGATGACCGCGGCGGTCTCCGCCATGCGACGCTGCAACTCGGGGCGGGGCAGGACGCCACCGGTTGGCGCGATCGCCTCGCCATGGGTCGGCGCGGCGGCGGATTCGGCAGCCATGGCGCGGGCGGCGCGGGCGCCGAAGACCAGCCCTTCCAGCAACGAATTGCTGGCCAGCCGGTTGGCGCCGTGCACACCGGTGCAGGCGGCTTCGCCGGCGGCAAACAAGCCGGGCAGGCTGGTGCGGCCGTTCAGATCGGTCCAGACGCCGCCCATCATGTAATGGGCGGCGGGGCGGACGGGGACGGGCTGGCGGCCGAGGTCCCAGCCGAATTGGCGCAAGGTGGCCACGATGCGGGGAAAGCGGCCTTCCAGTTCCTGCGCGCCGAGGGCGGTGGCGTCGAGGAAGCAGGCGGCGTCCGGCCCGGCGGCGGAACGGCGAATTTCGGCGACGATGGCGCGGGCCACGATGTCGCGCGGCGCAAGCTCCGCTCGGGAGTCGTAGGCGGGCATGAAGCGCTCGCCGGCGGGATTGAGCAAAATCGCCCCCTCGCCGCGCAGGGCTTCCGAAAGCAGAAACCGGGGAGCGCCGGGAGCGGCCAGCGCGGTGGGGTGGAACTGGACGAATTCCATATCCGCCAGCACGGCGCCGGCGCGGCCGGCCAGGGCGGGGCCATCTCCGGTGGCGACGGCGGGATTGGTGGTGTCGCGGTACACCTGGCCCAGGCCGCCGGTCGCCAACAGCACCGCCCGGGCTTGGGAGCGGACCACCTCCCCCGTGCTGGCGTGCCGGCATTCGATGCCGCTGACCCGGCCCGCGGCGGTATCCCACAAGAGGGAGGAGACACGCAGCAGCGGCTGGATTTGAATGTTGGCGCGGGCGGCGGCTTGGCGCAGCAGCGTATCCGCGATTTCGCGGCCGGTGGAATCGCCGTGGGCATGTAGCACCCGGGAGCGGCTGTGGGCGCCCTCGCGGGCCAGATCCAAGGCGCCGGCGGTGCGGTCGAAAGCCGCGCCCCAGCGAAATAGAGCGGCGACGGCGGTGGGGCCCTCCTCGGTCAAAATGCGGGCGGCCGCGGGGCGGCTGAGGCCGTCACCGGCGATCAGTGTGTCCTGTTCATGCAGGGCGACGGAATCGTCCTCGCCGACGGCGACGGCAATTCCGCCCTGGGCAAAGCGGGTGGCGGAATCGGCGAGTTCGCCTTTGGTGAGCAGCAGAATGCCGCCATGGCCGGCATCACTGAGTTCCAGCGCGGCGCGCAACCCGGCGATGCCTGCGCCGACAACGATGAATTCGATGGCGGGCATGAACTACAAAGTATAGAGTCTCGGCCATCGAGATGGGGAAGCGAAGCCGTTCCTCCTTCCGGCTGTGCGCGCTCCCGCTGACCGCCGCGGCCGGGTTCCGGCGGCTGCCGGCGGAAGCCTGCCGGCGCCCAACGCCGCATTGCCGATTGGACGCCCCCGCGGCGGGCGCAGCGGGGCGCTGGAGCCGTATTAAGCTGGACCGTGCACAGTGTCCAGGTTCAACTCGCGGAGCCCTATCCGATCGTTATCGGCCATGGCGCGATGGCGCGCGTCGGCGGGCTGGCGCGCAGGCACCTGCGCGCGGGAGGGCAAGCGTTCGTCATCACCAGCCCAACCGTCCGGCGGCACTGTTGGGCGCCGTTGGCAACGAGCCTGCAACGCGCCGGCATCGCGGCGCGGGTGGTGCTGATGCCCGATGGCGAACCGGCCAAGACCATGGCCACGGCGACGCGGCTGGCGGAGGAATTGGCGCGCGCCGGGGCGGACCGGGGGGCGCTGATTGTTGCGCTTGGGGGCGGGGTGGTGGGGGATGTCGCCGGCTTCGTGGCGGCCATCTACATGCGCGGGGTGCCCATACTCCAGGCGCCGACCACGGTGGTGGCGATGCTGGACAGTGCGATCGGCGGCAAAACTGGGGTCAACCTGCGGGCGGGGAAAAACTTGGCGGGCGCCTTTCATCAGCCGCGGGCGGTGATCGCCGATCTGGATTTGCTGGCCAGCCTGCCGGATCGGCAGTACCGCAGCGGGCTGGCGGAGGCGCTGAAATGCGGGGTGATCGCCGACGCGCGGCTGTTCCGGCGCATGCAGCGGGAGGCGGCGGAGTTGCGGCGCAGAGCGCCGGGTCCCTTGGAGGCGGCGGTCACCGGGGCCGCGGCGATCAAGGCGCGGGTGGTGGCCGCGGATGAACGGGAAGGGGGCCTGCGGCGCATTTTGAACTTCGGGCACACGCTGGGCCATGCGCTGGAGAGCGCGACGCGGTACCGGTATTTTCTGCACGGGGAGGCGGTGGGCTGGGGGATGATTGCGGCGGCGCGGCTGGCGGCCAAATGCGGTTTGTTGCCGGGCGCCGAAGCGGAGCGCATCGAGCACGCGACGCTGGCGCTGCTCGCCCCGCTGCCGCCGATTCGCGTTGCGGCGGCGCCGGTGCTGCGGCATGCGCGGCGGGACAAGAAGAACGCCGGCGGCGTGCTGCACTTCGTCCTGCCGACCGGGATCGGGCGGGTCGAGGTCCTGGCCGGACCGCCCCCCGAGGCGGTGCGGGAGGCGCTGGAGGAAACCATGGCGCTGAGCCGAAGCGGAGCAGCGTCCGGGCGGTCCCGGCGGCGCTAGGCGGCTGCGGCCGCCGCGGCGGCCGGCTCAAGACCAACCGTCGCGGGCGGCGAACAAGCCGGCCTGCAAGCGGTCGGTGACGCGCAGTTTGCGATAGACGCGGTTGAGATGCGTTTTGACGGTGGTTTCGGTGATGCCCAACTCGGCGGCGATTTCCTTATTGCGTTTGCCCCGGCTCACCGCCTCCAGGACGCCGCGTTCGCGCGCGGTTAAGGCACACCCGGCGCTGGGAGCGCCGGCCGGGCCGTAGTCCAAGGAATCCAAGGCGGCGGCGGCAAGACGATGATCCGCCCAGAGCTGGCCATCGTGAACCGTGGCAATGGCCTTGAGCAGCGTCTTGAGCCCGGCGTCCGCGTAAAGATAACCGCGGACGCCGGCGCGCAACAGACGCGCGGCGTGGGGCTGGTCATCGCTCCCCAGCACGATCCACGCCGCCGGGGCCAACAGGCGGCGCAGGCGAGGAAACCACTGCCAATGGCGGGCGCAGGGGAGCAGTTGCGTTACGACGATATCGGCGCGCCAGGCCGCCGGCAGCTCCGGCTCGATCTCCTGCGGAGCAGCACAGGCGACGACGGCGAGCGATGGCTCCGACGCCAAGACTCCGCCCAGAATCTGGTTCCATAGGGCGCACTCGAAGCAGAGCACAAGGCGGATAGGATGCGCCGCGGAAACCGGTTCGCGGCGCGGGCGTGGCGCCGGGGCATTCATGCCCGCGGTGAGATGCTTGCCGCGGGCGGTTGGGCCTGCAACTAAGGTAGGAGATGGCCTACAACCGCCCGAGCGGCGGGTCCTCCCACCGGAGGATTGCCGGCTCTCGGCCCGGCTCGGATACTGGATGGGAGAGATGGCTTGCCGCGGCGCGCCGCGGCGGAGGATTCCAGCGCGATGAAGCTCGGACTCGTGGGGTTCGGAGTGGTCGGCCATGCGATAGCCGAAGTGTTCGGCACGGCGCGGCTGGCGATCTACGACAAGTTCCAGCGGGACTACAACAGCACCGCGCAGCGCGCCGCGATGGATGACCAGGATCTGGTGTTCGTGGCGGTGCCGACACCCGAGGGCGCCGACGGCGGCGCCGACATCGGCCAGGTCGAGGAGGTGGTTTCCTGGGTGCGGGCGCCGCTCTGCATCAAGTCCACCGTACCGCCGGGAACGACCGACATGCTGGCGCGGCAATACCACAAGACGATCTGCTTCAGTCCGGAGTTCGTGGGCGAGACGCCTTGGCATCCGTTTAAAACCGCGGCGACGCCGGGCTTCATCGTGGCCGGCGGCCCGCGCGCGGCGGCGCAACGAATCCTCCAGGCTTACCAGGAGCGCTTGGGTCCGGCGCCCCGGTACTGGCTAACCAACGCGAAAACGGCGGAAATGGCGAAGTACATGCAGAATTGCTTTTTGGCGACCAAGGTGGCGTTCGCCAATCAATTCTTCGAGCTGGCGCAGGCGTTGGAGATTGATTTCACCGAGCTGCGCGAGCTTTGGCTACAGGATCCGCGCGTGGGCCGCTCACACACGCTGGTGACGGAGGAGCGGGGCTTTGGCGGGCGATGCTTGCCGAAGGATCTAGCCGCAATGGTGGCGCTGGGGCGGCAGGTGGGTGGGGCGCCGCTGCTGGAGGCGGTACAGCGGTATAACCGTGCGGTGCGGGCGCGCGCGGCGCTGGCGGCGGAAGCAGTGGGAACCACGGCGCGGTTGCCGGAGTTGAACGGCGCCAACCCACGGCCGGCGGCGTAGGCGGCGGCGCATTATTGACGGGCGCGATCTCCGCGATCATGCGGGCCCAGTGCTGGCCGGCCCAGCGCTGGATTCTGCCTCGCGCGCATGCCGGGGGCCGAGCGGGGAACCCAGGCGCGCCCCAGGTTTCGCGCGGACGGCTAGGACGCGGCGGCCAATTGGCGGCGGGTGACGGGAAGGCAGAGCAAAACGATTTGGGCGGCAACAGCGACGTTCAGGCCGCCGGCGAACCAGGTAGACACCAGAGCCAGGATAATGACGCCACGCCAGGCCGCAAGAGTGTTTTGAAATAGGTACACATTGGCCGCGCCCACCCACGCGATTCCCAGAACCAGCGTCAGCGCCGCCACGGCGACGCCGGGCAGATGCCCGACGGCCAGTCGCGGCGAGAGCCAATGCAGCCAACTCGGGCCCTTGGTAAAAGCCAGGGCATGGCCCAGGAGCAACCGGTAGGCGGCGACCACAATGAGCCACGTTGCTAAGGCTAGCCCCATGCCAACCGCCCATTTACCCGTCCACGGCGGTCCGCCGGCGGCAAGGGGAGGGGTGAGGCAAATGGATTCGGGGGCGGGCATAGCGCCGAGAAATAAGAAAGGGCGCGGGGAGGTCAATCCGCGCCCGGTGGGGACTCTACTGCCCGAATTAAACTCAGATTAAGCCCAAAACGGGCCGATGGCAAGATTTCTTTTATTTGCCGAATCGGTTCGAGGCAGGACACTGCAAGGTTTTGCGGATGCCGATCCAGGCGGCCATCCGACCCGCGGCGGCGCCTTCGCGGCGAAAGGAATAAAACATCCGCGGACGGCAATAAGTGCAATACGGCAGCACCTGGATTTGGCCTTCGGGGACACCGGCGGCGAGGAGTTGGCGGCGATTGGCCGCGGCGAGGTCCAGGGTGACGGGACGATCGGGATTCCAACGGGGATCATAGGGATGTCCCGGAGGAGCGCCGGTCATGAACAACATAGGATAACGGCTTTGGACCGGATCCGGCTCGGCGGGCTGAAATAGCTCCTCGGCATAGTCGAATTGGGCACGGAAGGCTTCGACCACCTCGCCGCCGACGCGGTAGCAGCAAGCGCCGATGCGGGGCCCGATGGCCGCCCGGAGGGCCGTGGGCTGGACGCCAAACTGGCGGCGCAGCTCGCCCACCGCCTTCTCCACCACGCGCTGCACCGTGCCGCGCCAACCCGCGTGAATGGCGGCGACGACCTGGTGTTGCGGGTCGGCGAGCAGCACCGGGACGCAATCGGCGGTGCGGACGGCCAGCAAGCGGCCCGGCGTGGCGGTCATCAGGCCGTCGCCAACGCAAACGCGGGGCGCTCCGGGCAGCTGGGGGATGCGCCAGATGACCGCGCCATGGACCTGTTCTAGGAACGACCATTGCCAGCGGCCGCCATCCGCAGCGGCGATCCTGTGGAGTAACCGACGCTGGGGCGCGGCGCGGCGCATGTCTCCGGCTGCCCGGGTGGTGAAGCCGTGATCCAACCAGGAAAGAGAACGGAGTATTGGCGCGCGCAACATCGCTGGGACTCGCTGCCTTCCGGGGTCAGCCGCAAGGCCGGGCAACCCTGGACCGAGGGGCGAATCTAAGTGTAGCGAATCGCCTCTGTCGCTACTGTATGCGTTGGAGGGGTGGCGCAGGTTTGGCCCCCCTCATTTTTTTGTGTTCTCAGGCCCGAACAGCGCGATTAGCGGCCCGAAACGCCCGCGCCAGTAGGCGGAGAGCCTTTTGCACCAGTGCCGGCGTGACGGTATAGGGGGGCAGGAGACGAATGACCGTGTCGTGCGTGGCATTGGCCAAGAGGCCCAACTCCCGGGCGGCATCCACAATGGGCTTGGCCGGGCGATCCAGTTCAATGCCCCACATCAGGCCGCGGCCGCGGACGACTTGAATCGCCTTCTGTTTGCGCTTCAGGGCCTCCAAACCGGACCGGAGTTCTTCTCCCCGGTCGGCGACGTTGGCCAGCAGGTTGTCTTCCTCCCAAATGTCCAAGAACTCCAAGGCCACGCGGCAGACCAGCGGCCCGCCGCCAAACGTGGTCCCGTGCATGCCCGGAGTGAAACCGGCGGCGGCGGCGCCACGAGCCAGAATGACACCCAAGGGCAGTCCGCAGGCGATGGGTTTGGCCGTAACCACAATGTCGGGAACGACATCGGTCCATTGGAACGCGAAGGGACGGCCGGTGCGGCCCAGGCCGCACTGAATCTCATCCAGAATCAGCGCCGCCTGGTGCTGCCGCGCCAACCCGGCCGCGGCGGTCAGAAACGCCGCCTCCAGCGGCACCACGCCGCCTTCGCCTTGAATCGGCTCCAGCAATATGGCGGCGGTCTGGGGGCCGACCGCCGCGGCCAGCGCGGCGTGGTCATTGGCGGGGACAAAACGCACGCCCGGTAGGGCGGGTTCATAGGGCAGGCGGTATTTGGGCTGGCCGGTGACGGAAAGGGCGCCGAAGGTGCGGCCATGAAAGGAGTTATCCAGCGCCACGATCTCGACTTTGTCCGCCGCCAGCGCCCGCCCATGCAGGCGGGCTAGCTTGAGCGCACCTTCCAGCGCTTCGGTGCCGCTATTGGTGAAGAACGCGCGTTCCATCCCGGCCAGCGCCGCCAGCCGCTGCGCCAGCGGGGCTTGGTAGGCGTGGTAATAGAGGTTGGAGCAATGGATAAGGCGGGCGGATTGCTGGCGGATGACGCGGGAAATGCGGGGATGGTTGTAGCCCAAGGCGTTGACGCCGATGCCGGTCAAGAAATCCAGGTAGCGGCGGCCATCGGCGGCGAAAACATACGGCCCTTTGCCGCGCTCCAGCAACAGGGGAATGCGGGCATACGTCGGCAGCAGGGATTGCGCTTCCGCGGATTGAATGTCGGCCAGAGTAGGGTTCACTTCGCCAGTGTACGCGGAACACGGGCGGAGGGGCGCGCGGCGCGGTTTCGCTTGCGCGGCGCTGTGGGGCCGGGCCGCTTCGTTTCAGCTGGCGAGCCGCGGCATTCTTCCGCGCGCCGTTGGGCGCGAGGGCAGTCTTGCGGCCTTCCCGCACCGGCGCTGCCCCCGGGGCAAAGACGCTCGCGCGAGGCGAGCTAGTAACCGCGCTGTTTGTTGACTTCGCCCAGCAAGGGCTGGCCGGCGGACAGGCGGCGCAGGTTGGCGGCGATAAGAGCGACTTGCCGCGGCCACATGGCGGCAGTGGCGGAGCCGAGATGGGGAACGATAAGGGCTTGGGGCAGGTCCCAGAGCGGGGAATCCGGCGGCAGCGGCTCCTGGGCGAAGACGTCCAACGCCGCCGCCCGCAACCGCCCGGCGGCCAGCGCCGCGGCTAGCGCTGGTTGATCCAGCAGCGCCCCCCGGCCAACATTGATGACGCAGGCTTGCGGCGGCAACAATGCAAGCCGGTGGGCATCCAGCAGCGCCTGCGATTGCGGCGTCACGGGTAGGGCCAAGACGACATAATCGGCGCGCGGCAGCAAGTCATCCAAGGCGGCCGGGGCATGCACCTCGTCCGCGGCGCCGGCGCCCTGCTCGGGATGGGCACGGACGGCCAAAACGGTCATGCCCAAAGCCTTGAGCAGGCGCGCCAACTCGCCGCCGATCGCGCCCAAGCCGATGAGTACCGCGGTCGAGCCGCGCAACTGGCGGGGCTGCAACGGGCCGCGCCAAATGTCTTCCTGGGCCCAGTGATGGCGGGCCTGCGCCCGCACCGCCTCCGGCAAGCCGCGGGCGATGGCCAACATCATGGCCAAGGCATGTTCGGCGACCGGGCCGCCATGAATGTCGCGGCCATTGGTGACGCGCACCGGGCCGGCGACCAATCCCGGGGTCAAAAGATGATGCACGGCGGCGGCGGGCGAATGCACCCAGATCAGGTGCTCGGCGTGCCGCAGGGCGCCGGACGGGAGCGGTCCAGCAATCAGCACACGGGCGCGGGGCAGGGTGGCCAGCAGGTCCGCTTCCGAAGCGGGAACCACAAACTCCGTCTCGGGAAATTCGCGGCGCAACTCCGCCGTCGCTTCCTGGGGCCAATTCCACAGGGCAAAGCGGTTATGCACCCATATGACGACGGGGCTGAGAATAGGCAACGCGTCCATGCAACCAGGCTAGCAGCGCCACGGCCACGACGGCGGCAAAGCCAGGCAGCATTTAGGCGCGCGCCCCAGGCCCGCCCGCGGCGGCGGGGCGCCCCGCATCCCTTAGGGTGGTTTCGGGCCCCGCTGGCGCGCCCGGTGGGTCCGGGACCCCGCCGGCCCGGCCCGGCGGTCGCTTGGCGTGGGGCGTTGCCCGGCTTTCGCACTTCTCTGGGGGACCGCGCAGCGTCCTTTGCCGCGGGCGGGCCGAAGCATCCCTCTGCGCGCCGCGGCGCTCGGGGAGTTCCGCAGTCATTCCACGCCTGCTTTGCCCCCTGCCCAAAGGCGCGGCCCCCGCGAGCGGAGCGCAACCCTACGGAGGTTATCTGCAACACTTTGCGCGTCGGCGCACGGCGCGGCAGCTAGGCCTTTGCTTTTCAACGTGCGAACAATGGAATTAAAATTGCTTACTCTCTTATTGTTGGCCCCCTCGGAAGGACCGCGATGAGACTCTTAGCATGCAAGCAAGGAATGTGGGTGATGGCTGTGGCGTTGAGCGTGGGCTTGGCCGCCAATGCCTGGGCAGGCACCATCAACATCGGCACGGGCGCAGGAACCAGCAATGCCACCGGACTGAACCAGCCGCTGGACCCGGTGCTGCTAGGTAGCGGAAGCAACATCAGCATTTACCTCCAAGGCTCGGCCACGGCGTCCAGCTACATCACCCTGGCGCTGATTCAGCCCAATGGTGATAGCTACAACCCGCTAGGCGCCGCGACGCTCTACCAGAACTACGGCAGCGGGAGCCAGACCGGTCCGACCACGCTGGCCGGCATCGGCCCGGGCACGACACAGGCCGCCCAGGTGAACAGCACGAATGCGTTCCTGGCTGACGTGATCAGCGGCTTCAACAGTTCCAACAACCTGACCAATTTTCAGGATTTCGAAACCTACGAAGCGGGCCTCGGAATGACGGTGAACAGCTTCCAGGTGACCACGTTTCTGATCGCGACCGGCGCGCTTTCGGGCGCCGATAATCCGCTCGTCAACATCATGATTCCCGGCGGCGAGCCGACGGGCAGCATCTTCGCGGCGTTGACCGATACCGGTGATTCGACCGTGTGGACCAACGATGGCGGCGTCAATGGTACGGTGTCGGCGCCGGAGCCGGCGACTTGGCTGCTGCTGGCCACGGGGCTCGGGCTGCTGGGGCTGGCGCTGCGGCGGCGGCCGGTGACTGCGGCGTAGTCCGGCGCATCGCCTTCGGCCCCCGTTCGGGGGAATTGTTCTGGAGCCGGGTCTCTGTTGTGATTAGAGGCCCGGCTCATGCTATTTCGGACGCTTAGCGCTTCGGTGACGGGCATTGATTCGACCCTGGTGGAGGTCGAGGTGGACACCTCGCCGACCTCCCGGGAGGAGCCGATGTTCGCCACGGTGGGGCTGCCGGATACGGCGGTGCGGGAAAGCCGGGAGCGGTTGCGCGCGGCGATACGCAATTGCGGCTTCGACGCCCCCAACGCCAATGTGCTGATCAATCTGGCGCCGGCGGACGTGCGCAAGGAGGGCTCGGCCTTTGACCTGCCCATGGCCATGGCCCTGCTGGGCGCCTGGGGGGCGCTGGCGCGGCCGCGGGCGGGCAACGGCGGCAAGGGCCGTGCGGGGGCCGACGGCACGGCGCTGGGCATCGCCGATTATTTGTTCATCGGCGAATTGGCCTTGGATGGTTCGGTGCGCCCGGTGCGAGGGGCGCTGCCGATCGCGGTGCTGGCGAAGGAGCTGCGAATTCCCCACTTGGTCGTTCCGCGGGACAATGCCGACGAAGCGGCTGTCGTCAGCGGCGTGCAGGTCCATGCGGCGCGGAATCTGCCGGAAGTGTTGCAGTGGGTCAACGGCGCAACGGCGCCGCTGGCGGTGCGCGTGGACACCGCAGCCCGGCTGGCCAGCGGCGCGGAATATCCGGAGGATTTTCTCGAAGTCAAAGGCCAGGCCACGGCCAAGCGGGCGATCGAAGTCGCCTGCGCCGGCGGGCACAATATTTTGATGATCGGCCCACCGGGCTCGGGCAAGACCATGCTGGCGCGGCGCATGCCCGGGGTGCTGCCGCCGCTCACCTTCGACGAAGCGCTGGAGGCGACCAAAATTCACAGCGTCGCCGGGATGTTGGCGGGGGGCGGGTTGCTGGCGCACCGGCCGTTTCGCGCGCCGCACCACACCATCTCCGATGCCGGGCTGATCGGCGGCGGCAACCCGCCCAGAGCGGGAGAAGTGAGCCTGGCTCACCGCGGCATCTTGTTCTTGGATGAGCTGCCGGAGTTCCAGCGCAACGCCCTGGAAGCGATGCGCCAGCCGCTGGAAGATGGCCGCGTGAATATCGTCCGCGCCTCCAGCGCCGTAACGTTCCCGGCAAGGTTCATGCTGGCGGCGGCGATGAACCCGTGCCCGTGCGGCTACTTCAACGACCCGACGCGGGAGTGTCACTGCACGCCGCCCCAGATCCAGCGCTACGTCACGCGCATCTCCGGCCCGCTGCTGGACCGCATTGACATTCATGTGGACGTGCCGGCGGTGAAATACCAGGAGCTGCGCGCCGCCACGCCGGCGGAGGGCTCCGCGGCCATTCGCCGCCGCGTCGTCGCCGCGCGCGAGCGCCAACTGGAGCGCTTCCGTTTGGAGCGAGGCATATTCGCCAATGCGCAAATGTCTGCAAGGCAAGTCGCGGACATTTGCGACCTTTCCACGGCTTGTGGCCGGCTGCTGGAGACAGCGATGGAGCGCATGGGGCTGAGCGCCCGCGCCCATGACCGCATTTTGAAGGTGGCGCGGACGATCGCCGACCTCGCGGAATGCGACGAAATCGCCGCGGAACATATTTCCGAGGCCATCCAATACCGAACGCTGGACCGCACCTATTGGGCGTAGGGAGCCTTGCGGTCAGCGTCATCTATTTGTCATAATCCTGCCGTAAGCGATCACACGGTTTTGCCCCTTTCTCGGGCGGGAGCGTAGCGTAGCGACGTTCCAGAAACAGGTGGATTCCTGATGAGCGCATGGATGTTCCGGGTCGGGGATAAGGTGGTTTATCCCAATCACGGCGTCGGCGTGATCGAGCAGATCAGCAGCCGCAATATGGGCGCCAACATGCAGCAGTTTTACCTGCTGAAAATCGAAGCCAGCAATTTACGGGTGATGGTGCCGTTGGATAACGTGGACTGCGTCGGCATGCGGCCGGTGGCCAAGCCGGGAGATGTAGCCCACATCCTGCACTATCTGCAAGGCGGCGAGTGCCATTCGCCCTCGGATTGGAAGGGCCGGTTTAAGGAAAACTCGGAAAAAATGCGCACCGGCGCGATGTTGCAGGTGGCCGAAGTGCTGAAGAGCCTGCTGCAACTGCACCATGTCAAGCCGCTTTCATTCCGGGAAAAGAAGATGCTGGACCGCGCCGTCGCGCTGCTGATTGATGAGATGGCGACGGTTCAGGGCATTGGCGTGGAGGATGCGATGCTCCTGTTGCGGCGGCATTTGGACCGGGCGCACCTGGACCTCCCGAACGCCGATACCGCGGACGCCTGATCCCGCGACGCCGGCAATTTCTGTTGTTGGGACAACCCGGGGGCCCGCGGCCCGCCGTGGGTGCGCCCAGGATAGCTGATTGCTAGGCGTCGCCGCCGGCAGCGCCGCTGTTCTTACGCAGGCGAAAAGCGGCATTCTTCTCCGCACGCGGGCGCGCGCGGAACTTTGCACCCCCTCCCGCGCCCGCTTTGCCCCTGGGCAAAGGACGCGGCCCCCGCGATGGGCAGAGGTCGGGCGGCTGGAAGCCACCCTGAGCGCCGCTAATCGCGTGTCCGGTGCGCCAGAAGCTTTTCCACCTGCGCCAGTCGCTTGCGGTCGCGGGAAACGGCGTGGGAGTCGTAGTCCGCCGGCGCGCTGCTGCGCCAATTCGCCAGCGCCCGACGCCATGCGGCCGCGGCGGGCGGCAACTGTCCGGCCCGCTGGTATGCCGCGGCTAAATGCCCGGCAATGGTGGGGTCAAGGGGCTCCAGCCGTACCGCCTTTTGCAGTTGGCGAATCGCCTCCGGAAGCTGGTTGAGATGGAAATACACCCAGCCCAGGCTATCCAAATAGGCGCCGTTTTCCGGCTCCGCGGCCACGGCTTGCTGGATGGCCCGCAACGCTTGGCGCAGGTGCACGCCGTGATCGGCCCACAGATAGGCGAGATCATTCAGCGCCAGGGTATTGTTGGGATCGAGCTTCAGGGCCGCTTGCAAATCGCGCGCGGCGGAGCGGTAGTGATGGCGCTGGCTGGCCAAATCGCCGCGCATGAACTGCACCATCGCCCGTTCGGCGTTGCTGGTGGACAACGCTGCGGCTTGTTGCAACGCGTGCCGGGCGCCGCCCCAGTGCTTGCCGCGTTCTTTCACCTCCGCCAGGGCCAACCAGGCGGAGCGGCGATGGGCCGGCGATTGCAAGAAGGGTTGCAGGACCGCCACCGCCGGTTTGTCCTGGCCATTCCCCGCCAGCAGGAGCGCGTAATTCACCGCCAGAGCCCGGTCTTGAGGAAATGCGCTCCACCCGGCGCGCGCGGTGGACAGGGCTTGCGCGTATTGATGGACGTGGCCATACGTCGAGGAAAGCTGTAGATAGCCGCGAATGCGGCTCCGCCGCCCGAAGCGCCGCATGTGGGTGAACGCCGTCACCGCCTTGCCGGGATGACCCGCCTGACGTTCCAGCGTGCCCAGCTTCTCCCAAAACAATCCGCGCTCGTGGGCCACCTGCGCCGCATAGTGGCCATCCGCCGCGCGCGTGCCTTGCAGCACGTCGCGCAACGCCTGCGCGGCGCGCGCATAATGGCCCTGGGATTCCTCAAACTGCGAGCGGAAAAAAGCAACCGCGGGATCCCCCGGATCGGCACGCTGGGCGGCCGCCAGGTCCAGCCGAACCTTTTGCAGCTGGCCGGTGTGCTGATCAATTTCCGCCAACCGCAACCAATAGCGTCCATTTCCCGGCTCCGCCCGGGTCAACCATTGGTATTGCCGCCGGGCCGCCTGTAACTGCCCGCTGTGATACAAGTTGGACGCCAAGCCCTGGCGATAGGCGGGGTTCCCGGCATCCGCTGCCACCGCCTGCTGGTAGGCCGCCGCCGCGGCGGCGAATTGGTGGCGATCGTGATAGGCGCTAGCCAAGGCGGCGTACATTTCGCCAGTGCGCCGGTCGGCCGGCACAGAGGCGAAAACATCCTGCGCCTTGGCCATTTCTCCATGATCCGCGTAGAGCCGCACCAGGTCCGCCACGGCCGCTGCGGTGTCTCCCGCCAGGTGGCGCACCGTCTGGAACTCCCGCTCCGCGTTGGCCGTGTCGCCCTCCACGGTATACAGACGACCCAACGTCAGGTGGAACTCGGCATCGTTAGGCCGCAAGCGGGTAAGCGCCCGGAACTGACGCGCCGCCAATCGCGCCATGTCGCCGGCATGGCTGTCGGCGCCATCGCCCAGCAGCCGGGCGTAGATTTCGCCCAGCAGCTCGTGGGCGGCGACGGAGTCCGGGTGCTCACGAGTCACGCTGCGCGCCAGGCGAATCGCGTCGCCCGTGCTCCCGGTGCGGAACAGCAGCCCCGCCATTTGCACCGGCAAATAGGACGAATGCGGATCGGCGTCAATGGCCAAGCGATATTGCTGCAACGCCTGGGAAGCCATCTTGCCGCTGCCGGCCAACTCCGCCCGCCCCTCGAAGAGCCGGGCCATCATGTAGTGGTAATACGCCGCCGCCAAATTGGGCCGGGCGGAGGCGGTTGCGGCGCCAAGCGGAGCGGCGCCCGAAGCCGCAGGAGTAGTTCGGCTCTGCGCCCAGGCGGCGGTGCGGAGGCCCAGGACCAGGCCTAGCCCAACCAGCACAAACAGCAGCCGGTGCCGGGTGCGGCCGCAATGCATCAAGCGCCCCAAGATTCCTTTAGCCTACACGATCCGCGGCCGACGAGTGCGCGCGGGACCACAGACCGTGCCCGGCGCCTCACGCCCCCTGCGGCGCCCCGGCATGGGCGCGGCGCGCGCGATCGGTTATTTCTTCGGGGCGCCGGCGCTGCCGGTCGCGGCCACGGGGTAATCCCGGTTAAAAAGCGCGACGATGGGCGCGGTGATGTTGATGTCCTTGGACGCGAACAGCACCGGCGTGTTCGGATTGCTGATATCCAGCACCAGGGCATAGTCGTGCGCGGCGGCGTAGGTGCTGACCACCTTCATCATCTTTTGCCCAATGCGGTTCACCGCGTCGCTTTCCGCGCTTTCGAGATCGTTCTGCGCCTGCCGGTAGGCACGCTGGATTTGCTTTTGCTTGTCGGTGATGCGCTGCTGGAGCTCATCCTTGGCGCCAATGCTCAGCGTGTTGCCCCCGTCCTTGAGCTGCTGTTGTAACGCCTGCAACTGTTGGGTCTGCGCCTTCAGGGCGTTCTGCCTGGGAGTAAACTCCGACCGAATCTGCGCTGCGGCCTTTTTTCCTTCTTGGGTGGCACGGATCGCCGCCTGCACATCAATAATCGCCACCCGCGTGGTAGCCGGGGACGAGGAAGCCGCGGGTTGGGCGCTTGCGCCCGCTCCGCTCTGCGCCCATGCGCCTCCACTCAAGCCGAGGACCAGGCTGAGAGCCACCAACTCAGGCCGCACGCGAAAACACCGAAACCCAATTGCACGTTTCAAGATGCTCACAACCTCCATTGATGCTCCGCAGCCGACCGCCCTGGGGCGGCAACCATTGCGGCCACCGCCTTCGCCTCTGGCCGGGGAGCCGCGGGACTTTGCCCGCTAATGCGATGCGGTGGAACTGCTAGCCGCGGCCACGGGATAGTCCTTGTTATACAGCGCCACGATGGGCGCGGTGATGTTGATGCCCTTGGCGGCGAACAGCACCGGCGTGTTCGGATTGCTGACGTCCAGCACCAGCGAATAACCTTGCGCGGTGGCGTAGGTGCTGACCACCTTCATCATTTTTTGGCCGATGCGATTCACCGCGTCGCTATTGGCGCTTTGGAAATCGCTCTGCGCGTCCTCGTAGGCGCGCTGGATCTGCTTTTGCTTGAGGGCAATGCGCTGTTCCAACTCGTCCTTGGCGCCGATGCTGAGCGTGTTCCCGCCATCCTTGAGCTGTTGCTGCAAGGCCTGCAGTTGTTGGGTCTGCGCCTTGAGGTCGTTGCGCCGGGGCGCGAACTCCGTCTGGATCCGCTTCGCCGCCTGCTGTCCTTCCTCGGTGGCGCGGATCGCCGCCTGAATGTCTATGATCGCCACCCGGGTGGGAGCGGCGGCGGGCGACGCCGCGGACGCGGCAGGTTGTGCCGCGAGCGCGGCTGGGGCCGAGATGCTCATGGTCAAGGCACAGGCCAAAACCCCGGCGCCGCTGGAAAACAGCCATCGCTGCAATCTCATACCGATCCTCGCAACCAAAGAGATAAGTGCTGAGTTTTGCTCAGTATACGCATGTGATTCCCGGCGGTCAATCGGGCCGTTGCGGTTAGAACGTGGTGCCTACCGTGAAGCGGAACACGTGCGGCGCCTCCTGGAACGGCTCCGGAGCGCCCGCGGTCAAGCGGCGCATGGTGAACGCCAGGGCGCTTTGCACCGCGGGGTTGTTCTGATAAGCCGCCGGAATTTGGTTCAAGAAGTCCTGCTTGTTGAACAGGGTTGGCGGCAGGATGTTTTCATTCACGCGCAAGGGGTTGAAGGCGTAGTAGACGCGGAAGGGCTGATGGATGACCGGCATCATCACTTCCAATTCCAAGCCGGTGGACATGCGCACTTGCGAGTTGGTTCCCGGCACCAGGGGAATCTTGGTGGGGAAGCGGTTGTCGCAATTGCTCAGACCCGGAGTGCCCGGCATAAAACCGCTGCAAAATTCGTTTTGCAGGCTGGAGAGCACGCTGGGGTTCAGCCGCAACTGCTTGGTGAACGAAATCTTATTGATGCCGACGTCCATAAACGGCACCAGGTAGACCGGCCCAACGATGGGAATGCGGTAATCGAAGTTGGCGACGCCCTCGGTGTCCCCGCCCGGCGTGGTCAACTGAAAGCTGGGTATGGTGATGGGAAACGTCACCGCCGAGGCGCCGTTGGGGTTGGTTGGAGTCGGCGCCGGCACGGTGATGGACAACGGCGTGCACTGGTCATAGGTCGCCTGTACCGAAGTGCAAGGCTGCGTCGGATCGTAGAGCGCCACCTGGCTGGTGGACGGGACCTCGGCGATTGGGGTAACCGACAACAGGTCAAAGCCGCGGATGGTCTGCTCCCCACCGATGTAGAAGCGATCAAAGCTCGGGGGCACGCCGCCCGCGTAGCCGGTGATGAACGAACCCAGCAAACGGAAGCCGAAGACGTTGTGCCAGCCGAAAGTATGGAAATAGCGGAAGCTGACCGTAGGCTGGAAGGTCCGCACATTCCCGCCGATGCCGGCGAACGATGCCTCCAAATCCAGCTCCTTGCCGCCGGTGGGGAAGAAATAGCTGTTGACCGTATCGTAGGTAAACGACGGAACGATGCGGCTGGTTTGGATCCCCGAGGTGGCGGTCAGATGCGGCCCGCCGACACCCACGTAGGCGATATTGTTGAACAGCACATTGGCCGCGGTGGTCAGCGGGTCAATGCGGGACAGGTCATAGCCGTAGGTCAAGCCCAGGCGCGTGAAGGGTCCGGTCGGCGTGCTGGTGCTGACGGTGAAGCCGGTGCTGTTCTGCAAATAGTTCAGCAGGCCCTGCCCGTTGGGGCCGCCCAGCGACTGGAAGTAGGGCACCAGATTGGTGCCGTACAAGATGGAGGCTTCCTTCGCCTGGTCGTAGTGGAAGCTGGAATGATAGACGCTGAACCCGAGCTGGATCGGGCGGTCGGCGACGTACGGCTCGGTGAAGGAAAAGTTGATGCTGTTTTCCAGCGAGCCGTATTCGGCGCTGACCGCCAGCGTTTCCCCCAGACCCAGCAAGTTGTTGGTGGCGTAATTCAACCCCAGGAAGCTGCCGGCAATGCCGCTGACGCCGCCGCTCAAGCCGATCGTGTTCTTGCCTTTTTCATGCACATGCAGGTTGATATCCACCTCGCCCTCCGGCCCGGAGGTGTTCTGGTGGATGGTGGCGTCCTGGGGCGTAATCCTGCTGAAATAGCCCAACTGGTTCAGGCGCAACAGGCTGTTTTTCCAGGCGATGGTGTTGAAGCGCTGCCCCTCCTGCACCAGCAGTGCGCGGCGAATCACTTTATCGCGCGTGGTGGTGTTGCCGGTGAACTCGATGCGGTGGATGAAGAACGGCTTGCCTTCATGCACGTCCATATTCACCCTCACGCGGCGGGTTTTGTCGTTGGGATGGAATTCCGGATTGGCGACGAAGTTGATATAGCCGAACTCGCCGTAGAGCTTGCGCAGGTTTTTCAATCCCTTGCGGATCTTGGAGACGTCCATGACGTCGCCGGTGTGCATGCCGAAGACCTGCTCCAGCAGCTGGGTATTCGTGATGAAGTGGCTATTGAGGAAATGGATCTTCCCGACGTAGTACTTTTCGCCTTCCGCGACGGGAATGGTAATGTCCACCCGCTTGCCGATGCCGCCGCCGAAAAACAAGAACCGCATGCCGTGCGTGGTGCGCAGCTTCAGCGTCGGGTCCTCCACCACGGCCTCGAAGTAGCCGCGGTCCTGCATCGCCTCGCGCACGCCCTCGAGGTCCTCCGATAGCTGCGCCGCGCCGTAGGTTTTGGCGAACAGGTGCTCGAAGATCAGCGAGTCGGGAATGCCGATGGGGCGCAGGTTATGCATGGCATTCTCCAGGGTGTCGGAGCTGACGTGGCGGTTGCCGGTGAAGCGGATTTTGCCCACCTTGACCTTGGGGCCCTCGTTTACCACGAAGGTCAGGGCCACCGAACTTGGCGGCAGGTGCGCCACTTCCACCTTGACGGTCGCGTACTGGCGGCCGTGCTCGCCCAGCAGCTCCTTGATGGCGTCCACGGCGTGTTTGGCTTGGGTGGGATTGTAGGGCCCGTCCATATCCAAATGGACGTTGCGCGCTTCATAGCGGTCCAGAACGTCGGACTCGGTGATGGAATGCAGCCCCTTGTATTTAATGCTGCGGATCAGCGGCCGCTCGGTCACCCAAATCTGCAACACGACTCCCTGCGGCGTGTTGAGGCGCTTGAAGACCAAATTGTCGAAAAACCCGGTGTTCCACAGGGAATTGAAATCCCGGTTCACCTGCGCCGGGTCATACACCATGCCCGGATGGGTATAAATGTGCGCCAGGATCGTCTGGCAGGGCACGCGGTGGTTATTGAAGCATTCCACCGCCGCGACGATATTGTTGCTGGCCGAACCACCGGGCGGCTTTGCCTGGGCCGGCGGCGATGGTTTGCCGGCCGCGGGCGGCGCCGCCGGCTTCGCCTTGGCTTGGCCAAAAGCGGGCGCCGCTACCCACAACGCAAGTAGCAGCCCTACGGAAAGGGATAGGGGGAAGCGACGCCGGTTCACTGAGACGAGTTCTTCTCCGAAATGCCGCGCGTCGTGACGCCCCTGCACGCGCGTTTGGGCTTACAGCTGTCGTACTGGCTTCAAGTCTTGCCCATTATATATGTCCGCTCGCGCGGCTTTCGATAGGGAAAACCGCCCGGGGCCATTTTCCCCGCCGTGGCGACCTGGTACGATTTGGCACTGAACCGTCGGCGACGGCCAATCCACGGGCAGCGTAGCAGGCAGCCACGGGCATCGAAGCACGTGGTTATGCCCGCCAACTCCGGTTTCGCCGTGAAGTGCGGCCGTTGCGGCCTGCTCTTCGCCACGCACCACTGCCCCAAGCTGGATCATTTCGGCATCTACCGCGTCACCTGCCCGGAGTGCGGATGGCCGGGAAGGTATTTCGCCGCGGAACTGCGACCGTTGAAGCCGGGGGAAGCGTTGGCCGCGACCTCGCCGCCCGCGCGGCGCAAACCAGCCGCGCAGTGAACCACCGCTGCCCGCGCTCACGGAGAGGCGCGGCGCGCGCCCGCCTCGGTCCGGATCGCCCGCGGAGCGCAGAAGCGGCCGCGGACGTCGCCTTCGGCGCATGCAACGTCGCGCGCCGGGCCTGGGAACCGCCGCTCGCCCCTGGTCCCCGCGGCGATTCCAGCCGCCATTCCGCGCCGCGCCGGCCTGGGCCTTGCCTGGTAAACTGGAGTTTTCCCCGGCGCGGCCCATGATTGAATTCCCGGTTCCTGAAGCGCTGACCTTCGACGACGTTTTGTTGCTGCCCGCCTACTCGGACATGACTCCGGCGGAGGCGGACACCGCAACTCAGGTCAGCCGGCACATCCGCCTCAACATCCCCATCCTTTCCGCCGCCATGGACACGGTGACCGAGTCCCGGCTGGCGATCGCCTTGGCGCAGCAGGGCGGCTTGGGAATCATTCACCGCAACATGACCATCGCCCGCCAGGCCGAGGAAGTGGACCGGGTGAAGCGCTCGGAAAGCGGCATGATTGTCGCGCCGGTCACGGTCGAGCCGGAACAAAAGCTGGCCGACGCGCTGGAGCTGATGAGGAAGTACAAGATCTCCGGCGTGCCCGTCACCAAATCCGGGCGGCTGGTCGGCATTCTCACCAACCGCGACCTGCGCTTTGAAACGCGCGTGGAGCAGCGCATCGGCGACGTCATGACCAAGGACCACTTGATCACCGTCCCGGTGGGCACCACCTTGGAGGAAGCCGAGCGCATCCTGCACCGCCATCGCGTGGAGAAACTTCTCGTGGTGGACGACCACTACATGTTGAAGGGCCTGATCACCGTCAAGGACATCCAGAAGAAGCTGAAATATCCCTTGGCGGCGAAGGACGAGCACGGCCGGCTGCGCGTCGGCGGCGCCATCGGCGCCACCGGCGATTTCCTGGAGCGGGCGCAAGCGCTGGCCCGCCAGCAGGTGGATCTGGTCGCCATTGATACCGCCCACGGCCATTCGCAGCGCGTCCTGGATGCCGTCCGCCGGGTCAAGGCGGCGCTGCCGGCGCTGGACGTCATCGCCGGCAACGTGGCCACCTATGAAGGCGCCCGGGCGCTGATTGACGCCGGCGCCGACGGCATTAAGGTCGGCATCGGCCCGGGTTCGATCTGCACCACGCGCGTCGTCAGCGGCGCCGGGGTGCCGCAGATCACCGCCATCGCCGCCGCCGCCCGCCAGTTGCCCCGCCCCGCCCGCGGCGCCCCGGTGCGCGAAATCGCCGCCGCCCGCGCCGCCTTCGCCGCCCAGTGGATGCACCGCCGCGACTCCGACGAGTTCCCGCTCCAGCCCGAGCGCATCCTCCACGAGGTCCGCCAGGCTTTGC
>DAHUYO010000150.1 GCA_027315185.1 Acidobacteriota bacterium
GTGAGCACCTCGCCGGCGGCGCCGCGGCCGGGAACCGCCTGGATGTTTTGCGCCGTCCAGACCGGCGCGCCGGCGGTGTCGGCCGCCTGTGCGACCGCCGCCGCCAGCGGATGCTCGGAATGGCGCTCCACCGCCGCCGCCAGCGCCAGCAGGGTAGCGGCGCTCTCGCCGGAGGCGGGAGAGACGGCCACGATCGCCGGGCGGCCTTGGGTGATGGTGCCGGTCTTGTCCAGGAGCACGGTGGTCACGGACCGGGCCCGCTCCAGGGCTTCGCCGCCGCGGATCAGAATGCCGTGCTCGGCGCCCTTGCCGGTGCCCACCATCACCGCCGTGGGCACGGCCAAGCCCATGGCGCAGGGGCAGGCGATGACCAGCACCGCCACCGCGGTGAACATCGCCCACAGCAGGGCGGGAGCGGGGCCGAAATCGAACCACAAGACGAACGTGGCGATAGCGACGCTCAACACCACGGGCACGAAGATGCCGGCGACTTGGTCGGAGAGGCGCTGGATGGGCGGGCGGGAGCCTTGCGCCGCTTCCACCAAGCGGACGATCTGCGCCAAGGCGGTGTCCTGGCCGGTGCGGGTCAGCTCGAGCAGCAGGGAACCATGGCCATTGACCGTACCGCCGGTCACCTCGGCGCCGGGCTGCTTTTCCACCGGCAAGGGTTCGCCGGTCAGCATGCTTTCATCCACCGCGCTGTGACCGGCGCGCACCCGGCCATCCGCCGGGAGGCGCTCGCCGGGCAGAACGCGGACTAGGTCGCCGGGCGCCAGATCCTCCACCGGGCGGTCGGCCACCGTCTCCTCGCCGTTGGCGCCCATCACCACGCCGTGCGCCAGCTTCGGCCGCAGCGCCAGCAGATGGCGGATGGCGGCGGAGGTTTGGCCGCGGGCGCGGCTCTCCAAAAGATTGCCCAGCAAGATCAGGGCGATGATCCAGTTGACCGCGTCGTAATACACGTCGGCGGGCATGCCGTGGCGGGTGAATAAGCCGGGCGTCATGGTGGCCAGCAGGGAAAACAGCAAGGCGCCGCCGGTGCCCACCGCGATCAACGTGTTCATGTCCGCGGCATGATGGCGGAAGGCTTTGTAGGCGCGAACGTAGAAATCCCGCCCCGCCCACAGCACCACGGGCAGCGTCAGGGCCAGCAGCAGCCAGCGCAGCGCGCCGGCGGGCAACGCCGCTAGCCAGGGCAGCGCCACGGCGACGGCATGGTGCGCCGGGGCCATCAGCCGGGACAGCAGATCCAGGCTGCCGGCGGCGGAGGCGGGCAGCACCAGCATCGAGACCAGCATGGTGACCGCGGCCAAGAGCATGGCCGCGATCATGCGGCGGCGCAGGCCGCGGAGGGCGGCCGCGTGGGCGGCCACGGCGGCGGCTTCACCGTCCTCGGCGCGGTTGGCCACGCGCCAGTCGCGGCTTTCCAGCGCGCGGGTAAAGTCCGTGACCGTGGCGTTGCCGGGCAGCACGTCAATATCCAGGGCGCCATCCGGCCGGTAGCGCGCCGCCAGCACGCCCGGCAGGCCGCGGACGGCGCGCTCGACTTCGCCGGGGTCGGCGACCATCTCGGCTCCCCCAAGCTGCAAGTGGGCGGTGGTGATGCGGGCGTCATATCCGGCTTCGCGCACGGCGTGGACCATGCGGTCCAGCGCGGCGGGAGCGGAATCGTAGACGACGGTGGCCCGCTCGGTGGCGAAATTGACCGTGGCGTGGCGCACGCCGGGGGTGCGGCTGAGGGCGCGCTGCACCCGCTGGGCGCAGGAAGCGCAGGTCATGCCGGTAATGGGCAGCGTGGCGCCGCTGGTCGCCTGCGGCGGCGCGATTTTAGCCGGCTTGGAGGGAGTGGAATTCATCGCCGGACACCTCGGCCGCGCGCCGCGGGCCGGGCGCCCCCCCGGGGCGAGCTGAGGAAGAAGTACCAATTGACCCAGGCGATCGCCGCCAGCCCCGCGGCGGTGACCGCGATCGTCCCCGCGCTCATGGCCTAGGCGATCTTGGCGGCGAAGCCTTCTTCTCCGATGGCCGCCACCAGGGCCTCCGGGGTGACTTTGCCGGGATCGTAATCCAGTTCGGCTGAGCCGACGCGGACGGCGCGATTTTCCACCCCGGGCGCGCTGAGCGCCTTTTCCACGGCGTGCACGCAGTGGTCACAGCTCATGCCTTCGATGGTGAGTTTCAGGTGTTGCATCGGGGCTCCCTTGTATACCCCTATAGGGTATCTATGTTGAACGTAGCGCGCCTGGCCCATGGCGTCAAGAGGCGGCCGGCGCGGCGGGCCGGTAGAATAGAGACATGCCCGCGGAGAGCTTGCATCGAGACGCCC
>DAHUYO010000151.1 GCA_027315185.1 Acidobacteriota bacterium
GACGCTGAATCCGGTCACGGCGCTGGACCTGCCGTCGCAGACGGTGATCGGACTGATCAACGGCGACCTGATTCACATCAACCGGTACACGCAACAGATCGAGCCGGCGCTGGCCACGCGCTGGACGGTGCGCGACGGGGGGCGGCGCTATATTCTGCACCTGCGGCGGGGCGTGCGGTTTTCCAACGGCGAGCCGTTCACCGTCGCGGACGTGGTGTTCAGCTTCCACGTCTATCTCGATCCCCGCCTGGATTCGCCGCAGCGCGACCTGCTGACGGTCGGCGGCCGGCCGATCCGGGTGCGCCGTCTGGGCCGTTACACGGTCGAGTTCGATTTGGCGTCGCCGGACGCGGCGGCGCTGCGGCTGTTCGACGGCGTCGCGATGCTGCCGAAAACGCTTCTGGCCCCTCTGCTACGCGACGGCAAGCTGGCTCATGCCTGGGGCCCGTCCACCGCCCCGGGAGCCATCGCCGGCCTGGGGCCGTTCCGCCTGGCGCGGTACGTTCCCGGGCAGAAGTTGGTGCTGGCGAGGAACCCCTATTATTGGCGCTTCGCGCCGGGAGCGGGACACCGGCGGCTGCCGTATCTGAACCGCCTTACCTTTTTGATCGTTCCCGCCGGCGACACCGAGGTGCTGCGCTTCCAAGCCGGGGACGTGGATCTGATCAGCGGGTTCAGCGCAGAGAATTTTGCGCTGCTGCAGGCCATGGCCGGAGCGCGGCATTATTGGGTGCGGGATCTGGGGCCGGGACTGGAATATGACTTTTTGTTCTTCAACCTGAACCATCTGGCGGGGCGCCGCTTGCCGCGGCTGCAATACCAGCAGCGCTGGTTCCGCAGGGTGCGCTTCCGGCAGGCGATCTCGGCGGCAATTGACCGCCAGGCGATTTTGCGGCTGGTGTTCGAGGGACGGGCGACGGCGTTATGGGATCAGGTCACGCCGGGCGAGAAGCGCTGGGTGGACCCGCGGATCGCCGATCCGCCCCGCTCCGACGCCCGGGCGCTGCGCCTGCTGGCGGCGATCGGCTTTCATCGCCGCGGCCAAGGACCGCTGCTGGACCCGCGGGGACGGGAGGTGCGCTTCACCGTGATCACCGACCCTGGGAATCCGCAGCGCATGCAGGTGGCGGCGCTGCTGCAAGCGGATCTGGCCCGGATCGGCATCCGCATGCGGATCGTGCCGCTGCAGTTTCAGGCGCTGCTGGCGCGGGTCTTCCATGGTTACAATTACTCCGCTTGCCTGCTGGGCCTGGTCAGCGGCGACGCCGATCCCAACCCGGAGATGAACGTGTGGATGACCGGCGGCAGCGCCCACTTGTGGGACCTGAACGCGCGGCATCCGGACACGGCCTGGCAGGCGCAGATGGACCGTTTGATGCGGCGGCAGATGGTCGAGGCCAACTACGCGCGGCGCCGGCGGAGTTACGATCAAGTGCAAGCCTTGGTGGCCCGCTATCTGCCGGTGATCTGCCTGTACAGCCCCGACGTGCTGGTCGCGGCGCAGGATCGCGTCGGCGGGCTGCGGCCGGCGGTGCTGCGGCCGTATTTGCTGTGGAACGCGGCCGAACTGTATCTCCGTCACTAGTCGCCCATGACCGCTCTAGCCGCCACCGCCGCTCCCGCCGCGACGCCCGAGGCCCACTGGCCCGATACGCGCCTGGTGCGCGCCTGCGCGGAGGGCAGCCAACGCGCTTGGGCGGCGCTGATCGAGCGATATCAGAACCTGATCTACTCCATCCCGTATAAACAAGGCTTCGCGCCCGATGATGCGGCGGAGATTTTCCAGTCCGTCTGCCTGAGCTTGCTGACGGAGATTCCGCGCCTGCGCGATCCCCAAGCCCTGCCGGCCTGGCTGATCCGCACCACCACCCACCGCTGCTACCGCTTCCGCAAGCAACAGGCGCGGTGGCTGGGCGAGGAAGCGGCGCCGGACCACGCGGCCAGCGCCGAGCCGGATTTGGAGGAACGCCTGCGGCAGGGGCAGCAGGAACAGATGCTGCGGCAGGCGATCGCCGCGCTGCCTCCGCGCTGCCGCGAGCTGCTGTCCATGCTGTTCACGGAAACGCCGCCGCGGCCCTACGATGCGATCGCGCGGCAGTTGGGGCTGGCGCGCGGCTCGGTTTCGCTGACCCGCTCGCGCTGCCTGGAGCGCCTGCGGCGGGAACTGGCGCGGGCCGGCTTCACCGGCCGCTGAGTGCGGCCCTGCCCGATGCCGCACGCCGCACCCCACCCCACCGCGCCGCGCCGC
>DAHUYO010000152.1 GCA_027315185.1 Acidobacteriota bacterium
GAGGTGACCGATGCCGCCACGCCCCAGGTCGTATGGAGCATGATGATTGACAACGTGCCGAACGACCAGACCTGGGCCTACCGCGCCTACCGCATCGGCAGCCTCTACAAGGGAATTACCTGGGACCCCGCCCCGTGAGCCGCCCCGTGAGCCGGGTATTTCCATCCCTCCTGCTAGCTGAGCTGGCGCTCGGAAACCGGTCGCCGCCCTGCCTGCGGCGGATCGGTTGTGCCGGCGATTGCACCTCGCGGCTGCCTCGTGGGCAGCGGCGCCGAACGGTTCAAGTCCTGGGTTCGCGGTAAATCGTTCCGCGTCTCGGGCGCGAAACGCGAGCCGTGGCGGCGGCGATGTTCGGGCGGACCCGGAGCGCCGCGACGCGGCTGGGCGGCCCGTGCGATTCACGCGGAATGAAGGCCGAAGGCGGCTTGCGTCCCCCATCGCCGCGGTTCGCGCCGCGGCAATGCCCCTTCGGGCGCGCGCCGTGGCGGGAGAACACGCAACTCGCTCGCCAGCGCGCCACGCGCGGCGCCGCGGAAGCGGCCCTGCCGCCGGGCATCCATTGATCGGATGCCGCGGCACGCGATGCGGTCACGGGAGGGCGGCTCATGGCGCCGCGTCGGCGCCCGCCGGCGGCCTAGGCCCGGCTGAGGCGCTTGACGCACTCCGCCACGTCTTGGTAGTCCACATCCGCGGCGTAGACTTGGCGGTAATAGCCCAGCGCCGGCTCCTTGCGGCCCATCTCCTCCAGCAGCTTCGCCGCCTCGAAGCGCGGGCCCAGCGCCTCGCGGGACGACAGACCTGGCTGCGTCAGGATGGATTCATACCATTGCAGCGCCAACTCCGGCATGCCGCTGGCCTGGAAGCAGAGCGCAATGGTCGCGCCGCAGCTCAGGAGCCGCTGTGGCGGCCCGCCCCGTGACTGCCAGCCGGCGTAGGCTTTTTGCAGTTCCGCCACCGCTTCCTCCAGCAGGCCCATTTCGCGATAGGCGACGCCCAGGTTATAGCGCGCCTCGGGGTCGGTCTGATCGTGGGCCTCCCCCTCCTCGACGGCGCTGCGGAACTCCTGGAACACGTCGTCCAGCAAGCCCCCGCCCGGCCCAGCGGCCGGCGCTTGGTTGCCCTTCCCCGCCGCCGCCCCCGCCGCCTGGGCTTGCGGCGCCAGCAAGTTGGCCAGCGGATCGAAGCCGGCCGCGCCATTCGCTCCCGCCGCCGCCGCGCCGCCCGCCGCCTTGCCGCCCGCCGACGCCGCCCCACCTCCTGCCGCCGCGGCGCTCGCTCCGCCGGCTTGCGCCGCCGCCAATTGCGCCTCCAGTTGTTTCAGCCCGGCATCGTTGGGACGGCGGTGGCGCTCCTTGGCCAGCGCCCGTGCCGCTTCGTCGTGCATGCCGTTGGTGATATAGAAGGCGATCTCCCGCGCCCGCTCATCCCCGTCTTCGGCGCCCTCCGGCTGGGCCGCCTGCCATTCGCCGCTCAGGTCAATCTCCACCGAGCGTTCCTTGGCCTCCGCCGGCGCGGCCATCGGCGCGGGCGTTCCCGCCGCGGCCACGAGCGCCGCCGGCTCTGCCTCCCAGGCTCCGGGTTCGGGCGCCGCCGCCATCGGCCCAATCGCAAACTCAGCCAGCCCCGCCGGCTTCCCGCCCGGGATGGTGTTCCCCGGCTCCGCCGCCGCGTCTGCCTCCGCCGGCTCGCGCTCGTCCTCCGCCATCGCCGGCGCCGCCAGCTCCGGCGGCAGTTCGCCGCTCACCTCGCCCAACTCCACCCTGGCGCGCTGCAGCGCCCGGGCGTGATCGGGATGCCCCGGCTCCTCGTCCAGCAAGGCGCGGTAGCACTCCGCCGCCTTCGCCCATTCCCCCGCCCGCTCGTAGGTCGGCGCCAGCCGCAGCCGCACCGCCCGCCGGCTGCGCCGGTCTTCGCTCACCAATTCCAGCCAAGTTTCCAGCGCCGGCAAATACTCCGGGTCCGCCGCCTGCATCGCCTGCAACAACTCTAGCCAGACCGGCTCCAAATCGCCGCGGCGGAAAAACGCCGGATCGCCGCGAATCCACAGCAGCGCCTGGTCCAGCATTTTGTGTTCGATGAACCATTGCCCGACCGCGCCGGCGATGGCGTGGCCGCCTTTCAGGCCCGCCCGCCCCAGCAGCAGCGCTTGGTCGTAGGCGCCGCAGTCGCAGGCGATGCGCCACACGCCC
>DAHUYO010000153.1 GCA_027315185.1 Acidobacteriota bacterium
AGGTGCTAACCTAACTGCCTCCGCGCGTCCACAAAGCCCGGCGGTGGCGCGGGCCGGCGCATGACCGCGCCGCCGGGTCGCGGTCGGCGAACAGCGCCCCGCCGGCTTACAGCAGCGGCGGCGGTGGCTCGCGCGGCGCTGGCGCGGCCGGGCCAGCCCCGGCGTTGCAAACGCTGCCGGGCACGAGCGGACTCGAACCGCTGACCTCTACCGTGTCAATTTCGCGGACGATTTGGGACCGGAAGGTGCCGATTGATGCCAAATGCTGGACACAGCAAATATTTGCGCCCAAGCGCAGCGTCCAGGATGCCTACCGAGTACCACCGCCTAATGCCGCGAAATACGGTCATGGGTGGCAGGGTTGCGTCACAAGCAGGGCACAATCCGCGCGGCGTCGGCCGGCCCGCGACCGCGGCGTTCTCATGAAATCAGGTCTGCGGGTCCGTTATGCTGACGGCGGCCAGGCCGGCCGGATCGGGCGACAGCCAGCGCGCAAGCTGCGACGCGTATTCGCGGCGCCAGAAATGATCCGCGCCCTTGGAATTCCGGATCTGGTTGGTCTACTCGTATTCGGCGCAGGTCGCCCCGTTGCCGGGCTCCCCGTAGGGATAAAACGTGGCGAAGCGCGACCCTGTCCCTGAGGCAATGACCGTCATCCGCGTCGTGTCGTTATTGTCCATGGCCAGATAATTCACGGCCGCCGGGGCGCTGAGGTTGGTCGGGTTCGCCTCCGTCACCGTCGCCCGATTTGCCGGCGCTGCTCGCCGGACCGGGACCATGCTATCAGCTCAAACCACCAATGTGCTCCCACCCGCCTCCGCCGCCCAGGCTTGCTACTCGACGGGCCGGAGCCCGCTCCGAGACCAAAAGCGCCTCTGACCGGGCGCCACAGTGCCAATCGTCGGGGTTTGCTCTGGCCCACGGCAGGTCAGGGGTGCGGATCAATTCCACCGTGCGGAAACGGGGCAGGTCTGGTTGAACCGCAGGCGACCCCGTGGCTCGTCGGGTAGGTGTTCGCGCAACCTCCCGAGCCGTAGGTCGTTGAGAACCCCGTTCCGTTGGGCCTGGTGCCGCTGGCGTCCCGGGCGACCCGCGTCAGCCTCCGCCAGGCAGTGCGCCGGCTTCCCCGGGGCTCGGCGGGATCAATCCGCGCGTGTCGGCAGGCCGGGAGCACGAAATAGCCCCCGTGCATGCCACGCCGCTGGGCGCAAGCACCTTCGCTTGATTCCGGTGTACCATTAATGATACATACAATCAATGAAGCAAAAGCTGAAGCGTTTGCCGGAGCGCTTTTACCGCTCCGGCAGCGGCCGTGAGCCCGTTCGTGAGTAGCTGCAAAGCTTGGACGCGCTCGACCGCCGGATTATCGGCGAGGACATCAAGGACGTTGAGTTCGCTTGGCCGATTGAGATGCCGCTGGTGCGGTCGCTCGGTCGGGGCATTTGGGAGGTGCGCAGCAGCTTACCGCAAGGCCGGATCGCCCGCGTGCTATTTTGCGTCGAGCCGGAACACATGGTGCTCTTGCACGGTTTCATGAAAACGACACAGAAGACGCCAGCGAAGGATCTGGACCTTGCGATTCGGCGCCGCAAGGGAGAGGAAACATGAAAAAGCGGAATGTGGGATCGAGCTTCGACGATTGGCTCCGCAGCGAAGGCATTTATGAAGAGGTCAGCGCGGCGGCCATCAAGAGGGTTGTGGCGCGCCAGATTGCGACCGCGATGCAGGAGAACAGCCTTTCCAAAACCGAAATGGCGAGGCGCATGCACACCAGCCGCGCGGCCCTTGATCGCCTGCTTGACCCTGAAAACGAGGCCGTAACGCTGGGCACCTTGCGAAAAGCGGCGGCAGCCGTTGGCCGCGAGCTGCGGCTGGAACTCGTGTGACGCTGGGGGCCGGGCCCGGCGCCGACGCATGGCGTTCGGGCTCCAATCGGGCTTTATTCAGCGTCCCAAACCCGCCCCGTGCCGCGCCACGGGTGCTCATCCGAGCCATTC
>DAHUYO010000154.1 GCA_027315185.1 Acidobacteriota bacterium
TATGCCGTGCTGGGTATTTTCATCGTGGCGGCGGTGGTAACGCCGACCGCCGACATCACCACGATGCTGGTCTTCGCGACCCCGATGCTGGCCCTGTACACCTTGAGCATTGGCGTTGCGTATCTCTTCGGCAAGGATCGCCGTGACCGGCGCAAGGCGAAGCGAGCGGTGGCGTCATGAAAATCCTGCTCGCCCTGGCGCAGTCGCTGGGCGTGTTGGGGGTGTTTGGCCTAGCGTTTTGCGACAGTTTTTTCGTCCTCTTCGGCGCCAATGACATCGTCTTGATCGCCTTCGTCGCCAGTAAGGCCAGCTGGGCGTGGGCGGCGGCGGCGGCGTTGATGGCCACCATCGGCTCGGTCATGGGCACGCGCCTCATGTACCGGTTGGGCCGGCGCGGCGGGGCGGAGATGCTGCGCAAGCGCATTCCTGAACGGGCGCGGGAGCGCGTCCTGGGATGGACCCGGCGCTTCGGCGCGCTGCCGGTGGGCGTGGCCGCGATCATGCCTCCGCCCTGTCCCTTCGCCCCGTTCGTGGTCGCCGCCGGGGTCATTGAGGTGCCAAAGGCGCGGTTCAGCCTCTTTGTCGCCGTCGGCCGCGGCCTGCGTTATTCGGTCGAGGCGTATCTGGCCATGCTTATCGGCCGCAAGCTGCTGCACCACTTGGACGCGGTCTATTGGAAGGCGGTCGAGGTCGCCGCCATCGCCGTGGCGGTGGCGCTGGCCGGCTGGTTCATGTACCGCTTGTGGCGGGCTCGGCGCCGGGTCTGGGGCGGCGCCGCTGACGATTAAACCGCCGCCGAAGCTATTGCGCTTCCAGCATTCGCAGCGTTTCCATCACCACCCGTCCCACCACCTTCAAGCTGTGCGCGCTGAGCTTGTTCATGGTGTCCTGCGCCGTGTGCCAATACGGCCCCGGCGTGGACGAGTTGTTCGGCCCGTAAGTGAAATCAATCAGGTCCACCGCCGGAATGCCGACTTTGAGAAATGGAATGTGGTCGTCCTCGATGCCCATGGACTGCTGGAAAAAGTAACGCGAGTAGCCGGTTTTGCGCGCGGCGGCGGCCACGAAGGAGTTGAGCCAGGCAGTGGAGTTGGTCTCCCGCGCCACATCCAAATCCTTGTCGCCGATCATGTCCACCAAGATCAAGGCATGAATGCGCGGCACCATGCCTTCCTTTTGCAACTGTGCCGCCAAGGCGCGGCTGCCGTAGACGCTGTCGGTTGCGGTCCAATGCTTGACCGCCTCCTCGCCGTCCAAGAACAGCAGCCAGACTGGCGCCTTGGGCGGATCTTTGGCCAACACCGCACCGGCTTCCAGCAATAGGCCGGTGCTCGAGCCGCCGTCGTTGGCGCCGACGAACCGGAACGGCTCGAATTTGGTGTCGTAATGGCCCGCCAACATTAAGATTTGGCCCTGGCGCGGCCCGAATTTCGCGATGATGTTTTCCTCATGGAACGGGCCGATGGGTGTGTGGGCGACGTAGCGGTCTTGCCAGATGCGCGCCCCATCGCGGTGCAGTTGCGCCAGGATGTAGGCCTCCGTGCGGCGATGCGCCGCCGAGCCGGGGGGCCGGGGTCCAAAGGCGACCACGGCCGCCGTATAACGGTACGCGGCACGGCCGCTGAACTGTACGCGGTGGGTCGGCGCCGCAGCCAGCGGCAATGCGCCAGCCAATAAAAGCGCCATCCAACCCACGCTAGGACGGAGGAGTATGCGCATGGCTCGATGGTAGCAGCCGTAGCCGGCTCTCACTTCCGCCCCTCGCGCAGAAACGTTCCCCGCTCCAAATCGCGATACGCTTCCCGCAGTTGTTCCTGCGTGTTCATTACAATCGGTCCGTACCAGGCCACCGGTTCCTCCAGCGGCTGCCCGGAGACGAGGAGAAAGCGGATGCCGTCGTCCCCCGCCTGCACCATGACCTCATCCCC
>DAHUYO010000155.1 GCA_027315185.1 Acidobacteriota bacterium
TATGCCGTGCTGGGTATTTTCATCGTGGCGGCGGTGGTAACGCCGACCGCCGACATCACCACGATGCTGGTCTTCGCTACCCCGATGCTGGCCCTGTACACCTTGAGCATCGGCGTTGCGTATCTCTTCGGCAAGGATCGCCGCGACCGGCGCAAGGCAAGACGAGCGGCGGCGTCATGAAAATCCTGATCGCCTTGGCGCAATCGCTGGGCGTGTTGGGGGTGTTCGGCCTGGCGTTTTGCGACAGTTTTTTCGTCCTCTTCGGCGCCAATGACATCGTTTTGATCGCCTTCGTCGCCAGCAAGGCCAGCTGGGGTTGGGCGGCGGCGGCGGCATTGATGGCCACCATCGGCTCGGTCATGGGCACGCGCCTCATGTACCGGCTGGGCCGGCGCGGCGGGGCGGAGATGCTGCGTAAGCGCATTCCCGAACGGGCGCGGGAGCGCGTTTTGGGATGGACGCGGCGTTTCGGCGCGCTGCCCGTGGGCGTGGCCGCCATCATGCCTCCGCCCTGTCCCTTCGCACCCTTCGTGGTCGCCGCCGGGGTCGTTGAGGTGCCCAAGGCGCGGTTCAGCGTCTTTGTCGCCGCCGGCCGCGGCCTGCGATATTCGGTCGAGGCCTATCTTGCGATGCTCATCGGCCGCAAGCTGCTGCACCACTTGGACGCGGTCTATTGGAAGGCGGTCGAGGTTGCCGCCATCGCTGCGGCCGTGGCGCTCGCCGGCTGGTTCATGTACCGCTTGTGGCGGGCGCGGCGCCGGGTCTGGGGCGGCGCCTCCGGCGATTGAGCCGCCGCCGAAGCTACTGCGCTTCCAGCATTCGCAGCGTTTCCATCACCACCCGTCCCACCACCTTCAAGCTGTGCGCGCTGAGCTTGTTCATGGTGTCCTGCGCCGTGTGCCAATACGGCCCCGGCGTGGACGCGTTGTTCGGCCCGTAAGTGAAATCAATCAGGTCCACCGCCGGAATGCCGACTTTGAGAAATGGAATGTGGTCGTCCTCGATGCCCATGGACTGCTGGAAAAAGTAACGCGAGTCGCCGGTTTTTCGCGCGGCGGCGGCCACGAAGGAGTTCAGCCAGGCGGTGGAGTTGGTCTCTCGCGCCACGTCCAAATCCTTGTCGCCGATCATGTCCACCAAGATCAGGGCATGAATGCGCGGCACCATGCCCTCCTTTTGCAGTTGCGCCGCCAAATGGCGGCTGCCATAGACGCTGTCGGTTGCGGTCCAATGCTTGACCGCCTCCTCGCCGTCCAAGAACAGCAGCCAGACCGGCGCCTTGGGCGGATCCTTGGCGAGCACCGCGCCGGCTTCCAGCAACAGTCCGGTGCTCGATCCGCCGTCGTTGGCGCCGACGAACCGGAAGGGCTCGAACTTGGTGTCGTAATGGCCCGCCAACATTAGGATCTGGCCCTGGCGCGGCCCGAACTTCGCGATGATGTTCTCCTCATGGAAAGCGCCGATGGGCGTGTGGGCAATATACCGGTCCCGCCCAATGCGCGCTCCGTCGCGGCGCAGTTGCGCCAGAATGTAGGCCTCCGTGCGGCGATGCGCCGCCGAGCCGGGCGGGCGCGGCCCGAAGGCGACCACGGCGGCCGTATAGCGGTAGGCGGCACGGCCGCTGAATCGCACGTGGGGACCCGACGCCGCGGCCAGCGGCGATGCGGCGGCCAACCACAACGCCATCCAACCCAATCCCGGACGGAGGAGCATGCGCATGGCTCGATGGTAGCAGCCGGCGCCGGCGCTCACTTCCGCCCCTCGCGCAGAAACGTTCCCCGCTCCAAATCGCGATACGCTTCGCGCAGTTGCTCCTGCGTGTTCATGACAATCGGCCCGTACCAGGCCACGGGTTCCTCCAGCGGCTGCCCGGAGACGAGGAGAAAGCGGATGCCGTCATCCCCCGCCTGCACCATGACCTCATCCCC
>DAHUYO010000156.1 GCA_027315185.1 Acidobacteriota bacterium
ATATGCGCCGCCAGCAAATCCCAGCTCTCGAAGTGCCCTTGGAACAACCCCCGGCCGTTGCGCGGATCGTAACACTCATGCATGCCGCCCGTGGTCTGGAAGTCATGCAGCACCATGCGCACCGTGCGCGCGGCCAATTCCCGCGCCGGTTGCGTGTAGCCGTAGCGCAGCAGCCCATGCATCACCATATAGCTGCTGATGATCCAGATCGGCCCGCGCCAATAGCCATGCCCGGGGTTGTACTTCGGGCTGGCGGGGCCCAGGCTGCGAATGCCGAAGCGCGACCAGAACTCTTGCGGGTTGAGCACGTGGCGGGTGATCAGAATGCGCGCCTGCGCCGGCGTGGCCACGCCCGCCCAAAGCGGCGTCAGGTTGGTCCATTCCGGCACGCGAATGAATTTTCCCGTCCGGCTGTCGCGGTTATAAAACGTCCCGTCCTGCGCCGACCACAGCCGGGTCTGGATGCGCCGCGTCAGCGCCGCGGCGCGGCGGGCATAGGCGGCCGCCGCATGGGGATGATGCAGCATCCCCGCCAGCGCCGCCATGGCCCGGTATTCCCGCACCAAATAACAAGCCAGGTCCACGCCTTCGGTGCGATCGGCGGGCGCCGAGGAAACCGCCGGGCTGTTGTCCACGCCGCTTTCCACCCCGTCGAACCAGGTGAACAACCCGTCGGGCGAATGCCGCGCCTGGCGCCAATACTCCAGGGTGGCTGCCAAGCGCCGCCAATCCGGCCGCAGCCAGGCGGCGGAATGCAGCGTCAGGCTGGCGCGCAGCGCCATCTGCGCCAAAAACGGCTTGCACATCTCCGGCAGCGACCACAGGCCATGCCGCGCGATCTCCCGCGGCGTGTAGCCGGGATAGGCGGCGCGGAGATTGGTGAAGTGGAGAAAATCCCGCACCGTGTCCGCCAGCGCCCGGCCGCGATGCGGATAGCTCAGCGCCACGCCCATGAAGTACGAGTCCCAGTCGAACATTTGGTAGTAATGCGCGCCCGGAATCAGGTAGGGATATTTCAGCATCCCCGCCGGCGGCCGTACGATGTGCCGCAGCAATCCTTCCCGGCGGATCCATTGCTGAATCTGCCGCTGCGCCGCCATCGCCGAGATCGGCGCTGCGTTGGCCGCGGGTCTTGCCGCCACCGGCGCCTGCGCCCCCGCCGCGACCGCCATCGCTCCGGTCGCCAGAAGCACGCTGCAAAACATTCCTGCAATCCGCATCCCCGCAGTATAGGCGCGCCGAACCGGCTGGCGGCGAAGGTCGCCGGGGCTGGGCCGGGGCCATCATGCCGGACGCTCCGGGGTAGCTGCGGGCCTTCGCCCGGTTCCGGAACGAATGCCTGAACGCCAACGTGTTCCGCACGCTGGCCGACGCGCGCTGCGCGATGGCGGAGTGGCGGCGCTTCTGCAACCAGAAGCGGCCGCACAGCAGCCTCGGCGACCGCGCCCCGGGAGGAGTTCGCCGCCATCCTCTCCAGCCTCACCAGCACCTGCCGCCGCCACGGCGCCGATCCCCAGCGCTACCTGACCCAACTCCTCATCACCCTGCCCGCCCTGCCCATCTCCCAACTTGACGACTGGCTCCCCGATCGCTGGCAAGCCCGCCAATCCGGCCCGCCCGACTGACCTGCGGTTCATTCAGCGCTCACGGGATACCGAATCGGGCGGCGGCGTCAGCGCGAGTGTTTCGCCTTCCGACGTTCCTCTCGCAGGGTCCTCAGGATACCCAGTAGATCAGTGTGTATTGCTGGATAGAGGAAGTTAGTAAAAACCCAAGAACCCCCTTGGCACGCTACCTCCGCGACGACATCGGGCCTTTCGTCTCTCTTACCTGAGCACACGCCATAAACGTCAACGCGGTACCCAGCCCCTTGGGACGTGACCGTTCCAACT
>DAHUYO010000157.1 GCA_027315185.1 Acidobacteriota bacterium
CCGGGCCGCCGTTAGTCGTAATATTCGAGGCCAAGGTGGGTGATTAGATCCTCGCCCTGGATGTGCCGCAGCGTGTTCTTCAGCTTCATCAACTGAATGAACAGGTCATGCTCAGGGTAAAGCCCCGGCGGGGTGATGGGGCTTTTGAAATAAAACGACAGCCATTCCTGAATGCCCTTGTCCCGCAGCTCCGCGCAGCGGCGGGCAAAATCCAAAAACAAGACTAGGTCCAGGACGATCGGCGCGGCGAGAATCGAATCCCGGCAGAGGAAGTCAATCTTGATCTGCATCGGGTAGCCCAGCCACCCGAAGATGTCAATGTTGTCCCAGCCTTCCTTGTTGTCGCCGCGCGGCGGGTAATAGTTGATGCGGACCTTGTGGTAGAAGTTCTTGTACAGCTCCGGATAGAGATCCGGCTGGAGGATGTGCTCCAGCACCGAAAGCTTCGATTCTTCCTTGGTCTTGAACGACTCCGGGTCGTCCAGCACCTCGCCGTCGCGGTTGCCCAGGATATTGGTGGAAAACCATCCCGACAGCCCCAGCAGCCGCGCCTTCAATCCCGGCGCCAGGATGGTCTTCATCAGCGTCTGCCCGGTTTTGAAATCCTTGCCGCAGACCGGCGCTCCCTTGGCCCGCGACAGCTCCAATAGGGCGGGAATTTCGGTGGTCAGGTTCGGCGCGCCGTTGGCATAGGGCACGCCCTCCTGAAGCGCGGCGTAGGCGTAGATCATGCTGGGGGCGATGTCGGGGTCGTTGTTCTTCAGGCCCGCCTCGAACGCCGCCAGACTCGCGTGCACCGCGCCGGGACGCCGGAAGGCTTCCGTCGAGCCGCACCAGATCATGATCAGCCGCGCCGCGCCGCTGGTTGTTTGGAACCGCCGGATGTCCTCCCGCAGCGCCTCGGCCAACTCCATCTTGTTCGTGCCCGGCTTGACGTTCGGCCCGTTCAGCCGCTTGACGTAGTTTTGGTCGAACACGGCCGGCATCGGGCGAATCGCCTCCAGCGCGGGCCGAACGCTCGCGAGCAATTTCGGCTCCAGCACCTCCGCCCGCGCCGCCGCCTGGTAGCAGTCGCCTTCGTAGATATCCCAGCCGCCGAAGACCAAGTCGTCCAGCTTGGCCAACGGCACGAAGTCGCGGATCAGGGGATTGCGGTTTTCCGTGCGCTTGCCCAACCGGATCGCCCCCATCTGGGTCAGCGAGCCGATCGGCGCGGCCTGATGGCGGCGAATGGCCTCGACGCCGGCGATGAAGGTGGTAGCGACGGCTCCCAGGCCGGGAATCAGGACGCCAAGTTTGCCCTCCGCGGGCGCAATTTCGGAGCGGGTGGTGGTCAATCGCTTGTCCTTGTGGGCCGCGAACGCGGCGACCTTCCATCTTTTCAGGTTCCAACCGGGCTGGCAACCCAAAACGTTCGGTACGTTCGGCAACGTTCGGGTGGGGCGGCGCGGGCGGAGATCTTCCGTACGGCGATCGTGAGCGGGAAGGGAGGGGCCGGGTGCGCGGCGGCTTGCTTGGCTCGCCGGCGCGGCGGGGGCCCAGTCGGCGAGTGGGGCGCGCACATTCCGGGGGCGCGGACGGCCTCGTCCGCATTTCCGCCGGAGCCAATCCTCCGCCCGCGCCTGCGCCCCAGCCCTTGCGAAAGCGGGACAGCCGCTCTCCGCCGCCAATGCGGCCGCTCCCGCGGAGATCGTGGGATAGCCGTCCTCGGCTGTCATTTTCCACCACCGCGAGCCGGCGGCGCATCGGATCCGCGAATCCGCGCCGCCGGCCGAAAGCCGGTTTTCCCGATTAATTCCGGCGCTCGGGCTGGACCGCGCCGGCGGTCAGCGGGCGGCGGGGGATTTGGTAC
>DAHUYO010000158.1 GCA_027315185.1 Acidobacteriota bacterium
CGGCCGGTCGCGGCGTTGGCCATCCAGATCTGATAGGGCCGCGGGCGCCAGTGCAGGATGGGGGCATGCAACATCAGGCCCGGCTGGCGGACAAAAGCGATCCGGCGGCCATCGGGCGACCAGCGCGGCAGCGAGTCCCGATCCACGCTGGGCGCCAGATACGTCAGGCGCTGGCGGCCAAAGCGATAAACGGCGATGAAGCCGTGGTCGCCGCGCTGGCTGGCGAAGGCGATGGCCTTGCCGTCGGGCGACCAGCGAGGATCCATGTTGTGGCCGCGAACGTAGCAGAGCACGCGCGCGGGCTGAGCGCCGCTGACCGGGGCGATCCAGATCTCGCTCCGCGCCGCCCACGCCGCCCACCGCCCGTTGGGCGAGAGCTCGATATCCTCGCAACCCTCGCCTTGGCACTGCATTTCGCCCAAGTCGCGCGGCTGGCCGGCGAGCGGACCAGCGAGCTGGACCGCCCAAACATCTTGATGCGGGCGGGTCACCAGGCTGGCGGGATCGGCGACCTGGCCCTTGGCGTTGGTGGAACTGCCCAGGGCGTAGACCGCCGTGCGGCCATTGGGGGTCAAGCGCAGGCTGCGAATGACGCCGCCGTCATCGGCGGTGTAATGCGTGATTTGGCGCGGCTGGAAGCGCGGCCCATCGGCCACCCAAACGTTGCGCACGCCACGAATATCGAAGACCCACGCCACCCGGGCGCCGTGCCGCGCGGCGGTCAGCTCGGAGGGGAAGGCGAAGTCCATCGCCTGGCGCAAGGTGAAGCTGCCGGCGCGCGGCGGCGCATTCGCTGTCCCGGGCCGGGGTTGCGGCGGCCGGGCCGCGGCGATGGTGACGGCGAAGGTGACGAGGAGAACAATCGCGGTTGCGCACAGACCGGAGCGGGACATGTGGCGAGGATACGGGGTTTAGTGGCTAGGGTCCAGGGTTGGGGGACACCGCGTCGCGGGCCTTGCCTGGCACGGACCGCGGCCCGGCCGCGCCGAGCGCGACCCCACGCAAGCCAGAGGCATACCCTGCCATGCGCGCCGCAGCCGTGGGGTAGGGCTCCCGCCCTGCGTGCGCACGAATGCTCTGATGACGTCCAGCCATCGGCGGGGCCGTCGCCTTCCGGGCGGCGGGAAATGCGGTGGTCGGGATGGCGGTCCGCGAGTTCCGTCGCGGCGGGCGCTGGCCTGGTGGACGCCTGCGGGCTTAAGCCCGCCGCACACGGGCTAAAGCCCGTACCACGCTCTGCGCGCAGCCGTGTGCGAGCCGCGGCATTTTCGCGCCGCCTTGGCCCAGGCGCAATGCGATCGGCGCGGCCGGCGGGGTTGGCAGCAGCTTAGAGGTGGAGGTGAAAGCGGAGGCCGTAGACCTGGAGCGGGCCGCGGGCGCGGTTGTAGCCGGGATTGGTGAAGAATTGCACGTCGGGCGCCAGCGATATTCCGCGCCACACATGCAGGTTGTAATACAGTTCCTCGATGCGCTCCCGGCCGTAGGTGAGCGCGCCGTCGCCCAGCTGGAAGCCCAGCCCGCCGGCGGCCAAATAGGCCTGATGGGCGGAGGAGATGCCGTTGCTGATGAAGGCGAAGCCGGCGTGGTCGCGCCGCCGCCGCCACAGCCGGCCCGCGACCTGCGCGCCCGCCTCCACGGTATTGTTCACTTCGGTGTAGCTGTAGCTTTCCTGCGCGCCATTGTTCCAGCCGGCGCGGGCGAACAAGCCGAGATCCGGGCCCACCGCCTGCTGCCAGTTCCAGGCGAAACCGTACTCGGAGGCGGGTATAGCCACCGCGTTGACGTTGGGGACCGGGGTGCGGCCGGCGCGCCAAGCGGCCAAGGCATTGGCGAAGCTGCCCATGCG
>DAHUYO010000159.1 GCA_027315185.1 Acidobacteriota bacterium
TCCCTCTACGCCACCCCCCTCTCCCGCGCCGAGGAACTCATCACCTCCCTGGCCGCCTAGCCCTTGCCGGTCGCCGGAGCCCCGCGACCGGGCCCCTGGATTCTGGCCCACCGCAGCGCGCGGCTGCGGTGGCCGGCCCGTCAAGGTAGAATCGTGAGTCGCTGAACGCAGTGACTCGCCGATGCACCTCTTCGAGCGCCATCTCGCCGTAATGCCGGTGCGCCTGGTCATGCGCTTGGATTGGGCGGAGCCCCTGGCGTGGGCAGACCTCTAGCTCAATCCCAGGCGGCTTCGCGGCAGCGACTTCTTAATGCGCTGGTCTCAGGGTGTATGGAGCGAGAAGCGGTTGATTGAGGCCGTCGAGGAAACAGGGAAATATTTTGCACTGGCCTACGGCCCGAGCGGGGTGGCTCCCGATCAGGATCCACGCGCATTCGAGCTCTATTTCGAGCGTTTGGAGGCAGCGGGGCTCGGCGGCGTGAAGCGTCCCGATCTGCTCGTGTTTCGTCAATCCGACCGCGCGGCCGTTGATCGCGCCGTACGCCAAGCCGGCGGGGCCTCGGAATTACCCTTCGTTCCCGAGGCGCAACTCAAGGAAATCCTCCGCCGCGCGATAATCGCAGTCGAGTGCGAAAATAGTCTCTGGAAGGCGTCGAGGATGCCGAAATTCGGCGCGCAGTTGACCCCGCAACGGCGCCTGGGCGGCCGGGCCGGCCTGCCGAAATCGGCCGTCGCGCCCACCATCATCTTGAAGCGTGAGGACCTTGCGCCGCTCGCGGAATGGCAACGCGCATCCGGAATCCCCATCCACATCTGGCACGTGTTCTACGACCTTGCCTACGGCATCGCCTTGGACCGCGCTTCCAAGCTCATTGCGGACGGGGATATTGCCCCCACCGAGCAGGTCTTCCAAGCCCCTGGCGGTGCGACCACCCGTAAGGCAATTTACAAGGTCTATTACCAGCACGCGTACCCGGTAGGCGGGGCTCTTTCGGAGCCGGCGCTCGTCGCGGATTCCATAGAAGATAAGAACGGGCACATCCTGCCTTACGTTAGATTTCAGGGTGGCCGCCTCGCAATGGACCCGCTGGCTGTGAAGGTGATCGACCAGGCGTCGAGCACGCGGGGGAAATAGAATGGCGTCCCGCGCCATATCATCGGCCCGCGCGGCTCGCGAGTCGCAACGGCAACGCGGACAATTCTGGACCCCGGACTGGGTGGCCGACGCCATGGTCCGCTACGTCGCGGAGGGCGCCTCTGGCGAAATCTTTGACCCGTCTGTAGGGGCGGGAGCCTTTATCCTCGCGGCGCGACGCACGCTGGGTGCTGGCGTGCGGATTAGAGGGTGGGAACTCGACCCGCAAGCTCTTGAAGAGGCAAAGCGTGCAGGCGTGCCGGACCGCGACCTCGCCTCGGTTACGCTAGGCGACTTCGTGCTCGCGCCGCCAACGGGCCCACTGCGGGCCATCGTGGCCAATCCGCCGTATATCCGCCATCACCGCCTCACCTCGGAGGCGAAGGCAGGGCTAAGCGCGCTGTCGTCCCGTGTTCTGGGCCGGCCACTAGACGGAAGAACCGGTTACCACGCTTATTTCCTCTTGCGGGCGCTGACGCTCCTAGCCGATGGCGGCCGATTGAGCTTCATCCTTCCTGCGGACACCTTTGAAGGAATTTCGGCTCCCCAGTTTTGGCGGTGGGTGGCCCGCAACTATCGGCTCGACGCGGTAGTGACATTCGCTCCCGACGCGACGCCGTTTCCCGGTGTTGACACCAACGCGGTCATCATCATGCTGCGCCG
>DAHUYO010000015.1:0-24615 GCA_027315185.1 Acidobacteriota bacterium
CAAGGCCGGCGTTCTCGAGCGCCTGCAAGACAAAATGGCCGGCGCCGTCCAGAAAACCAAGGACAACGTCGTCACCCGCATGGACGACCTGCTGCGCGGCCGTGCCCAGGTCAGCGCCGAGGATCTCCAGAAGCTGGAGGGCATCCTGCTGTCCGCCGACATCGGCGCCCGCACCGCGATGGAGATCATGAACCGCGTGCGCCAGCAAGCCGAGCAGGAACAACGCACCAGCGGCGCCGAAGTGCGCCAGGCCATTCAAGAGGAACTGGTCGGTATTCTGGAGCGCGCCAGCCGCGGGCCGCGCAGCGTCCCCGACGGCCTGCCCTTCGTGGTGATGCTGGTCGGCGTCAACGGCACGGGAAAGACCACGACCATCGGCAAGCTGACCAACTATTACCGCGCCGCCGGCGAATCCGTCCTGCTCTGCGCCGCCGACACCTTTCGCGCCGCCGCCATCGAGCAGTTGCAGGTTTGGGGCCAGCGCACGGGCACCGAAGTCATCCGCCAAAAGCCCGGCGCCGATCCCTCCGCCGTGCTCTTCGACGCCCTGACCGCCGCCAAGGCCCGCCAGACCAACTTCGTCCTGGTGGACACCGCCGGCCGCCTGCACACCAAAACCAACCTAATGCAGGAATTAGCCAAAATGCGCCGCACCGCCGACCGCCTGATTCCCGGCGCGCCGCATGAGGTGCTGCTGGTGCTTGACGCCACCACCGGCCAGAACGGCCTGCAACAGGCGCGGCAGTTCACCGAGGCGTCGGATGTGACCGGTTTGGTGATCACCAAGCTGGACGGCACCGCGCGCGGCGGCATTGTCGTGGCCATCGCCCGCGAGCTGGGCTTGCCTGTGCGTTACGTTGGGACCGGCGAGCAGTTGGACGATTTCATCCCCTTCGATCCCCGCCAGTTCGTCAAATCCCTCTTCGCCAGTCCCGCCTAGCCCGGATCCCTAACCCACGCCCCAGCCGCTCCCGCCCGTCCCTCGTCGCCCGCCCCGTTCCCTCCGCCCCTCCCCAATCCCCGTCCCCTCCCAACGCGACTGACGCCCGCCACTCCGCGTCCCGCTACGAGTTCGGGCCCAAGTGGTTTATGACCGATGCAGGGCGCAGGTTCGGAAGCCGGCGAACACGTCGCGGCGATGGGCGGGATAGAAATTGCGCCAGGTGTTGCGCAGCAACCGGGCGCGCGTCGCCCAGCAGCCGCCGCGCAACACGCGGTGCTCCGGCGTGAACCAGGGCTGGGAATAGTCGCGGTACGGTCCGGCGGAAAAGCCGGGATAGGGGCAAAACGGGCTCGCCGTCCACTCCCAGACATTGCCCATCATTTGCCGGCAGCCCCAGGCGCTGTCGCCTGCCGGGTAGGCGGAAACGGGTGCGCAACCCAGCGTGCGGCCCTCCCATTGGGCGGGTGCGGGGTCATCGTCCGGACTCGCATCGCCCCAGGGCCAGCGCCGCTTTCCAGTCCGCCCCGGACCGCTGGCGGCGGCCATTTCCCACTCGGCCTCGCTGGGCAGGCGCCGCCCCGCCCAGGCGCAGTAGGCTTCCGCCTCGAAGGCGTTGACATGGATCACGGGCAGGTCATCGCCCAACGCCACCCAGCGATCAAACTCCCGCCGCCGCCAGCCGGGTCCGCCGCCGCTGGATTCCGCCGCCCAGTAAACCGGATGCGCGGCGCCGGCGCCTTCGCGCCATGTCCAGCCTTCCGCGCTCCACAGTTCCCGTCGCCGGTACCCGCCGTCGCCCACGAAGGCGGCGAATTCGCCGTTCGTTACCGCGGTGCGGGCGATCGCGAAGGGAGCGATCCGGACCGAATGCGCCCACTGCTCATTGTCGAACACGAATGCCCGCTCCGCCGGTTCGGCGCCCAGGCGGAACTCCCCGCCGGGAATGGCCGCGTCGCCCGCGAGCGGCTGGCCATCCGCCGCCGCTGCCCCGGCAGTCGCCGTGCACGGCGGCGCATACCCCAGCGTTTGCCGCGTGTAGGTGAACGCTTCGCCGTGCATGTCCTCATGCATGGTGGCCAGCCAACAGAAATAGGCCTGATCAGGCGGCAAATCGCCGGCCGGCAACGTTGCCAAGACCCGGTCCAGGACGGACTCCAGATAGGCCAGCGTCGCCGCGCGGGACAGCAGCGGCAACCGCCAGCGGGTGTCATGCGCCACGGCGCTGGAATCGAACAGCGCGTCGCCATCGGCCCGCAACGGCGGGCGGCCGCCGTAATGGCGCAGCAGCCAGCGTTCCTGGAACCAGCCGACGTGGCCCAGTTCCCAAAGCGGCGGATTCAGGATGGGCAGCAGCGGGACCTGTAGCTGCGCATCCGATAAATCGGCGGCCAGGTCCAGCGTCCGTCGGCGCGCATCCCACAACAGCTCCGCGGCGGATTCCGCCGTCATCGTCTCCCCAGCCAATGGGTATGCCGTCATGGGGGTATTATGCGACGCGCCGCACACAACCAGGCACTGCGCGGGCGGCGGCTCGCCGCGCGGCCGCCGCGGTTGCACCCTCGCCGCCCCTAGGCGGCTAAACCGCCGAGCGCTCCGGCGCGACCGGGACAGCCCCTCGTCCATCCTTCGCCTCTTCGCCGCCATCGCCTGCGCCGCCGCTCGGCGTTAAATGGGCTTCGGCTGTGCGGCGCCCATTGCTACTGTAGGAAGATGCGCATCGCCTTGGTCACGCCGGAAATCGCCGGTGTCGCCGGCGGCAACCGCGCCACGTCCCGGCGTTGGGCGGCCATTTGGCGATCCCTAGGCCATCACGTTAGCCACGGCGTGGCGGATTGGCGGCGCACCGACCTGCTGGTAGCGCTGCATGCAGTCAAAAGCGCCGAGGCGCTTCTGGCCTTTCACCGTGCCTATCCCCATCGTCCGATCGTGCTCGCGCTGACCGGTACGGATCTCTATCCCCGTTTGCCGCGGCACGGAGCGCCGGCGCGCGCGGTCGCAGCCGCGTGCCGTTTGCTGGTGCTCCAACCTCTCGCATTGGCCCAGCTGCCGGCCGCGGCACGGCTCAAGGCGCGCGTCGTGGTGCAATCGGCGCGCCCGTCGGCAACGCGGCGGAAACGGGCTCGCACCCGCGCCCAGCTTCGCGCCCAACGGCCATTCGACGTGGTGGTCGCGGCCCACTTGCGGGCCGTGAAAGATCCGCTGCGCGCGGCATTCGCCAGCCGCGCCCTGCCGCCGCGGAGCCGCCTGCGCATTCTGCACGCCGGCGCCGCATTGTCGCCGGACTGGGCGCGGCGCGCGGAAGCCGAGACGGGGCGCAATCCCCGCTATCGTTGGTTGCGCGCGAAAAGCCCGGCGGCGACGCGCCGGCTGATCGCGAATGCGCAGCTGTTGGTGGTCAGCTCCCGGCGGGAAGGCGGGGCGAATGTGATCTCCGAAGCGGCAGTCGCGGGCACGCCGGTCCTGGCGACTCGAATCGCGGGCAATGTCGGGTTGCTCGGCCGCGATTACCGAGGATATTTTCCCCCCGGGAATTCCGCGGCGCTGGCACGCCTATTGTGGCGGGCGGAGAGCGACGCCGAGTTCCGCCGCCTGCTGCGCCGCCAACTGCGGCAACGGGCGCCATTGTTCCGCCCGGCTCGCGAACGCGCCGCGTGGCGGCGGCTGCTGCGCGAGGTCGCGCCAGAGCAACCGGTTTGGGCAACCGAGGTCGCCCGACCTTCCGCCAGACGGCCCAATGTCAATAGGCGTAATACGGGCCCTTGCCCTGCGGCGTCGCCGCCCCGTTGATGGCGAAATAAATCGTCCGCCCAAAGAAAAACGGCAAGCCCCAATCAAACGCTTCGGTGCCGGAGCCAAATGCGCCACCGAGATTGTCGAACGCAAAGCTGGTGGAGACCCCGAGGAGCGTATTGGCGTTGGCGATGGTGAACGGCGCCGAAACCGTTGCGCTGTTCACACCGACGTTGATCGCCGTCAGGCTCACCGGATTCGCGGGACAGTAGTAGCTCGGCCCGACCGAGGTGCTGCCGGTCGGACAGTCGGAGATTCCGTTGCCCAGCGTCGTGGCGTCGAGGACGAACAGGCCGTTCGAACCCGTGTCGAAGAAGCTCCCGGCGTTCGTGCTCGTGCCGGAGGTCGGGTCGGAATAGGTCACGCCGTTATACGTGGTGGAGACATCGCCGTACCCGTTGACGGTCAGCACCGTGGCGCTGCCCAGGCCGTTGTTGGATTCGGTCCCGATGCCGAAGATCAGCGATCCCGTCGCGGTGGCCGCGCCGCTATCGCTGACGGAATTCATTTTCACCACTACGCCGTTGTTGTCGTTGGCGAAGAGGGCGACGGGGTTTTGCACCTGGTTGCTTTCGGCCAGAGGCGTTTGCGTGCAACTCGAGGAGCTGCACAAGTAATAGGGCTGCGGGTTGGGCGGGCTGGTCGAGCTGGGGGCGCAGGCGGCGCCGCAGTCATGCACGAACAACCCCACGCCGAGAATGCCGTTGGCGCCCAGCGTGGCGACGGTGTCATTGGCGGGCAAGCCGCTGCTGGTGCAACTGGACGGCGCGGCGGGACTGCTGGATGACCCGATGAGTTGAATCGGCACGCTCGTGGCCACTTCGCCGGTGTTGTTGGCCCCGCCCATGTACACATCCGCGGTCGCGACCGAGCCCCACACGTAGGAGCCTTCGAACTGCGTGCATTCCGCCAGCGTGTTGCCGCTGCCGTCGGTGGTCTCGGGCAGCGAAATGCCGACTTGCGAAGACAGCAGCCGCAGGCCATACGATCCGGTGTCCAGCAGAACATCCTTGACGTTTTGGCATTGCGTCGTGCTGCCGGGAACGCAGACCCGCACCGTGACGAATGGCGTGTTGACGAAGGAGGTTCCGCCCGGACCCTGTTCCACGGCAATCGGCGTCACGTTGCCGCCCGAGCCGCCGGTTCCGCCGCCGCCCCCGCCGCCGCTGCTGGGTGGCAAGCCGCCGCTGGAGCTGTTGCCGCAACCGCTCAAGCCAACACTGATCGCCGCGGCGAAAACCACGGCAAGGGCCAAGAAGCCGGCGCGCTTCATCGCACCACCGCCGCGGAAAGATTGCGCGGAATCAACTTGGTCACATACGCGCGGCCATAGAAGGCCCGCATATGCCCGGCGCTTTCCACCACCAAATCACCGCTCTGGATGCGCAGCGGGCCGCGCACCCGGCGGGGCTGCGCCGCGGCTTGCTGGAAGCGGGAGTAGTACGCGCCCAACAGCGCCCGGAGATTGGGAATTTGCGGGCCGTGCCAGGAAACGCCGAAGACCATTCCCGCGGGAGAAACATATTCCCGGATGACCGTGCCGCGGCCGGGCTGGCCGCTGCTGATCTGCTGAATGGTGTAGCCGGTAGCGCGTATCTGCCGCAGCCGCCCCGCAACCCTGGCCCGGTCCGCCAGCACGCTCTGCACCTGCTGGCCCAAAACCGCCCAGGCGGGAGCGGCGGTCAATGCCAACGCCAATAGCACGCCCAGCCAACGGCTTCCGGGCACGCCCAATGGCCAGTTTCCACATTCCTTTCTCGGCATGAAGACCCCCTGCACTGCTGTCCCGAGTATAAGGGTAACGGATGGGGGCTAAAGTGCGGAAGCGCACCCGGCTTCCCAGTTCGCCTTCAGGCGGCATTTAGGCGGAGCCCGCTGCAAGGCGCGCCTAATCGGCGGTGGGCGGCGAGGCGGAACCGAGGTAGCGCACCGGATCCCGGGCGCAGCTATACAAGCACCATGCGGCCGTGATGCAGCAGGTCTGTTGCAGGTCTTGCGTGTTGGCGCCGAGATCCTCGTCTTCGAGGCTCGGGGCGAAGAAGGCCTGCAACGACTCATCCACCGCCGGCAGCGAGAGGGGAATCTCCAGCGGGACAAAGCCGAACTCGCCGCGCTCGTCGTGCGTCACGATCATCAGCGTCAGTTCGCGGTCTTCCAGCGGCGTCGGCGGCTCGCAGTGGATCAGATATACCTCCTTGACCCACTGCGCCGGCCCCCCGCCGGGCGCGCGCAGAGTTTGCCACCAAGCGGGAAACTGCACGCAGAGGGCGGGGGCCGGACTTTGAAATTGCGTGCTGTGCAGCCGCAGCCAACGGCTGTCCGACAGCATGGCGGCGAGCTCCGGCCCAAGGCGCGCGTGCACGGCTCCAAAGCGCCGGTAGCAGGTCCAGGTGTGCAGCATGTGCAGGAAAAGATTCTGTTCCCGTTCCCCAGGATTTGCGGCGGCGTACTCCTGGAAGAGCGGTAGATCCAAGTACGGCAGCAGGTGAACGACCGGCAACCCCTCGGCTTCGATTTGCTGGATGGTTTGGTCCAGCTTGCCATCGAGGTCGGGGTCTTGCTCTCGCAGCAGATCGTATAGCGTCTCTTCCGGCACCTCCGGACGGAACCGCGTCAAGCCGGGTACGGCGGTGGCCGTCACGGCGGGCGCGGATGCGGCCGCCTGGGAAACGCCGGCGCCGCCCTCATCGGCGCTAGGCTCCGCCTCGGCATTGGCGCCGTCCAGCGGCGACCATGGGCCGCCCGCGCCGGCGGGATCGGTCACCAGTTCCACCGCCAGGCTGAGTTCGTCCGCCGCTTCGTGGACGGCCAGCCAAAACTCTTGGCCCACTTCCTCATCGGGCAATTCGGCCCGGAGCCTTCTTCCCTGCCGCGGCTCCGAGGCTACGGATAAGCGCGCGCCGGAGATGACGGCCTGCTGCGAGACCAAGCGCACCATGGCGGGCCATTCGTCGGCGTGGCCGGGGCGGAGGATCCAGGCAAACGGTGTGGACATGGCGTGGAGGTTTCTGCTTGGGCGGCCGCGCCTTGGGCGCGCCAAACGGGGTCGCATTGCCGGCCTGACCGCACGGCCAGTAGTCAGCTTGGCGCATGGCGGCTCGAGGGTGCGGGCGGTAGGACCGCCTGACCTATCCTATATGGCATATGGTGCGGCGGGGGCGGCGGGCAAAGGCAATGGCGGCGGTCTCGTCCGCGCCGGGCAGCGCCGCGGCCCCGTCGCTGATTCGGCCGTACTTCGAAGCCCTGCTGCTGTTGCTGCTCGCGGCCGGCTTTTTCACCTTGGCCGGCACCGGCCGCCTCGGCGGTCCGGTGGTCCTGTTGGGCGCCGCCGCCCTCGGGTTGCGGGCGCTGCTGCTGCTGCGCGGCATCCAACCGCGGCTGTCCAACACCTTCGCCAATTTGGTCAGCGTTCTGTATTTGGCGTTCTACCCGTTGGATTACCTGTTTTTGTCGCACGGATTTTTGCAGGCGACGGTGCACTTGGTCCTGCTCGTGGCCGTGTTGAAGCTGTTTTCCGCCACGCGCCCGCGGGATTTCGCCTACCTCTGCGTGTTGGCCTTCCTGGAGGTGCTGGCGGCGGCGACGCTGACGGTCGGCGGCGGATTCCTGGGCGACTTCATCATTTTCTTGGTGCTGACCGTGGCCACGGTCATCTCCTACGAACTGTTCCGCGCGGAAGCTTCCGCGCCGGTGCGCGCCGCCGCGCCCGAGGGCAGCAAGCCCCGAGCCAAGCGCCCCACGGGCGGCTACCAGCTGCGCGGTCCGCTTTTCTCCGTGTCCTTGGCTGCCGCGGCCAGCGTCGCGGCTTGCGGCGCGCTCCTGTTCTTCCTGCTGCCCCGCTTTTCCTTTGGCTATTGGCAGCCCGGGATTGGGCCGCAGCGGCTGAGCGGCTTCAGCGACGACGTGGAGCTGGGCGAGATCGGCCGCTTGCAGCTCAGCAACCGGCCGGTGATGCATGTGCGCATCCAGTCATCCTCGCCGGCGGCCGCGCCGGGCAGCCTGTATCTGTATTGGACGGGCCGGGTCTTGACCGACTTCGACGGGCGGGGATGGTACGATCCCCAGCGCGCGCGGCCCACGCGAACCGTCTTCGGGCAGATGCAGTTCCCCGTTCCGCCGCGTGCATTCGCTTACCCGCAGCGGACCGTGCGGTATCAAGTCATGCTCGATCCGGTGGGCTCCGACGTGCTGTTCTTCGCGCCGCAACTGCGGCAAATTTCGACGCATCTGGCGCGCATCGGCGTTGAGCCGACGGGCACCCTCAGCCGGGTCCATGGAACGTTCGGGGAAATGTCCTACACCGCCGTATCCACCATCGGCTCCCCGCCGGCGGCTGATTTGCGGAAACTGGGTCGGAACTATCCACCGCTCATCCGGAAACAGTATTTGGAACTGCCGCCAGGCCTGGACCCGCGCATTGCCGCCCTGGCGCGCCGGATCGCCGGCCACGGCCCCGATCCATACGCCCAGATGCGGGCGCTGACCCGCTACCTGCGCACGCATTACCGCTACAGCCTCAACCTGCGGGCGCGGGGACCGGACCCGCTGGCCGATTTTCTGTTTCGCGTTCGCGCCGGCAACTGTGAGTATTTTGCCTCCGCGCTGGCGGTGATGGGGCGCATGCTGGGCATTCCCACCCGGGTCGTCAATGGGTTTGCCGGCGGCGAGTACAACCGCGTTTCCGGCGACTACGTTCTGCGCGGCCGCGACGCGCATTCCTGGGTGCAGGCCTATTTCCCGACGCGCGAGGGCGGCCTGTGGCGGCGCTTCGACGCGACGCCGGCTTCGGCGGATGCCGCGGGCTGGTCGCGGTGGCAGGAGTACGCCGACGCGCTGGGCAGCTTTTGGCAGGAGTGGGTGATTAATTACGACGTCTTCCACCAGCTGTCGCTCGCCCGCGGCGTCAGCCGCCAGGTGCGCCTGGCGGCCGGAAGCTGGCGGGAATGGTTCGCCTGGTCGGGGCGGCATGGCTGGCATGCGCGCACGGATGCGGCGAAGAAATGGCTGGCCCATGCGGCCAACCAGCGGCAAGGACGGATGCTGCTGATGCTGGCCGCCGTGGTGCTCGCCATCGGCGCGGCGATCTGGGCCTCGCCGTGGGCGAATCGCGGGTTGCGGCGCACGCGGGCGGCCGCCGCAGCGAGCGAAGCGACATGGTACTACCGGCGCCTGCGCCGGCGCCTTGAGCGGATCGGCCTGCGCGCCCCGCCGCACTGCACGCCGGAGGAACTAGCCGGCGCCTTGCCGCCGGCCGCGGGCCGGCCTGCTTTGACGGCGGCGGTGGGACGGTTCCTGTCGCATTACCAGCAGGTACGGTTTGGCGGCGATGGAACGCTGTTGCCCTTGCTGGCGGAGGATCTGCGGGCGGTGGAGGCGGCGCTGCGCTAGGCGGGCCGGGCGAGAGTCCTAGCGGGACTTGGCGGCCGGCCGCCGCGGCTTTCCGGGTCAGTTCCGGGCGGGCCAGGCGGCCGATCTCCCAGCCGGCGCGGAGCGCGCACCGGCGGCCGCGGTCGCGGTGCTGCGTCCCGCCTCACTGCCGCGAAATCGCCGGTGGAAATCGCCGCGGCGGCTAGTTATTCTCGCGGCACCTGTACCCTTGGGGCCAGTTGTGGCGCTGGCAAGAAAGCCCTTATGATCGCCGCATCCCCTCGTTTAGGACGCGTGCGCCCGCATCTCAAACTTTCCTATTTCATCATCGCGGTGCTGATCCTAGCGGGAGCGGCGCCGTTGTTTCTCTATGGCACGCGGGTGATCGCCCTGAACCGCGACGCCCTGCGCACCAAGGAACGGGAATACCAGACCGCCTCCACGCGGGCCTTGGCGGATGAAATCGGTTTGTATTACCGCCAGGGCGGCATGGCGGCCGCGCACTTGACCGACGCCATCGCCGTGCTGGCCAGCGGCGACCTCAGCGGCAACAAGGTCAACTCGCCGGACATTCGCGGCCTGCTGGAAGAGAGCCTGCATTCCTCGCCGCACTTGCTCTATCTGGCGGTCATCAACGACCAAGCGCAGGAAGTGGTGGCGTCGCGCTTGGCGAACATGGACGTCTTTCTGCTGCGCGCGATCGAGCGGGCCTATTTGGTCTCCCGCGCCGGCCAGACCAGCTACGTGCCCGTCGAGGTGTCCTTGAGCGGGCATAAGCGCGTGGTGATGCTGCGCAGCATGCCGCTGGTGGCGGATCCGGACCTTCAGCCGGGAAGCCCTGGTGCGGGACCTCCGATCGGCGTCCTGCTCCAGGTGGAAGGCTTCTCCATGATTCAGCGCCGGCTGGATGAAATGTCCGCCGGCGGGATGCAGCTCTACGTGGTGGATCACCGGGGACGGCTGATCGCCGCGGGTACCCAGCCGGGACACTTCGGCGGGGTGCTCGGCCAGGATCTGAGCCAGCTGGAAATCGTGCGCCGCTTCCTCTCTTGGCACGGCAATCCCTTGGCGTCGGAAACCGCCTCCTATCCGCAAACCACGCCGCGCGGACCGGAGGCCATGCTGGGCACCTATTCGGCGATACCGGCGCTGCACTGGGCGGTCATCGCGCAGCGGCCCGAGCGGCTGGCTTTCGCCTCGGCGCGGGAACTGGAACGGGAAGGCTACATGCTGATGATCGCCAGCTTGATCGTCAGCGTGATCCTCGGCGTGTATTTCTCTAGCCGCCTCACGCACCCTCTGGAGCTGCTCAGCCAGCAGGCGCGGGCCTTGGCGCGGCGGGAGTTTCTAGGGCGGATTCAAATCAAGGACCAAACCGAGATCGGCGACCTGGCGCGCAGCTTTAACGCCATGGCCGAGGAGATCGAACGCTACGTCAACGATCTGAAGGCCGCGGCGGATACCAACCGCGAGCTGTTTTTGGGCTCCATTCGCCTGCTGGCGCAGGCGGTGGACCAGAAGGATCCCTATACCCGCGGCCATTCCGACCGCGTCACGAAGTACTCTGTGGCCATTGCCAAGCGCATGGGCTTGACGGACACGGAGGTGGAGCAGGTGCGGATCGCGGCGCAGTTGCACGACGTCGGCAAGATCGGCATTGACGACCGGATTCTGAAAAAGCCCGGCGCGTTGTCCAATGAGGAGTTCGTGCAAATGAAGCAGCATACCGTCAAGGGCGCCAACATCGTGCGCCAGGTCGAGCAGCTGCACGACATTTTGCCGGGCATCGAACTGCATCACGAAGCGGTGAATGGCAGCGGGTATCCCTATGGGCTGCGCGACGATCAGATCCCGCTGATGGCCAAGATTATTTCCGTGGCGGACACGTTCGACGCAATGACCACGGAGCGGCCCTATCAGGCGGCGCACGAGACCGAACAGGTCGTGGAGATCATCCAGAAGCACGCCGGGGTGCGCTATTCGCCGGCCGTGGTGCAGGCGTTCGTCGAGGCGGTGGAGGCGGGTGAGATCCGCCCACAACGCGCCGCCGCGGTCGCGGCGCTGTAGGTCAGCGCCGCTGTCAGCCGGCGGCGTTCGCGGGGCCGGAATCCTGCTCTTCTTCCTGCCGGCACGCCGCCGGCTGAATGCAAGGCCAATTCCGTGTTTCCCATTACGGGGATCGCGGCTTTGCCCGGGGGACAAAGCGGGCGCGGGAAGGCCGCGAAACTCTCGGCGCGCCTGCCTCGCGCGGAAGAATGCCACGGCTCGCGGGCGCGGGAGAAGCGCCGCCCGGCCGGCGCCGGATTCGGCCGCGCGAATGCTATACTGATCCAGCGTCCTGGGCCCATTTCGCGGCCCGACTTTCCCGTTTACGGTGGGTGTAGCTCAGCTGGCAGAGCGCTGGATTGTGGCTCCAGAAGTCGAGGGTTCAAATCCCTCCACCCACCCCAGTGTCTGGCCTTCCCACCGCGCCATCACCACGCCGCAATCTGCCCTGGGACGCGATGCCGCGCGCCCCATTGTCGCAAACAGTCCGGAAGCGTCTTGCCGGCGCCCTTGCTCTGACGAGGTCGGTTCCGTTTGTGCCCTGAGTGATTCTCCGGCAACCTGCGGAGTTGACAGAAGCCCGGCCCAAGCGCAGCTTGGAAGGTTAGGCAATGAACGCCGCTAACCCCCAACCGACGGGTTCACCCCAGCTTGCCTCCAACCGGCCCTTCCAGCGAGCGGCCGTTTTGGGCGCGGGGGTGATGGGAGCGCGCATTGCGGCCCATTTGGCCAACGCCGGGCTGGCGGTGGATCTGTTGGATCTTGGCGACCGGGCGGCGGCGGGGTTGAAGGCGGCGGCCGAGCCGAAACCGGCTCCGTTCTACGTACCGGATTATGCTCAGCGCATTCGCACCGGAAGCTTGGAAGCGGACCTGGGGCGTTTGGCGGAGGCGGATTGGGTAGTTGAAGCGATTATTGAGGATCTGTCCGCCAAGCGCCAGTTACTGAAAACCATCGCTCCCTTCCTCAAACCCGACGCGCCACTCACGACCAACACCAGCGGATTGCCGGTCGCGGCGGTCGGCGCGGAGTTGCCGGCGGAGGTGAAGCGCCGCTGGTTCGGCACGCATTTCTTCAATCCCCCGCGGTACATGCGCCTGCTGGAGGCCATCCCCGGCCCGGAGACGGATGAGGCGGTGATGTCCCGGCTTCTGGCCTTCGTGGACCAGCGGCTGGGCAAAGGGGTGGTGCGGGCCAAAGACACGCCCAACTTCATCGCCAACCGCATTGGCACCTTCTCCTTGATGCGGACGTTGCAGTTGATGGCGGAAATGGGGTTGACCGTCGAGCAGGTGGACGCGCTGACGGGACCGGTGCTGGGCTGGCCGAAATCGGCGACGTTCCGAACCGCGGATTTGGTGGGGCTGGACCTGCTGGCGCACGTGGTGGCGAATGCGTACGAGAATCTGCCGCACGACGAGGCCAGGGAAATCTTTCGGCTGCCGGAGTATCTCCAGAACATGATCCAGCGGGGCTGGCTGGGGGACAAAAGCGGACAAGGCTTTTACAAGAAAGGCGAGCGGAACGCGCAAGGGGAGCGCGAAATCCTGGCGCTGGATTTGGCCAGCCTGCAATACCGGCCGCGGCAGAAGGCGCGCTTCCCTGCCCTCGAGCTGGCCAAGACGCGGGAGGACTTGCCGAGTCGGTTGCAGGAGGTATTGCGCAGCCGGGATGCGGCCGGGCAGTTCTTGTGGCGGCTGCTGAGTTCCGTTTGGCGGTACACGGCGGCGCGAATTCCGGAAATCGCCGATGAGCCCTGGCAGATTGACCAAGCCATGCGCTGGGGCTTCAACTGGGCGCTGGGCCCGTTCGAACTGTGGGAAGCCGCGGGATTTGACGCGGTGGCGGAGCGGATGGAAAAGGAAGGCGAGGCGCTGCCGGCCTGGGCGCAGGCGCGCCGGGCGGCAGGCAAACCTGCGTCGCCGCCCGCCGATCCCCCGGGCGTGCTGCGGCTGGAGGTGATCCGGAAGGCAATCCGCGTGGTCCAGCAGAACGCGGGGGCGAGTTTGCTCGATTTGGGCGATGGCGTCGGCTGCATCGAGTTCCATTCCAAAATGAACGCCATCGGCGAGGACATTCTGCGCCTGACGACGGCCGCGCTGACCGCGCGCGACTCGCCGTTCGAGGCATGGGTGATCGCCAACGAAGGCGAGAATTTCTCCGTCGGAGCCAACCTCTTGCTGTTGCTGATGGCGATCCAGGAAGACGACTGGGACGAGGTGGATTTGGCCGTGCGGGCGTTTCAGGGGATGACGCAGGCGATCCGCCATTCGCCGCGGCCAGTGGTCGCGGCGCCCTTCCAAATGGCGCTGGGCGGCGGCTGCGAGGTGATGCTGCATGCGGCGGAAGTCGTGGCGGCAGCGGAGACCTATTGCGGGCTGGTGGAAGTCGGGGTGGGGCTGATTCCCGCCGGCGGCGGATCCGCGGCGATGGCGCGGCGGGCGATGGTCTCCGCCGAGGCGCTGCGGGCGGCCGGACCGGGCTCGGAAAATTTGCCGCGGCAAGAGGCCATCCGCGGCGTTTTTGAGACCATGGCCTTGGCGAAGGTGGCGACCTCGGCGGAAGAGGCGCGGCGCTTGGGCTTTCTGCGCCCGGGCGACGTGATGGTGCCCAATCGCGACCGCCTGATTGCCGTCGCCAAAGCGGAGGCGCGGCGGCTGGCGGATGAAGGATACGCGCCGCCGGGGCCGACGGCGGTCGCGGCGCCGGGACCGAACGTGCGGGCTACGCTGGAGATGGGCGCCTACCTGATGCGGCAAGCGGCGTACATCACCGACTACGAACAACACTTGGCGGGCAAACTGGCCGCGGTGCTCTGCGGCGGCGACGCGCCGGCGGGAGTGCCATTGCCGGAGCAGCGCTGGCTGGAGCTGGAGCGGGAGACGTTTTTGTCCTTGTGCGGCGAAGCGAAGACGCAGGAGCGCATTCGGCACACGCTCCAGACCGGCAAGCCGCTGCGGAACTAGCCATGCCCAAGCCGCGCGCACCCCAAGCTTCCTCCCCGCGCGGCGGCGCGGGCCGTGCCCACGGCGGCGCGCCATCGCCCACCCGCCAAAAAACGGCGCCGGCGCAACCGGAGGCGGTGATCGTGGCCGCCGTGCGGACCCCCGTGGGACGCGCGTTCCGGGGCAGCTTGGCGCATACCCGGCCCGACGACTTGGCCGCCCTGGTGCTGCGCGAGGCCCTGCGGCGGGCGGAAGTTCCACCCGAGGCGGTGGAAGACGTGGTGCTGGGTTGCGCCATGCCGGAGGCGGAACAAGGGATGAACGTGGCGCGGATCGCGGCGCTGCGCGCCGAGCTGCCGGTTTCCGTGGCGGCGATGACGGTGAACCGGTTTTGCGCTTCCGGGCTGGAAGCCATCGCCCAAGCCAGTGAGCGCATTCGCGCCGGCGGCGGCCAGGCGGCTCTGGCGGGCGGCACGGAGAGCATGAGCCTGATCCCGATGGGCGGGCACAAAATCGCCGTGAACCCGTGGCTCATGGCGCGCCATCCGGAAAGCTATCTGAGCATGGGCCTGACCGCGGAACGCGTCGCGGTGAAATACGGCATCACGCGTGAAGCCGCCGATGCCTTCGCCTTGGCCAGTCATCAAAAGGCGTTAGCGGCGCTGGCGGCGGGGCGTTTCGCCGAGGAGACCATCGCCGTGCCCACGCGCGTTCCGGATGCATCGGCGCGGAGCGGGTGGCGGGAACTCCGCTTCGAGCGAGACGAGGGGCCGCGGGCGGACACCTCGCTAGCGGCGTTGGCGGCTCTGAAGCCGGCATTTCATGCGCACGGTCAGGTAACCGCGGGCAATAGCTCCCAGATGAGCGACGGGGCGGCGGCGGTGCTGCTGCTCTCCGCCGCCGAAGCGGCGCGTCGCCACATCGAGCCGCTCGGCCGCCTGGTCGCCTATGCCACCGCCGGCGTGGACCCGGCGCTGATGGGCATCGGGCCGGTGGCGGCCATTCCCAAGGCGCTCGCGCGTGCGGGACTGACCCTCGCGGATCTCGATGTGATCGAGCTCAATGAGGCGTTCGCGGCGCAGAGCCTGGCGGTCATCGCCGCCGCGGGGTTGGATCCGGCACGGGTGAACGTCAACGGCGGGGCGATCGCCCTGGGCCATCCCCTCGGCTGCACCGGCGCCAAATTGACGGCCACCATTCTGGCCGAGCTCGCCCGCCGCCGCGCGCGCTATGGGCTCGTGACCATGTGCGTCGGCGGAGGCATGGGCGCCGCTGGCATTATTGAAAATTTTCGGCGTTGACCCGCGTCACCGCTAACCTGACTAGCTGCAACGGAATACCGAGGATACCTGGAGGCATCGCATGAGCCAATCCGACATTGCCCGCAGCGCCACTGCCCCGCCGGCCAGCTTCGTGCTGGGTCCCGGAGATCCGGCCGCAACGTTCACTCCAGAGGACTTCAGCGAGCAGCATCAGCTAATTGCCCAAACCGCCGAACAGTTCGCCCGCCAGGAGGTGGTGCCGAAGGCGGAGGAGTTGGAGCATCAGGATTTCGCCGCCACCCGGGCGCTGCTAAAAAAGGCGGCGGAGCTGGGCCTAACGGCGATTGATATTCCCGAACGCTATGGCGGGCTGGGCCTGGATTTCGCCTCCTCCACGCTGGTCTATGACCGCCTGGCCAAATATGCCTCCTTTAGCGTCAGCTTTGGCGGGCATACCGGCATCGGCATGCTGCCGATCCTTTATTTCGGCACCGAGGACCAGAAGCGGCGGTATCTGCCCAAGCTGGCGGCATCCGACTGGATCGGAGCCTACGCACTGAGCGAGGCCAGCAGCGGCAGCGACGCGCTCGCCGCGCGGGCTCGCGCGGATCTGGAACCGGACGGCAAGCATTACTTGCTGAACGGGGAGAAGATGTGGATCACGAACGCCGCCTTTGCCGACGTGTTCACCGTGTTCGCCAAGATCGGGGGCGAGAAGTTCACAGCCTTTCTGGTGGAGAAGGATTTTCCCGGCGTCAGCGTGGGGGCGGAGGAGAACAAGATGGGGATCAAGGGCTCCTCGACGCGATCCCTCATCCTGAACAACGCCCGCGTGCCGGCGGAAAATGTACTGGGGGAGATCGGCAAGGGGCACCATATCGCTTTCAACATTCTCAACGTCGGGCGCTTCAAGCTGGGGGCGGGCTGCGCCGGTGGGGCGCGTACGGCGCTGGAGCAGGCGGCGGCGTACGCCAAGCAGCGGCAGGCGTTCGGCCGCCCCATCGCGCAGTTCGGGCTGGTGGCGCAGATGCTGGCGGATATGGCGCTGGGCGTTTACGCCGGGGAATCGGCGGTCTACCGCGCGGTCGGACTGATTGACCAGCGGCTGGAAAGCATTGACAAGGACGCCGCCGACGCGCCGGCGCAGATCCGCATGGCGCTGGAGGCCGCGGCCGTGGAATGCTCGATCGTCAAGGTGTTTGGCAGCGAAATGCTGGACCGGGCGGTGGACGCGAACGTGCAGATCCACGGCGGCTACGGCTTCGTGCGGGAATATCCCGCCGAGCGCGGATATCGCGATTCCCGCGTCAACCGGATCTTCGAGGGCACCAATGAGATCAACCGCCTGCTGATCACCGGCATGCTCTTGCGGCGGGCCATGAAAGGCGAGCTGCCGCTGCTGGCGGAGGTCAATGCCATCACGCAGGAGCTCATGGCGGCGGCGCCGGCGCCGGGTGGCGACGAAGCGGACGGTGAGCCGCTGGCGCCGGAGACGCGGCGGATCGAAGGGGTACGGAAGCTGGCGCTGCTGCTGGCCGGCGCGGCGTTCCAAAAGTACCGCGAAGGCTTGGAACAGGAACAGGAGGTCCTGGCCGGGCTGGCGGATTTGATCATCCAGGTCTTCGTATTGCAATCGGCTCTGCTGCGGGCGCGCAAGATGGCCGCCGCCGGTCACCGCAATGCGCCGCTGGCGCGGACCATGGCGCGGGTGCTGGTGGCGGAAGGCTTGGACCGTAGTGAAGCGATCAGCCACCGCCTGTTGCCGCGCGTGGCCGAGGGCGACATGCTGCGCGCGCAGGCGGCGATGGCGCGGCGGCTGTTGAAGCGGGACCTAATCGAGGTCATCGCACCGCGGCGGGAAATCGCGGCGGCGGTCGTGGAAGCCGGCCGGTATCCTTTAGGCTAGGTATCCGCGGTCGCGACCCCGGCGGCCGCTCTGCGGCGCTGGACCGCGTTGCCCTCGTTCGGGGCCTCGCGCCGCGTTAGCCGCTGCCGGCCATCGGCGGTCCGGTGGCGTTTACAAGTTACGATCGGGCGGGCCTGCCGTTGCGCATCCGCTGGCGGCCAGCTGCCGGCAGCGCGCGGCAACACCGCCGGTGGACCGGCATCGCGCCGCTGGGATTGAGGTTACGAATTGCCATTGTTTCCGGAATATTGCGTCGTGCTGCTGGTTGGCTTGCCCGGCGCGGGCAAGAGCAGCTATTGCCGCCAGCACCAATTGCCGGCGTTGTCATCGGACGATTTGCGGCGAGCGATCCTGGATGACGCCGAGGATCAGCAGCATCCGGAACTGATTTTTAGCGCTCTGCGTCATCTGCTGCGCGCACGGCTGCGAGCAGGACGGCCGCAAACCTACGTGGACGCGACGAACCTTTCCCCCCGGGAGCGCGCGCCGCTGCTGGCGATCGCCGCCGAGTTCCAATATCCCTGCGGAGCGCTCTGGTTCGACGTGCCGCTGGACGTTTGCGCCCAGCGCAACCGGCGGCGGGCGCTGGACGGAGAACGCGAGGTGCCGGAAGCGGCCCTGGCGCGGATGGCGGCAAAGCTCCAGCGCCCGCGCCGAGAGGAAGGGTTTCAGTTCCTCGGCCGGGTGGACGCCAACGGGGAGACCAGCGAGTACACCGGACCCTCCTAAGCCCAGCTACGGCGTGCGGCGCAGCCGCAACTCCAGGCCGAGATACTCACCCTCGCGATGCACGCTGACGGACTCGACCTGGAAGATGCCTCCGTCCAATTCCACGCAGTCTCCCGGATGGGGAGCGGGTTGGCATGCGTGGCTGGAGGCCGGTTGGGACTTCCCTTCGCGGATGCGCGGCCGATCTCGAAGCTGGGCCCTCAGCCGCTCCGCAGCCGGGCCGTGGCGGCGGAGGATATCCGCAAGCGGCGACCCGGACTCTTGCGCTAACGCTAAGAGCAAGTGCTCACAGCCGATGTTTTGGTCGCCTAGGCCACGGGCTTCGGATAGGGCCCGATCCTTGGCGTGCTCGCAGGCGGCGCTGACGGGCATCCCCGCGGAAGTTGGAACGCCGGGCTCGATGGGGGGCAGGCGGGCCAGGGTCTCCCGGCGTGCGGCTTCGGCATCATCCAGGATGCAGCGGGCCACATCGCGATCTTACTGGAGAACGCCGAGCAGCAGATGCTCGGCATCAATCTGGCCCGTACCGGACATGGAGGCCTGACGCCGGGCGTACAATACCGCCCGGCGGGCCCGTTCCGTATAAAGCTCAAACATCGCTCGCCTTTTTTGAGACTGCCGTCCCACCGACGACGCGGAGCGCTCTGCACGCCACGTCATCCGCGCAGGTTGGAGGGCGCGGCCGGCGCCAAGGCGGCGCGGAGGGCGCCGGTCAATACCGGCTGGCGAAAGGCGTAATTCCAGCCCACCAGGCGGAGGGGCTCGGCACGGACACTGGCCAGAACCAGTTCATCCGCCATTTGCCCCAGCAGCAGCCGCAGCGCCGGCGCGGGCACCCGCAGAACTGCGGGCCGATGCAGCAGGCGAGCCAATTCCCGGGTGAACTCCGCGTTTCGCACTGGCTCCGCCACGGTATTGACCGGGCCATGGTAGCGGTCATCGGCGAGCGCGGCAAGAATAATGCCGAGAACGTCATCCAGGCCGATCCAGCTAATCCATTGCCGGCCGGTGCTGAGACGGCCGCCGAGACCAAAGCGAAACACCGGAACGAGCCGCGATAGCGCTCCGCCCCGCGCCAGGACCATGCCCATGCGCAGGCTGACCACGCGCATGCCCGATACAGCGGCCGTGTTGGCGGCGGCTTCCCATTCCGCCGCCAGCTGCGCCAGAAAGCCCTGCCCTTGGGCACTATGCTCCGTCAGCACTTCCTCGCCACGGTCGCCGTAGAAGCTGACGCCGGAGGCGCAGATGAAGATGCGGGGCGAATGGGGGCGCTCGGCCAAATGGGCGACCAGCCGCTCCGTGGCGGCGATCCGGCTGTCGCGCAGCAGGGCCTTGCGTGCCGCTGTCCAGCGGCCGCCGCCGATGGAGGCGCCGGCAAGGTGGACCACCGCATCCAGCGCGCCGCCGTTGACGCCCAGCCGGCCCGTGGCCACGTCCCACGGTACCGACCCGGGCGGCCCGGAGGCGCCTCGCACCGCCGGAACCGGCGTATGGCCCGCATCCGCCAGCAACGCGACCAGCGCCCGCCCAATCACGCCGGAACTGCCCGTCACCAGAACGCGCATGTGCGGCATTATACTGGGCGGCGGTAGCGGCTTGCGTCGCGCGGCCGCGCCGCTTGGCCCCATCCTCGGCCCTGCTACCATGTCTCCATGCCGATCAGGGCATTGATCGTGGACGATGAGCAGCTTGCCCGGGATGAATTGGGCTACTTGCTGCGCGCCTTTCCCGATATCGAGGTGCTGGGGCAGGCGCGGAACGGCATGGAAGCGGTGCAACTGATCAAGGAGCACCAGCCGGACTTGGTGTTTTTGGACGTGCAAATGCCCGGGCTGGACGGCTTCGGCGTGGTGCGCCGGCTGCGCGAAAAGAAGATCCCCGCGCCGCGCATGATCTTCGCCACCGCCTACGACCAGTATGCGGTGCAGGCGTTTGAAGTCAGCGCCATTGATTACTTGCTCAAGCCCTTCGACAAGGCGCGCCTGGGGCGGGCCCTGGACAAAGTGCGGCAGCAGGTGGACCAGCGGCAAAATGCCACCCGGAAGATTGACCGCGTCCTGGAGATCCTGGAGTCGCGGCGCCCGGCGGCGGTGCCCAGCAAAATCTCCGTGCGGGCCAACGGCCGCCATTTTCTTCTCGACCCCAACGAAATCATCTTCGCGCAGATCGAAGACGGCGTGATCAGCGTCGTGGCGCGGCAGATGGAAGGGACGGCGAATTGCCGGACGGTGGAAGAACTGCTGGCCAGCCTTGATCCCAACGTATTTTGGCGGGCGCATCGCGGCTATGTGGTCAACCTCAACCACATCAAGGAAGTCGTGCCCTGGTTCAACAGCAGCTATCAACTGCGCATGGACGACAAGAAGCAGACCGAAATTCCCGTCAGCCGCACGCAGAGCCGGCGGCTGCGGGAGCTGTTTAATCTTTAGCGGCTCCGGGCCCCATCCCATCGGCGCGGCCCGAGGCGGCGGCGACTGCAGGCATGGCAATTGAGATCAGTTGCGATCCGGCGCGGATGGACTTGGACGCGGTGCATCGCCTGCTCAGCCAAAGCTATTGAGCGCGCGGCATTCCCCGCGAGTTGGTGGCGCGGTCGCTGGCTCATTCCTTGTGTTTCGGGGCCTTTTCCCATGGCAGGCAGATCGGCATCGCCCGGGTCATCACCGAACGGGCCACCTATGCGTATATCTGCGACGTGTGCGTGGAACCAGAATGCCGCGGGCAGGGGACGGGAAAAGCGCTAATGGCTGCCATCCGGAACCACCCCGAGTTGCAAGGCCTGCGGCGCTGGTCGCTGGTCACCCGAGACGCCCATGGGCTCTACGCGCAATTCGGATTTACTCCCCCAGCCGAGCCCAGCGGCTACATGGAAATCGTGCGCCGCAACGCCTATGTGGGTGGGATGCCGGACGGCTGAACGTTTTGCCGACCGGCCGGTTATCTGCCGACCCCGCGTTCCGGCGTTGACCCTTGGCGACGCCGAACCAATAATTGTTGGTGGCTTCCATGGCGACCCCATCCGCACGCGTGGTCCTTCCCCTCAAGCCCAACACACGGCGCCTGCCTCAGGAGCGGGTGTTGGACCTGTATCGCACCATGCTGCTTTCGCGGCGCCTGGATGACCGCGAAATCTTGCTGAAGCGGCAGCAGAAACTGTTCTTTCAGATTTCCGGCGCGGGGCATGAGGCGGTGCTGGCCGCCGCCGGAGATCTGTTGCGGCCCGCCGCCGATTGGTTCTATCCGTATTATCGCGACCGGGCGCTTTGTCTGCGGCTGGGCGTCACCGCCCAGGCCATGCTGCTGGCCGGGGTGGGCGCCGCCACTGATCCGAGCTCCGGGGGACGCCAGATGCCGTCGCATTGGAGCGACCCCGGGCTGCACATCGTCAGCTCCTCCAGTCCCACCGGCACGCAATTCCTGCAAGCGGTGGGCTGCGCCGAGGCCGGGCGGTATTTTCAGCGCCATGGCGAACTGGCGCCGTGGCTACAGCGCAATTCCCTGCCGCACCGGCATCCCACGTGGCAGGGCGACGAGGTGGTCTACGTTTCCGGCGGCGATGGGGCCACCAGCGAAGGGGAATTCTGGGAGGCGGTCAACGCCGCGTCGCGCGGGCGCCTGCCGGTGCTGTTTTTGGTCGAGGACAACGGCTACGCCATATCCGTGCCAATCGAGGTGCAAACGCCCGGGGGCAGCATCTCGCGGCTGCTGGCGGGCTTTCCGCACCTGCGCGTATTGGAATGCGACGGCTGCGACTTGTTCGACAGCCACGCCGCCTTGGAGGACGCCATTGCCCACTGCCGTGCTGGTGACGGCCCCGCGCTGGTGCATGCGCACGTGGTGCGGCCGTATTCGCATTCCTTGTCGGATGACGAGCGGCTCTATAAGCCCGAGGTAGAGCGGGCCGATGAGGATCAACGGGACCCCATCCGCCGCTTGGCGGCGTACCTGCGGCAGCAGGGCTGGGCGGATGATGCGGAGTTCGCGCGCATGGACGCCGACATCGCGGCCGAAATTCTGGCGGCGACGGATGCCGCCCTGGCGGCGGAGCCGGCGGCGTGCGCCAGCGTCTTCACGCATGTCTATTCGCCCGACGTGGACCCCATGGGCCCGGCCTTCGACAGCCCGGCTCCTGCACCGGCCGCCGGCGCCCCGGCCAAAACCATGGTCGAAACCATCAACGAATGCCTCCGCGACGAGATGAAGCGCGATCCGCGCATTCTGGTATTCGGCGAGGATGTGGCCGACGCCAGCCGCGATGAATATCTGGACCAGGTCAAGGGCAAGGGCGGCGTCTTCAAGGCCACCATCGGGTTGCAGCGCCAGTTTGGCTCGGACCGTTGCTTCAACACCGCCTTGGCGGAGGCGGCCATCGTGGGCCGGGCCATTGGCATGGCCACGCGGGGATTGAAGCCGGTGGCGGAGATCCAGTTTTTCGACTACATTTGGCCGGCCATGATGCAAATTCGCAGCGAGCTGAGCACGCTGCGGTGGCGGTCGCAGGGGGGCTTCACGGCGCCGGTGGTCCTGCGCGTGCCCATCGGCGGCTATCTGACCGGCGGGGCCATCTACCACAGCCAGTCGGGGGAAAGCATTTTCACCCACATGCCGGGCCTGCGGGTCGTAATGCCCTCCAACGCGCTGGACGCCAACGGTCTGTTGCGCACGGCGCTGCGCGGCGACGACCCGGTGCTGTTCCTGGAGCACAAACGGCTGTATCGCGAGCCGTTCAACCGCGCGCCCTATCCGGGACCGGAGTACTGCGTGCCCTTCGGCAAAGCGCGGGTGGTCCGTCCCGGCGGCGACCTGACCATCGTCACCTACGGCGCTCTGGTGCAGCGCTCCGTGCAAGCGGCGCAGCGGGCGCAGCGCGAGGGCTTGGGTGAAGTGGAAGTCCTGGACCTGCGCTCGTTAAGCCCTTACGATTTTGCCGCCATCGCCGCCTCGGTGCGCAAAACCAACCGGGTCATTGTGGCCTATGAGGACTCCCAGAGCTGGGGCTACGGCGCCGAGATCGCCGCCCGCATCGGCGAGGAGCTATTCGCCGATCTCGACGCCCCGGTGCGGCGGGTCGCCGCCAAGGACCTGTATTGCGCCTACCAGCCGCGGCTGGAGGATTTCATTCTGCCCCAAGCCGATGACGTGTACCGCGCCGCCGCCGAGCTGCTGCGCTATTGACAAGGAGGAGCCGCATGAAAACCGACGCCGATTGGCAGCGCGAGCTGACGCCCGAGCAGTATGCCGTAACCCGCCACGCCGCCACCGAACCCGCCTTCAGCGGCCGCTACTGGAACCATCACGAGGACGGGGAATACCGTTGCATCTGCTGCGGCGCGGCCTTGTTCGATGCCGCGGCCAAATTCGATTCCGGCACCGGTTGGCCGAGCTTTTTTCAGCCCGCGGCCGCGGAAAACTTGGAACTCGCCTCCGATTCCAGCCATGGCATGGTCCGCACCGAGGTGAAATGCCGGCGCTGCGGGGCCCATCTGGGCCACCTGTTTCCCGATGGCCCCCCGCCCACCGGGCAGCGCTTTTGCATCAATTCCGCGGCGCTGGGCTTCGAGCCGCGCTAGCGGCGCCGCACGCCGACCGCCGCCGCGGAGCCCGGCGCTTGCAAAGTTTCCGGGCGCTTGACAAAGCCGCGGTTGGGCCGCAATCTAACAATCTTTGCCGGAAAAAGGAGTGGGGCGATTGCGGCGGGTGCGGGTTTTCTACCACGACAAATGCTTTGACGGCGCCGCCTCGGCGGCGGTGTTTAGCGCCTTCTATCGCGCCTGCCGCGACGCCGAGGCGATGTTCGAGTATCGCGGGCTGGTGCACAAGGCGATTGATTTGTTCGCCGGGGTGGACTTCAGCGGCGATGACAACGCGATCGTGGATTTCAAGTACAACCCCGATCCGCGGGTGACTTGGTGGTTCGATCATCACCAAAGCGCCTTTCTCCAGCCCGCCGACGCGGAGGACTTTCGGCGCGATCGCAGCGGCCAGAAATTCTGCGATCCCACCTATCGCTCCTGCACGGCGTTCATCGCCCAGATCGCGCATGACCGTTTCGGCTTCGACATCTCCGGGCTGGCGGAGTTGATCCATTGGGCCGACGTGGTGGACGCGGCCCTGTTCGCCAGCGCCGCGGAAGCCGTCGCCTTGGGGGCTCCGGCCATGCAGCTCACGCTGGCGATCGAGGGCAGCCGGGATCCGGAGCTCGCGCGCCAGCTGATTCCGGATTTCCTGCGCTTTTCGCTCGCCGATCTGGTCCAGCAGCCGTATATCCAGGCCGAACTGGCGCCCTTGCTGGCGCGGCACGAAGCCATCAAGTCCGTGCTGCGCGAACGCAGCGACTGCCGCGACGGCGTGATCTTTTTTGATCTGAGCGACGGCGACTACGAGGGGTACAACAAGTTCACGCCATACTTTTGGCACCCGGAGGGCGTCTACAGCGTGGGCATCAGCTTGGCGCAGCACCGGGTGAAGGTTTCGGTCGGCTCCAATCCCTGGAATACTCTGCCGAAAATGGCGAATTTGGCGGACATCTGCGAGCGGTACGGCGGCGGCGGTCATCCCCGCGTCGGCGCGATCTCCTTTGCGCCCGGCGATTTGGAGCAAGCGCGCCGCGTGGCGCGGGAGGTC
>DAHUYO010000015.1:24713-52133 GCA_027315185.1 Acidobacteriota bacterium
TCCCTCGGCCGTGATCTCCCGCAAAACCTCCATGGACGCATCCAGCGGGGCGGATTGGGCGCGCATGAAGGCGCGCAAGTCCTTTAGCCGAACCGAGCCGGGCCGCGCGACCGCCAGCGCGGTCTGGCGCCAATATTCGTTTTCGTCCATGCGCCCGCGCTCAAAATCGCCCACGGCTTGCTGATGAGCGCGTTCGAATGCCGCCCAATCCAAGCCGAACTCCGTGACCAGGCGGCGCCGAGCATGGCGATCCCAGCCGTTGGTCAGAAAGACACCGCCGATATCGCAAAACAGGGTTTTCACCTTGTGCATAGAAAAATAAGTCCCGCGACGCTTGCCGCTCGCCCTTCCTATCGTAAAGGCCTGACCCCGAAACCTTCAAATCCGTCCGGTCGGTTGGAACCCCGGTTCGGCAGCCAAAGCGCCCGATCCATTCGCCGACCCGGGCTGACCAAAGGCGGAGGCGCCACCCGGTCGGACTAGCCTTTGGCATCGCTGCGCCGATCCATGCCGGCCCCAAGCTCCCCGGCCCAGCGCGGCGCCGCGCTTGCGGTGCATGCCGGCCGCGCCGCAGGCTGCGACGGCCGGCGCCGCGCATTCGCTATGCTTAGCTGTGCGCCATGACCGCAAGCTTTTCGTGCTGGCTTTGCTGGCGGGCGCGCCCGGGGTGGCCGCGGCGCTGGCATTGTTGTGGCGTGGTGGGTACTCCGCGCGTTTGGAGTGGACGCTCACCGCCGCCATCCTGGGGGCTTGGCTGGGCTTGTCCGAGGCGGTGCGCAGCCGTGCGGCTTTTCCCCTGAATACGCTGGCGAATCTCCTGGCTGCGCTCCGCGAAGGTGATTTCTCCCTGCGCGCCCGCGGCGCCCGCCACGAAGATCCCCTCGGAGAGGTCTTATTCGAGGTCAACAGCCTCGGCGCCACCCTGCGCGAGCAACGGCTAGGTGCGATGGAAGCCACGGCGCTGCTAGAAAAGATCATGGCGGAAGTGGATGTCGCGGTGTTCGCCTTTAACCCCGACCTGCAACTCAGCCTGATTAACCCGGCCGGGGAACGGCTGCTTGCGGGCTCCGCGCCCGATCTGCTCGGCCAGTCGGCCCGCTCCCTGGAATTGCAGGCTTGCTTGAGCGGGGAGCCGGCGCGGACCTTGCAGCTGGCGCTGCCCGGTGGCACCGGACGTTGGGAGATGCGGCGCGGCGGCTTCCGCGAACATGGACGAACGCACCAGCTGCTGGTCCTCACCGACCTCAGCCGCGCGCTGCGCGAGGAAGAACGGCAAGCTTGGGCCCGGCTGATCCGGGTGCTCGGCCACGAACTCAACAATTCCCTTGCGCCGATCCATTCCCTGGCCGGCAGTTTGGCGCAGTTGCTAGCGACGGAGCCGGCCCCGGCCGATTGGCGGGCGGACATGACGCATGGGCTGGCGATCATCGCCAACCGCGCGGGATCATTAAGCCGCTTCATGGCGGCCTACACGCAATGGGCGCGGCTGCCGCGGCCGAAGCTGCGCACCTTTGCGCTGGGGCCCATCGTGCGCCGCGCCGCGGAATTGGAAGCGCGCCTGCCGGTGGCCGTATCCGCCGGGGAAGAAATCACGCTGGAGGCCGATCCGGACCAGATCGAACACGCCATCATCAATCTGATCCGCAACGCCGCCGATGCCGTATTGGAGAATCCCGCTGGCCTGCCGCGCGAAGTGACCGCGGGCTGGCAAACTCATCACGACCGGGTGGAAATCTGGGTGCTGGATACCGGGCCGGGAGTGGCCAGCGGGGCCAACCTCTTCGTTCCCTTCTTCACCACCAAGCCGGACGGCAGCGGCATCGGCCTGCTGGTCAGCCGGCAGATCGCCGAAGCGCACGGAGGCTCTTTATCGCTGCAAAACCGCACCGCCGGCCGCGGCTGCCGCGCTTCGCTCCTCCTCCCGGTGCACGCGGGGGACGTGGCGCGATCCGCGCCGCCGCCAGAACACGGCGCCGCCGAGGCGCCCACAACTCGCGGCGGGACGGTGGCCAGGGTCTGAACTCCGGCCCGGTCACCCGGCCGGCGCCGTGTATTTCGCAGTACAGTAGATGCCGTGAAGCGCCACCACTTGCCGATCTGCGCCTGTGCCGTCCTGGCCCTGGCGTTAGCCGCCGCCGCCCAACAGTACCAGGGACCGCAGCCGGCGCCCATGCCGCCGGCCATCGCCCCACCCGTGGATACGCCCTATCCCGGCGTCATCGCCCTGCATGTGGACATCACCGACGTGGCGCATCGGGTCTACCACATTGTCGAGCGTATTCCCGTCACCGGGCGGAGGTTGACGCTGCTCTACCCGCAATGGATCCCTGGAGCCCATTCGCCTACCGGTCCGATCGCGAAGCTCGCCGGCATCGGATTTTCCGCTCAAGGCCGCCCGCTCAAATGGCTGCGGGATCCGGTGAATGTATTCGCTTTTTGGGTCCAGCCGCCGGCCGGCGCGAGGTTCATTACCGCCAAATTTCAATATCTGGCGTCGCAACGGCCGGCGGAGGGCCGCGTCCAGTTCGATCACAACATTGCCGACATGAGCTGGCACGACGCCCTGCTCTACCCCGCCGGCCATTTCTCCCGCGACATTCAGTTCGCCCCGTCCCTCACCCTGCCCCCAGGCTGGAAATACGCGACCGCGCTGCGCACGGCCTATCGCCACGGCCAGGACATTCATTTCGCCGACGTGCCCCTGAACACGCTGGTGGATTCGCCGGTTTACGCCGGGGTCCATTCCAAAAGGGTCAATCTCTCCTACGGCCCGCATGACATCGTCCATCTCAACGTCTTCGCCGACACGGCCGCGGAACTCAAGATCACCCCGCAAGAACTCCGCTGGCATCGCGACCTGGTGATCCAAGCCTACCGGCTCTTTGGCGCGGTGCATTATCACCATTACGATTTCCTGCTGACGGTCAGCGATACGATTGGCTTCCAGGGTCTGGAACATCATCAGTGCAGCGAAGACGGGAGCTGGGCGAAGTACTTCACGGATTGGAAGAGCGGCGTCACCGAAAGCGACCTGCTGGCGCATGAATACACGCATTCCTGGAACGGCAAATTCCGCCGCCCCGCGGCGCTGTGGACGCCGAATTTCAACGTGCCCATGCAAGACCAGTTGCTGTGGGTTTATGAAGGGCTGACGCAGTATTGGGGGTACGTGCTGGCGGCGCGCTCCGGCCTGCGCACGGACGCCATCACCCGCGACCTGATCGCGCAAATCGCGGCCAATCAGTCCATGAGTCCGTGGCATGATTGGCGCCCGCTGCTGGACACGACCAATCAACCCACCATCTCGCAGCGCCGCCCGGTGAGTTGGGTCAGCTGGCAAGGCGATGAAGACTATTACATGCAGGGCCTGCTGATCTGGCTGAACGCGGACGCAAAGATCCGGCAGCTCAGCCACGGACGCAAATCGCTGGATGACTTCGCCAAGCTCTTCTATGGGCGCCACAACGGTAGCTTCATCACCCGGACCTACACGTTCAACGACCTGGTCCAGGCGATGAAGAAGGTCCAGCCCTATCACTGGGGACGGTTTTTCCGCAAACGGGTGGATGAAATTCAGGCGCGGCCGCCGCTGCAAGGCATCGTTTTGGGCGGCTATCGGCTGGTCTATAACGATCATCTCTCCCGCTGGATGAAGCGGCCGCAAATCTTCGGCGGCGGCAACTTCAGCACGTCGCTCGGCCTGCGGGCGGCGCCGAACGGCGAGTTAACCGAGGTCTGGTGGGGAAGCCCGGCATTCCACGCGGGCCTCACCCTAGGCATGCGGCTGGTGGCGGTCAACGGCCATGCCTTCAGCGTGCAGAACCTGATGCATGCCATTGTTGCCGCCGAACCCGCATCCGCTCCTCCCATCACTCTTTTGCTGCGCCGGGGAGACCGGTTCCATACCGTTCAGATCGCCTATCACCAAGGGCTGCGAGTTCCCCATCTCGAACGCGTAGCGGGCGCGCCGGACCGGCTGGACGCCATTTTGGCCCCGGTGCGCTAAACGGCGTCAACCCCTGCCGCAGCGAACACCATAGACCGGGGCGCCGGCTGCCAACGCTCCAGGCGGCCAGGGCGACGGGTGCTTCGCCTGCCCGTGGTGCGCCAAACCCCTGCCCCGGATGCGCGCCACCGATGCGCGCCACCATGGTCCTACAATGTTCCCTATGGGTGGGGTAATCACGGCGCGACGAGGCGCACGCTTGCACCCCTTGAGCGGCACCGGCGGCCGAGCCCGGAACACAAGCCAGGACCGCCGGACCGTGACGGTGTTGCGCTTGGGATGCCTGGTGCTGCTATTGGCCGCAACCGCGGTTGGGCAGCAGTTGCAACCCAATCGTGCGCCGCAACCGCAACTGCCCAGCGCGAAACCGCCGGCAGCGGCGCCCGCCGCTCCAGCGCCGGCGCCGGCAACATCCGCCCCGCCGCCAGCGCCGGCGCACGCGAAGCCCGCCGCCCCCTCCCCGGCGGCGCGCGCGAATGCGCTGCCCGGCCAGCAGTTTACGCCCCGCCACCAGCCCTGGGTGACGCACAATTTCTCTCCCGCTCGGGCCCGCCACGATCTGAAGGTGGCGCATTTCTATTCCATCCAGCACAACTACGTGGCCGCTCTCTCCCGCGCGAAAGGGGCCCTGCGCCACTACCCCCATTGGCCGCCCGCGCTGTATGCCGCGGGTCGGGCCGCCGCGCGCCTGCATCGCTGGCCGCTGGCGCGGCAATATTGGCGGGAATATCTGCGCCGGGCGCCACACGGAAAGAAGGCCAAAGACATCCGCAAGGCGCTGCGAAGGCTTCCCGCCGCATCCGCCAAACCTGCCGCGCGTCATTAGGCGGCATTTTGTCGCCCGCGCGGCTCGCGGTAACGCGCGAGGCCCCGCAGCCTGATTCAGCCCAGCCAGTCGTGGCGGCGGCGCAGGAGCATGGTTTCTGCCCGCGGCCCTTCCGCCCTTATAATTCCATATAGTCCCGCCGGAAAGCGCGCCCGATCCAATCCGCCGCCGTATGTCGTTCGCCTTGCTCCGATCTCTCGGCCCATACCTGCGGCGGTATCGCCGGCGCTACGTGCTGGGATTTTCCATCCTGGCGCTGAATGTCGCGGTCTTCAGCTCGATTCCCTACATTCTGAAGCTTGCCATTGACGGTCTGAGCCGCGGCATCCCGGTGCGCGGCCTGGCCGAACTGGCCGGTCTGCTGTTGCTGGCGGTCCTGGCGCGTGGCCTTTTCACCTATTGGCAGCGGCTGATCCTGATCACCACCTCCCGCGATCTCGAATACGACCTGCGCAACGATTTGTTGTGGCATCTGGAGAAGCTCTCGCAGTCCTTCTTCCAGCGGTTCCGCACCGGCGACCTGATGGCTCGGTCCACCAACGACCTCAGCGCCGTCCGCAACATGCTGGGGCCGGGGATCATGTATTCGGCCAACGCCATCGCGCAGTTCATCGTGGTGCTGGCCATTCTGCTCAACCTGGACGCGCGCCTCACGCTGATTGCCTTTCTGCCCGCGCCAGTGATCATCCTCAGCGTGCAATGGTTCGGCAAGCGCATTCACGAGCGCTTTGAGAAGATCCAGGCGATGTTCTCCTCGCTGGCCACCCGCGTCGAGGAGAACCTGACCGGCCTGCGCGTGGTGCGCGCGTTCACCCGCGAGCCGGAGGAAGCCGCGGCCTTCGATCGCCTCAACCAGGACTATATCCAGCGCAATCTCCGGCTGGTGCGGCTTTCCGGCACCTTCACCCCGCTGTTGCAGACGCTGCTGGGCGTGGCGTTCGTGCTGGTGTTGTGGTTCGGCGGCCGCGCGGTGCTGGCCGGCCAGATCACCCTGGGCGGCTTCGTGGCCTTCAACGCGTACATGGTGCAAATGTCCTTCCCGATGATCGCCATGGGTTGGGTGATCAATTTGGTGCAGCGCGGCACGGCGTCCCTGGAGCGGCTCCAGCAGATCTTCCGTTCCCAGCCCGACATCGCCGACGACGCGCGCACCGACAGCAGCATCGCCTCCATTTCGGGACGGATCAGCTTCCGGCATCTTTCCTTCGCCTATCCCGCCGCCGATTGCAGCGCCGGCCCCACCATCCTACGTGACCTGGACCTGGAAATCCCCAGTGGCAAGACGGTGGCCTTCGTGGGCCGCACCGGCGCCGGCAAATCCACGCTGATGTCCCTGCTGCCCCGCTTTTACGACGTGCCCGAGGGCATGCTGCTGGTGGATGGGCATCCGGCGCCGCGGATCCCGGTCGAGCTGCTGCGCCGCAGCATCGGGTATGTGCCGCAGGAATCGTTTTTGTTCAGCGACACGCTCCGCGCCAATATCGCCTTCGGCGTTCCGGATGCCAGCGAGGAGCAGATCGTCGCCGCCGCCGATGCCGCGGGCCTCGGCGCGGACGTGGCGGCGTTTCCCCAGGGCTACGACACCAAGGTCGGCGAGCGCGGCCTCACGCTCTCCGGCGGGCAGAAGCAGCGGACCGCGCTGGCCCGCGCCCTGCTGCGCGACCCGCGCATCTTGATTTTGGACGATTCCCTGTCCAGCGTGGACACCCTCACCGAGGAGCGCATCTTGGAAGGGTTGTCGGCCTTTGCCCAAGGCCGCACCACGCTGATCGTCAGCCATCGCATCTCCACCATCCGCAACGCCGACTGGATCGTCGTGCTGCAAGCGGGCGGCATCGCGGAACAAGGGACGCATACCGAGCTGATCGGCAAGGGCGGCCTCTACGCCGAACTCTACGAGCAACAACTGCTCCAGGAGGAACTGGCGGCCGTCTAGGCCCGTCATCGCCGATGAGCAGCGCGCAACAGGAAGAGGAAGTCCTCGGCAAAGCCTACGACGGCCGGCTCATGCGGCGATTGCTGGGCTATGTCGGCGGCTACTGGCCGCAGATTCTCCTGGCGACCCTAGCGGCCCTTTTCGGCTCCGTTACCCAAGTCGCGGGTCCGTTTCTCAACAAGGTGGTCATTGACCGCTACTTGGACCCCAGCCACGTCCAGGGCAGCGGCACCTTCTTGCATGCGTGGCTGCCGGCCAACGCCTACCGCGGGATCGCCGACATCGCGGTGCTCTATCTCGTTTTGCTGGTCGTCGGTTTCGGTCTGGACTTCGTCCAGACCTATACCATGCAATGGGTCGGGCAGCATTCGATGTTCGATCTGCGCCGCGACCTGTTCCAGCACCTGCAGCGGCTGCAAGTGGAGTTCTTCGACCGTAATCCCGTCGGCCGGCTGGTGACGCGCGTCACCAACGACGTGGAAACGATCAACGACATGATTTCCAACGCCTTGGTGGCGTTTTTTGATGACAGCTTCGTGCTCCTGCTGATCATCGTGGTCATGTTCAGCGCCAACTGGGTCCTGGCGTTGATCGCCCTCTCGGTGACTCCACTCATCGCCCTGGGCACGATGTTCTTCCGCCGCGCCGTGCGCGACAGCTATCGCCGCGTGCGCCTGGCGGTGGCCCGCATCAACACCTTTCTCCAAGAGCACATCAGCGGCATCACTCTGGTGCAGGCGTTCAACCGCGAGGAACATGCCTTTGCCGAGTTCCGGGAGATCAACCATCAGCACCGCCATGCCTGGACCGACGCGGTGTTCGCCTACGCGGTGTACTATCCCGCGGTTGAAATCCTCAGCACCTTCGCGATCGCCATGATCCTTTGGTTCGGCGGCCTGCGCGTCCTCGACCACACGCTGACCATCGGCATCGTGGTGATGTTCATTCAATATTCCCAGCGTTTCTTCCGCCCCATTCAGGACCTGAGCGACAAGTACAACGTCCTGCAATCCGCCATGGCCGGTTCGGAGCGCATTTTCAAGCTGCTGGATACTCCGGTCACGCTGACCAATCCAGCCGCGCCCGCGGTCATTGCGGAGGGCGTTGGCCGCATCGAGTTCGACCACGTCTGGTTCGCGTATCAGGGCGAACACTGGGTGCTGAAGGATCTCAGTTTTAGCGTTGAACCGGGAGCAACGCTAGCCATCGTCGGCCACACCGGCGCCGGAAAAACCACCATTACCAGCCTGCTGTTGCGGTTTTACGACGTGCAGCGCGGCCGCATCCTGGTGAACGGCGTGGATATCCGCGAATGGGACGTGATAACCCTGCGGCGCCGTTTCGCGGTGGTGCTCCAGGATCCCCATTTGACCAGCGGAACGATCGCCGACAACGTGCGCATGGGCAAGCCCGATTTGTCGGACGCCGACGTGTGGCGGGCGCTGGAACAAGCCGATTTGGCCGATTACGTCCGTTCCCTTCCCGACGGCATTCACAGCGTTCTGCGCGAACGCGGCGCCGGCCTCTCCACCGGGCAGAAACAGCTTCTTAGCTTTGCCCGCGCGCTGGCCCCGAATCCGCCGTTCCTCATCCTCGACGAAGCCACGTCGAGCGTGGATACCGAGACCGAACTCAAGATCCGCCATGCCCTCGACACCATGGTGGCTGGGCGCACCAGCATCATTATCGCCCATCGCCTATCCACCATCCAGCGGGCGGATTTGATTTTGGTGCTGCACAAGGGCGTGCTGCGGGAGCAAGGCACGCATCAGGAATTGCTGCGCCAGCACGGGATTTATTGGCGCCTCTACCGCCTGCAATATCGCGGCCAGGCTGCCGCCGGGGCCGTCGCCGTTCCCGCCGTCCAGAGCACGGCGGAATAGCGCCCCGGCGCCCGGCGGGCGAGCCCTCGCCGATTTCGCCCGCGCCGCTCGCCTGCTAAAAGCTCAACTCCGCCGCGAGCTGCACCGTCCGGGGCTGAAACACCGAGGTGACCGCGCCGAATCCCGCCGACCCCACGAAGGTGGAGACGCCGTTAAATTCGCTGAAGTTCCAAGCGTTGAAAAACTCCCCTCGGATTTGCAGATTGAAGCGCTCATGGACGCGGAAGTTCTTCATGAGCGCGATGTCCCAGTTGTCCAGTCCCGGCCCATAGACCACGCCGCGCCCGGAAGTGCCGAAATGCCCGACCGCCGGCGTGAACACGCTGGTATTGAACCACTGTTGCGCCGTCTGCGGCCCATTGTTCGGCTGGCCGGTGATGTCCGGGCGCGGCGTCACCGCGCTCGGGTCAATGCCGATTCCGCCGGGATAGGTGCCGGCCGGGCAGGCGGTCCCGCCGGAGACGATGTCGTCGCAGTTGAAGGGATCCGTGAATTGAAACACGGTCAGCGGCAAGCCGCTCTCAATGGTGGTGATGCCGCTCAGCTGCCAGCCGCCAAACGCCGTGCCAACCCAGCCATGGGCGTGCTGTAGGAAGGGCAGCAGCCACACGTAGTTGAAGACCAGCACCTGCGTGCGCTGGAAGCTGGCCGGTCCGTAGTCGTTACGGAAGTTGTAGGTGTTGTACGGCGCCGAAGAGCGGTCGCTGGAGTTGTCGGTGAGCGCCCGCGCCCAGGTATACGCCACGCCCAAGGTCAATCCGCTGGCGACATTGCGATTGTAGGAAACCTGAAACGAGTTGTAATTGGAGTTGAAAAACGTAGCGATCGTGTTGATGGCGTCGTAGCCTAGGTACGGCCGCACCGCTTGCTCCTCCGGGCAGGTCGCGCTGCCGCCGGCGACGCAGCCGGTCGCCCCGGTTCGGGCCGCGAGCGGCACCTGGTTGAGGTCAACAATCCCCAGCAGATGCGTGCCCTTGGAGCCGACGTAGGCGAGTTCCAGTCTGGAGTTCGATCCCAACTCCCGTTCCACCGAGAGGCTGTAGTCCTGGAGATACGGAGTTTTGAACGCCGGGCTGCCGGTGGCGTGGAGACTGACCGGGGACAACCCTGCCACCGGCACCGGGGCGTCAAAGCTGGTGTTGGCCGCCGAGGCGAAATTGACGAACGGCGGGTTCGTGAACTCGTTTTGCTCCCAGATGCCGTTCAGCGTGCGGTCGAAGTAGAGACCGTAGCCAGCGCGGACCGCCGTCTTCCCGTCACCCCATGGATCCCAGGCGAAGCCCACGCGCGGGGCCACGTCGCCGCCATAATCCGGGTTGACGCGCTGACCATACGGCGAGTTGACCCCGCCGATGATGATGCCGTTGGTATAGTTCGACGGCGTCACGGTCCCGCTCGGAAACACCCCCGCCGGCGTGATCGCCGGCGCCAGTGCGGAATTGAAGAGGCCAAAGTCAAAGTTGTTTAGGATTCCGGTGGAGTCGGTCGGCGTCGGAAAATAGCTCCACCGCACGCCAAAATCAAAGGTGAAGTTGCGCGTCGCCCGCCAGTCGTCCTGCGCGTACACTTCCGCGTTCAGGTAATGGAGGTCGGGCACGATGTCGCGGTTGGCTTGGCTGTAAAACGAAGCGTTGCCCAGGAGAAAATTGGCGAAGTCCGGCAGATAGGGCGTGGTCACGCCCGCGGCGCTGGTCGGCGCCCCGGTGTCCCGGAAGGTGAAATCCGCGTTGGTGGGATTCACCGCGTTCTCCGTCTTGGTCATCCAGCTCAGGGTGAACCCGGTGTGGATGGAGTGATTCCCGCTGATCCAGGAAAGATTGTCATAGACGTTCTTGTCAATGTTCCGCTCGAAATACGGTGACACCGGAATCGCGACGCCCGTGATGCCGCTCAGCCCGGAGAAGGAAATGCCGGGAATGCGATGGTAGGGGTCGGTATAGGGAAAGGCGCTGGTGTTCAGGCCGGTGAAGGCGGCCGCATTGGCGAAGATGCCGGTCGGCGTGCTGTTGATTGCCCCCCAACTGTAATTGAAGGCCGCCTCGTCGAGCAGCGTGGGGCTGAACGTGATCACCGCGTGCACCACCACGTTGCGCCCCGGCGCATTGGTGCTGGTGGAACTGACCCCGGGCAGTTGTTCGCTGGCGAACAGCCCTCCCGGCTCCGTGGTCGGCACGCTGTCGCCCATGTAGCGCCCAAACAGCTGGATGCGCTGGCCGACGTACTGATCCAAGCGCACGAAATCCTGGCGGTAATTGTTGATGGCCTGCGTCGCCGTCGTATAGGGGAAGCAAGAGACGGTCGGCTCCCCCAGGGCATTCTTGCAGGTGGCTGGGCTGGGCGTGAAGCGGCTGTAGAGGTTGTGTACATACGCTTTGGCGTTGGTGGAAAAACAGCTTGGGCTGATCACGTTGCCGACAATGCAGCCGGCCGGCGCCGCCGCGGCGTTGAGCACCACCGGCGATCCGCCGCTGGTATACAGCCCGGTAAAGTTACCGGTCAGGATCTGCGGATTGGGCAGCGTGCCCAGCAGCGTCTGCGGCGCGCTCTGGCGCCGCCATTCCTCGGAAACAAAGAAAAACGTGTGATTCTTGATGATCGGGCCGCCCACCGCGAAGCCGAAATCGTTGTAATGAAACGCCGGCCGCGGCACGTTGGCGGCGTTGAGCAGGAAGCTGTTGGCTTGGAGCACGTTATTGCGCAGGAACTCATAGGCGGTGCCGTGAAAGTCATTGGTCCCGGAACGCGTGACCACGTTCACCTGCGCCCCGCCGCTGCGCCCATACTGGGCGCTGTAATTGCCGCGCTCGGTGGTGAATTGCGCGATCGCGTCCACGCTGGGCACGTTGAGCAGCGTCGCGTTGGAGCCGCTGTCGTTGATATCCGCGCCGTCCACCGTCCAATTGTTGGCCGAGCTCCTGGCGCCGTTGGCCGAGACCGACGTGGTGTTCTCCAGGCCGAAGCCCACGACCGCCGGCAGGCTAGAGCTGACTCCGGGCTGGAGCGTGACCAACTGCTCGAAGTTGCGGTTGTTCAGCTGCAGTTGGCGCACTTGATGGCCATTCACCGTCGTGGACTGCGCCGCGGTCGTGGTCTGCACCGGAATGTTGCTGGTGGTCACGGTCACCGTCTGCGTGACGGCGCCGGGTCGCAGCGTGGCGTTCAGCGTCCGGTGCTCACCCACGTTCAAGGTCACCGCCTTCACCGTGTGCGTCTGGAATCCGCGCGCCCGCATGGTCACGGTATAGGTGCCGACCGGCAGCAGCGGGGCCAGGAACGTGCCGTTGCGGTCGGTGGTCACGGTGCGCGTCACGCCGGTCGCGTCGTTCCGCAAGAGCACGGCGGCCCCCGGAATCACCGCCCCGCTCGGATCGGTGACCGTTCCGCTGAGGGTTGCGTTGATATTTTGCCCTGCCGCCGGCGCCAGCAAAGCTAGCGCCAAAGTCGCTGCGGCCATCCACTTCCACTTGCCGAGACGCGTCATCGGTTCCTCCCCCGGCCGGTCGCCTACGCACCGCCGGCCTTCGCCACTTGGGCGTTCTCGCTTCGGGATGGAAGGGGATGGGCGCTAGGTTGCGTCAGCCCCGGCTTTCGCGCACGGGGACGCAGCCGCCACCAGGGACTTCCGCATCAGCAAGGCGTCCTCCAGGGGCGAATGATAGTAGCGGGGCCGCCGCCCGCAAACACTGAAGCCAAGATGGCCATAAAACGCCTGGGCGGGAAGGTTACCCAGCCGGACCTCCAACAGCGCCGTGTGGCATCCGGCCTGCCGGGCGTGTTCACAGGCGGCGTTTAGCAGGCGCGTGCCCCAGCCCTGCCGCCGGACCCCTTTCGCCACCGCCAGGGCCTGAATCTCGACCTCGCCGTGAATCATTTGGAGTGCGACATAGCCCGCCAGCGGCGGCGGCTCGGCTGGCGCCGCCACCAGCGCTAAGGCCTGCACCGGTTCTGCCACCGGCTGGGGCGCCGCGGACAGCAGATCACGCCAGCGTTTCCATGGCCACGCTGATGCGCCAAATGCCTCCACACTGAGCCGTACGATCTCTGGCCAGTCCTGGCGCGTGGCGCGCCGAATCATCGCGTGTTCACCAAAATGGCCATGCCTATTCGCCGGCAATGACGTTGATTTGCGCCCCGGGCGGCGCAAAGATCTCCGCATCGGAACGGCGCACGTAGTTGGCGTCCAGCCGCAAAGGAGTTTCCCGGCCGCCGCCCATCTGCCGCCGCAACTCGGCTCCGCCTAGCCGGCCGACCGCTCCCGCCAACCGCCGCGGAGCCAGCAGCACGCGCCGAGAAAAGTCCGCGCCTAGCCGTTCGCTGCATGCCGCCGCGAGGGCCGCATGCGGCGTCACCAAACGCAACCTCGACCCCGCTAGGCGGCGGCAGAACGCCTCGATACTTTCCAACCGATCCTCCCCCTCCCGGCCCACACGGAAGTACACTTCGCCCCGCGCCGCATCCAAAGCCGCCACCTCGCCGGCGCCGCCGGCCGAGGCGGCGTCGGCACGAGAGGCCAGTACGGCGGCTAAGGTCGAAACAGCGACCGCGGGCTTCTTCCATACTTCAACCAAACCTTTAACTGCGGTCAAGCCCACGCGGACACCCGTGAACGACCCCGGCCCATTCGCCACGGCAAAAGCATCCACGCTACCCAAACTGCTTCCGGCTTGGCTGGCCACCCGCTCCATCGCCGCGAACACCTGCGTGGCATACTGCCCGGCGGCTAGGTCGCAAGTGGCTTGCAGCTCGCCGTCTTCCATCCAGGCAATGCTGCCCTGCGCCGTGGTCGTTTCCATGGCCAAAATCCGCATGGCCCCAGTGTAGTCGTCCTTCCGCCGATGGCGGCCGCCGTGATCACCTCCAGCCCAAAAGCAAGGAACCAACTGACCGTGAACGCATTTCGCGGGAAAGGCGCCCGCGCCGCGCAGCGCCGTTCAAACCCGGGATTTGGCCCGTTTTGGCCACTCTTCCGCTCGATTGGCGGGAACAATTGCCGCCGCTATGGCGTCTCTATGGGCGAGGCTTAATGCATCGAAGCGTTTGGGACCGTACCTGAACGGCGGTACAGTGGTGGTAATGAACGCCCAAGAATCCACCTTCGAGTTCACCGCGCCTGTCGCCACCGCGCGCGGTGAAGCCGAACTGGCGGCCCAGTTGCGCGCTGGTTCGGTGGACGCCTTCAACTACCTGATTGGCATCTATCACCAGCCCCTCTACCGGCTGGTGTTTCGGATGCTCGGCGACCCCGCGGACAGCGCGGACGCCTTGCAGGATATCTTCCTCAAGGTCTTCCGGGCCGCCGCGCGATTTGAGGGCAAAAGCAGTCTCAAGACCTGGATTTACCGCATCGCGGTGCATGAAGCCAGCAATCACCGCCGCTGGTGGCGGCGCCACGCCCGGCGGGAGAGTTCGCTCGACGTGGAACTGCCCGGCGGGACCTCCGCCGCGGATTTGTTGCCCGATCCCGCCGAATCCCCGTTGGCGCAAGTGATGCGCGCCGAGGGACAGCAGCGACTGAGCGGCCTGATCGCCAATCTTGCCGAGCCGTATCGCACCGCCGTGCTCCTGCGCGACATGGAGGGCTTCGGCTATGAGGAAATGGCCGAGATCCTCGGCGTGCGCATGGGCACGGTGAAGTCGCGCCTGACGCGGGGCCGCGAGCTGTTGCGCCGCCGCCTGATGGCGGATCGCGAGTTGTGCCGGCAGCTCGGCGTTTCCTTGCCGGCCCCATCCCCGTCGCGGCTGCCCGTACCCGCGGCGCAAGTCGCGATGGACGGTCCCCCGCCGGGTGCCCAGCCATGACCTGTCACAGCGTCCGCCGTCAACTCTCGGGGTTCTTGGATGGCGAGTTGCCGCTCGCCGAGCGCTGTGCCCTCATCCGCCACTTGCAGGATTGCTCCGCCTGCGCCACCCGCTTCCAGGCGTACCGCGCGATTGCCTCGGCGCTGGCCACGCTGCCCGCGGAACCCGCGCCGGCGGGCTTGGCCCTGCGCCTGCGGGTGTCCAGTTCCCATGCCGCCGCCCGCGGGGAATTTCTGGGCTATTGGCGCTGGCGGCTGGCCACCGCCGCGCGCGCGCTGGCGGTGCCCGCCACCGCGGGCATGATGGGCGCGCTCTGCCTGTTCGCGTTCATGTACGGCTCGGTGGGACGCACGCTGGTCGCCAATGCGGCCGTCGCCGACGTTCCCCTTCCGCTCTCCTCGCCTGCGCGCATGGTGCGCCCCGCCGACGTCAACGTCAATGCGCCGGTGCTGGTGCTGGCCGACATTGATGCGCAAGGCCAGGCCGACGGCTACCGTATCCTTTCCGGCCCGCGGAGCCCAGCCGTCATTGCCCGCCTCAACGACGCCCTGCTGCTGACGGAATTTAGCCCCGCCGAGGTGCTGGGGGAACGCGTGCCGGGACGCTTGCTGATCAGCTATACCACGGTCAATGTCCGCGGCCGGGAGTGATCTGGTCCCGGCTGGCAGCAAAACCCTGCCTGCAAACGTTATACCTGACGTGGCCGTTCGCCGCCCATGCGGGCCGGTCCGGCCACGCGCGCGCCGGCCAACTGCCCTGAGCCGGCGCGCCACCGGATTCCGCCCCCCAGGGCCGCCTAATCCACGATTCCCTTTCCCTCCACGATGCGGATATAGCGGTCCACCGGCAGCTTCGTGAACCGCTCCACCCGCCCCGACGGCTGCGGCCAGCGCACCTCCAGCCAGTCCACCCGCTCCGCGCGCCCGAGGCCCAGAATCATCCGCGGGTCATGCGCTGAAAGAAAGCTGGCGCCCGCCGTCTTCAGCCGCCACTGGTGCTGCCCCGCGTAGCCCCAGCGCACCCGCGCTCCGACCGCATCCCGGTTGCAGTCCGTTCCCACCAGCAGGATGCCCAGCCAGTGGTTCCGCGCTCCGTCGCCGCCGCAGACGTTGTGCAGCAGCAGCGGCGCGGCGCCATTGTTGTTGGCGATCGCGTCAATCCGGCCGTCGTTGTCGTAATCCCCCGTGGCCAGCCCGCGCGAGCCCCAGCGCCGCTGGAAGGCCGGCCCCGCATGGGCGCTGACGTCGGTGAAGCCGCCGTGCTGGTTGTTGTGGAACAGCAGCGGCTTCTCGTGGTAGTGGACGTCCAAGTCGTAGCTGCTGACCATGTCGTCCGGATGCCCGTCGGTTTGCAGGATGTCCAGCCAGCCGTCGTTGTCGTAGTCAATGAAGCGGATGCCCCAGCCGCTGCGCAGCTCCGTCGCCGCCCCGATGCCGGTAATCCCGCTGACGTCGGTGAAGGTTAGGTCGTGGTCATTGCGGTACAGCGCGAAGCGCTGGTGGTCAATGTTGTCCACGTAGAGATCCATCCAGCCGTCGTTGTCGTAATCGCCGGAGTCCACGCCCATCCCCGAGCGCGGGTTGCCTTCCTCGCTGTAGGCCACGCCGGCGCTGAATCCAATCTCCTCGAAATGCTTGCCGCCATGGTTCAGAAACAAATAGTTGGCCGAGGTGTCGTTGGAGACGAACAGGTCCAAAAACCCGTCATTGTTGATGTCCGTCGCCACCACGCCATGCGCCTTGCACAAATGGTCGCCGATGCCCAGCAAATGGCCGGTTTCGGTGAAGGTGCCGTCGCCGTTGTTGCGGTAGAGCTTGCTGGGCCGGCCCTCGAAGACGCGGGGAATGCAGAAATAACGCTTGCCCAGCTTGTTGTCGCCGCAGAACACCTTGTTGTTCTTGCTGTATTTGACGAAGCTGCAAACGAACAGGTCCAGCTTGCCGTCGTTGTCGTAATCAAACCACGCCGCCGAGGTGGACCAATTGGGGTCCGCCAGCCCGGCCTTCTCGGTCACGTCGGTAAAGGTCCCATCGCCGTTGTTGTGATAAAGGATGTTGTGCCCGTAGCCGGTCACGTACATGTCCGGGTAGCCGTCGCCGTCGTAATCCCCCACGGCCACTCCCATGCCGAACGTGACGCCGCCCAACACGCCGGCCTTGGCGGTGACGTCGGTGAACGTGCCGTCCCGGTTGTTCTTGTAAAGGCCGTTATGCGGCGGATGCGCCGGATCGAAAAAGTCGCAGCGCCCGGTGTTGACCAGGAAGATGTCCATCCAGCCGTCGTTGTCGTAGTCCAGGAAGGCGCAGCCCGAGCCCACCGTTTCCGGCAAATACCGCATCGGCGACAGGGCGTTATCATGCACCCAGTGGATGCCGCTTTGCGCGGCCGGCACGGTGAGAAAGACCGGTCCCGCCGGCGGCGCCGCGCCGGCGCCGGGAGCCGGCACGCGGCGCGCCCAAGGCGCGGAATAGGGCAGCGCCAGCGCCGAAGCGCCCAAACCGCCCAGGAATTTTCTTCGGGAGAAAGTGGACACGGCCGGAATGTGCCTGGATTATATCAATCCTCGGCTGCCGCAATCGAGAACTACGGCACGCTTGGCGCGCGCCCGGCGCGACCGTCTCATTCCCCCCCGCGCGTCCCTCTCCCTCCACGCTCCGCGCGGCGTCGGCCGCCGCGCGACCGCCGACCGGCCACTCCCGCACCCTGCCGTGACTATGGCTTGCGCAACGCGCAGCCGTCCCTCCACCACCGCTACCCGCCCACGCTATCCTGAACCCTGACACTGCCTTAGTCCTGGTGCCGCCGTGCCCGCGTTTCCGCCCCCACCGCCGACCGATCCCGAACGCAAAAAATCGGCTTGGTATCTGCTGGCCGAGTACAGCAGCCTGGCGATCATGATGCCCGCCTCGGCGGTGGTCGGCTACCTAATCGGCGCCGGCCTGGACGACTGGCTCCGCACCGGCCGCTTGTTCACCATTATTTTCGTGGTGCTGGGCATCGGCGCGGGTTTTTTGGAATTGGTTCGCGTTCTGGCGCGCACCAGTTCCCAGTAGGTCCATGTCCGCGCGACCGCCGCAATCCGGCCCGCCCGCACTGCCGGCGCCCGGCCCCGCGCCGGCCGCCGGAGCGGCCGCGCCGAGTCCGGCAACTGCATGCGCCGGCGATCCCCATGCCGAGGATCGTCGCATGGATCGCTGGGTTCTGGCCTGTTCCCTGGCCGGCGCGGCCGCCGCCGCGCTGGCCTATGGCTCCGCCTGGGCGCTGGGCTTCGCCTTAGGCGCGGCCCTTAGCTGGATGAATTTGCGCCTCATCCGTGCCGGCGTGGATGCCTTGGGCCGCGCCGCCCGTGCCGGGTCCGCCAGCCGCGGCCGCCGCGCCGGCCGCTGGCGCTGGTGGCTGGGCCTGGCCCTGGCGGCAAGCGGGCTATATGGTATATTTGTCGTGCACTGGCTGCCTTGGCGGGCGGTACTGGCTGGCCTGTTCGCCATGTTCGCCGGCGTGTTCTTATTTGCAATTGCCGAGTTGCTGCGACCGGCGACGGCAACATCCGCCGACCTCAGCCCTGCGCCCCGAGCGGGCGCGGACCCCGAGACCGATTCCACCGCCCCGGAGCCCTAACCCTTACCCGGCGCCGCGATGAAAGAACTCTGGTTCACCCGCATCTTCAACCACGCCTTCGGCCCCGCGCGCCGTGAGAGCGGAGCGGCCATTGGCTGCACCTGCCCGCCGCCAATCCGCCGATTCCCGCCCATCTCGCCATGGAGATACTGGTGGCGGCGGTGCTGGCCGTGCTGGGCACCGCGATCGGCCTGACGCTCTCGCTGGACTCGCCGCGCTTCTGGCAGCATCTTTTCGAATGGCTGTGGGGCGGCCTGGGCCAACACGCCGAGGAGATTATCGGGCACGGCAGCGAGCGCTTCCTGCCTTTCCTGTTCACCCTTTCCGTCTTCATCTTTCTCGGCAACCTTCTCGGCCTTTTGCCCGGCTTCATGTCGCCCACCGCCAGCGCCTCGGTGCCGCTCGGCCTGGCGACCATCGTCTTCATTTACTATCACGCCCACGGCATCCGGAAGCAGGGCGTGCCCCGCTATCTCAAGTCCTTCGCCGGTCCGATGCCCTTATTGGCGCCGCTCATGGTGCCGGTGGAGGTGATCAGCCATTTCGCCCGCATGCTGTCGCTGACGGCGCGTTTATACGCCAATATGCTGGCCGGCGATTACGTCATCATCACCATGACCGCGCTGTTTCCCTTGGCCGGTTCGGTGTTCATGGGCTTGCACGTCTTCGAAGCGCTGTTGCAGGCCTACATCTTCGTTCTGCTGGCCATCGTGTATCTGGCCGGCGCCGTGGCCGAGGAGCACTGATCCCCGGCAACGGCACGATGGCGCGACGAGTTTGCAGCACCCGTTTGGCGTGAGCCACCGGACCCCCAGGCCCGGAGCGGAACCACCTCCCAAGCGGCACTTCATTTAGGAGCCCATGTAGCATGCGACGTAGACTCTTCCAACTCTCCACGGCGATCGCCGCTATGCTCGCCGCCACTCCGTTGCTGGCCCAAGCCGCCCCCGCGGCCGCCACCCACTATAGCCCTGTCACCTGGGCCGGCCCGTTGGCCTCGGTCATCGGCCTCGGCATAGCCGCCGGCCTTTGCGGCATCGGCCAAGGCCATGCGGCCGCCGCCGCCGCTGAAGGCGCAGCCCGCAACCCCGGGGCTTGGAACAATATCCGTTTCGCGCTCATCCTGGGCCTGGTGTTCATCGAGTCTTTAACGCTCTATGTTTTCGTCATGGCGTTCATCAAGACCTAACGGCGCGGCATAATCCGCGAAAACCCCCGGGGCGACCGCCAAGCGCGGCCGCCCCTTTTGTTTGCCGGCGGAATGGGCGCGCGGCCCAGCAGCCGCAACGCCCCCGGTACGTTACCGTACCGGGCCACATCCACGCGAAAAAAACCGGCCGCCGTTTCCTCTTTCCGCCGGCAAACCGCAGTTGCTGATATATGGCGATGTATCCGATGGGGTGGCAGCGCGGCGCGGCGGTTCCGGCTGCTGCACGCGGCGACCGGGGTTGACACGCCCGGGGGCCGGCCTGCCAGGCTGGGGCCAGAACCAAATCACACGAGAGGAGTGGTAATCCGATGAAACCGAAATATCTCGCATGTGCATCCGCCTTGGCTCTGGCCATGGTGACGGCGGCGGCGACCGGGGCCCAGGCCCAGCCGGGTCGTCAATACGCGGCCGCCCAGCAGCAGCAAAGGCAGCAGCAGCCAGGCCAGCCGGGGACAACGCCCGGCCAACCGCCCGCGGCGGCCACCGTGAAGACCGGCACGTTCGTTGGCCGGGTGCTGAGATTGCAAAACGGCCGTTACGCCCTCATCACCGGCAAGAATGGCGCGGGCTACGCTGGACATTTTCTCAGCGGAACCGGTTTCAAGAAATACGAGGGCAAACAGGTGCAGGTCAAGGGCAATCTCAATCTGTCCACGAACACCGTCGCCGTCACTTCATTCACGCCGCCTAATCCCGCGGCCCTGCAGCGGGCGGCGCCTTCCCTGCCCGGCTAAACCGGGCGCGCCGAACCGCAACGTTACAATTGAATGATGGAACGCTGGGATCTCGCGATTGTCGGCGGCGGCCCCACCGGCTTGGCCTGCGCCATCGAGGCGGGGAAGGCCGGGCTGCGGGCCGTGGTGCTGGAAAAGGGCTGCGTGGTCAATTCCATCTACAACTACCCCACGCAGATGGTTTTCTTCACCACCCCGGAGCTGCTGGAGATCGGCCAAATTCCCATGACCACCGCCGGCGCCAAGCCCACACGGATGGAGGCGCTGGAGTATTACCGCAAGGTCGCGGCGCATTTCCAACTCCGCATTCACTCGTATGAGTTAGTGAACCGCGTCGAACGCGACGGCGTCCGCTTTCGCCTCCGCACCACGCAGCGCACCGGCGAGCCCGCCGAATACCTTGCCGATAACGTGGTCCTCGCCACCGGCTACTACGACCTCTACAACCATCTGAATATTCCCGGCGAAGACCTGCCGCACGTTCTTCATTACTACAAGGAAGCCCATCCCTACACCGGCCTGCCCGTGGCCGTCATCGGCGGCAAGAACTCCGCCGTGGACGCGGCCTTGGATCTCTATCGCCACGGCGCGCAGGTCACGCTGATTCATCGCCATCCGGAGCTGTCGTCGAGCATCAAATATTGGGTTCGGCCGGATATCGAAAACCGGCTGAAGGCCGGGCAGATCGCCGCCCGCATGGACCATGAGGTGCTGGAGATTCTGCCCGCCGTTATCAAGATCCGGCGCCGCGGCACGCAAACCGTCGAGGTGCTTCCCGCCGAGTTCGTCTTCGCCCTCATCGGCTATCACCCCGACTACGAGTTTCTCCGCGCCGCCGGCGTCAACTTCGACGCCCAGACCGGGCGCCCGGTGTGCGACCCGGAGTGCTATGAAACCGATGTCCCCGGTCTCTATCTCGGCGGTGTCATCGTCGCCGGCCCCAACACCGGCGAGATCTTTATTGAAAATGGCCGCTTTCATGGCCAGGTGATCGTCGCCGATATTTTGCAAAAGCGCGCCGCCGCGTCCCTGGCGGGCACGCCCGCCTAGCCGCCATTGGCCTCCGCCATGCGCCTTGCCTTCCTGGACGCTAGTTCCGGCATCTCCGGCGACATGCTGCTGGCCGCCGCGGTCGCGGCGGGCGCCGACCTGGCGCCCATCAATCGGGCATTAACCCGCCTGGGGTTGGAAGGGGAAATCGAAGCGGAAACGGTCACCCGGGCTGGGGTGCAAGCCGTCCGGCTCTGGTTCCGCGGTTCCGGCGCCGAGCCCACTCCTCTGGGCGGGCCCGGAGCCGGCGGCAGCGGCGGCGCCGAGCCCAGTCATCCGCATACTCCCGCCCCGCTGGCACAGGGCACGCACGCTTCCGGGCCGCATGAGCACCCGCCGCAAGCGCTGCGGCGGGAACACCGCGCTAAATCCGGCCGCGACACCGGCGGCGCCCATCATCACGCGGCACAGGCGGCGCCGTCGCATCGCACGCTGGGCGAGATCCTCCGCATCCTCGATCACGCGGGCCTGACCCCAACGGTGGCCGCCCGCGCCCGCACCGTCTTTCAAGCACTCGCCCGTGCCGAAGCCCGCGTTCACGGCCACGCCGCCGACAAGCCGCTCGACCAGCTCCATTTCCACGAGGTTGGCCAGGACGACGCGATCATGGATGTGGTGGGCTCCGCCATGGCCTTGGAACAGCTCGGCGTCGAGCGCCTGCAATGCTCCCCTCTCAACACCGGATCCGGCCAGTTGACGTGCGCGCATGGCCGCTTTCCCGTTCCCGCCCCCGCCACGCTGGAACTGCTGCGTGGCCTGCCGGTCTATTCGGATGGCACCGAGGCGGAGTTGGTGACGCCGACGGGCGCCGCGCTGGTCCGCACCTTGGCGCAGGGTTTCGGCGCCATGCCCGCGCTTCGGCCGGAGTCCGTGGGCTATGGCGCCGGCAGCTATGACCTTCCCGGCCATCCCGACCTCCTGCGCCTGGTCATCGGCCGCGCCGCGGAAGTCGGCGCCTCCGCCGCGGTTGCGCCCGCCGCCGCCGCGGGCAACGAGATCACGGTCCTGGAAGCCAATGTGGATGACATGAACCCGGAATTTTACGGGTATCTGGTCGAACGCGCTCTCGCCCTCGGCGCGTTGGACATTTTTTCCTGCCCGGTGCAAATGAAGAAAAATCGCCCTGGGCTTTGGATCACGGTGCTGGCGCCGCTGGCCGAAACCGACCGTCTCACCGCCCTGCTGCTGGCGGAGACCACCACCCTCGGCGTCCGTGCGCACCGAGCGCAACGGACCGTCCTGGAGCGCCAACTTGCTCCCGTCGAGACCCGCTACGGAGTCATCCGCGTGAAAACCGGCGGCGACGACGCCAATGCCGCGCCGGAATACGAAGATTGCCGCGAGGCCGCCTTGCGTGCAGGTGTCCCGCTCAAACGCGTCTATCAGGAAGCGCTGCGCGTGTATTTGGATTCCCGCGCTGAGTGACAGGCCAGGCGCGGCCTGACGCCGGGCGCCGCGAGGCGAACGGTTGCCACCCCAACCCGGCGGGCGTGGCGCCAGGACCTTCGCAGCGGCGCGATGTTCGCCGCCATGCTTCGGATGCGATGGCCCAAGACGGCTCCGCGGGCGCGGAGGGTGGCGGCGGCGGAACGTGGGCGGGGCGCAAAGCGGCGGCGATCGCCGCGCCCGCCCGTGGGCATGGCATCATGAAAGATTGCCGCCGTTCCGCGGCGCTTGCGCCATGAGCCGCTTTTACCTCACCACGCCGCTCTATTACGTCAATGCCCGTCCGCATCTCGGGCATGCCTACTCGACATTGGTGGCGGACACGGTCGTCCGATTTCGCCGCCAGTTGGGTGATGACGCGGTATTCCTGACCGGCACCGACGAGCATGGACAAAAGATACAGCGTGCCGCCGAGGCCGCGGGCATTTCCCCGCGCGAATACGCCGACGCCATTTCCGCCGACTTTCGCGCTGCCTGGGACCGTCTAGGGCTTAATTATTCCTACTTCATCCGGACCACCGAGCCGCGCCACGAGGCGGCGGTGGCGGAAATCTTCCGCCGCTTGCAGGCCGGCGGCCACATCTACAAAGGACAATACAGCGGCCAATACTGCGTTCACGATGAACTGTTCCTAAATGACGCCGCTCCCGGCGCGCCCTGCCCGGAATGCGGCCGGCCCACGGAAACGGTCACCGAGGAAAACTATTTTTTCCGGCTGTCCGCTTTTCAGGAGCGGCTGCTGAAGCTGTACCGCGACCAGCCCGACTTCATCCGGCCGGAAAGCCGCCGCAACGAGGTGACGTCGTTCGTCGCGGGCGGCCTGCGGGATCTCTCCATCAGCCGCACCGCCATTCATTGGGGCGTGCCGGTGCCGGGCGACGAGCGGCACGTCCTCTACGTCTGGTTCGACGCGCTGATCGGGTATCTGAGCGGCATCGGCTTCGGCTCCGCCCAGCCCGGCGATCAGGAGCGGTTTCAGAAGCTGTGGCCCGGCTGGCACCTGGTGGGCAAGGAAATCGTGCGCTTTCACTCCGTCTATTGGCCCGCCTTCCTGATGGCGGCCGAACTGCCGTTGCCCCGCGGCATCATTGCCCACGGCTGGCTGCTGTTTGAAGAAGAGAAGATGTCCAAATCGCGCGGCAACGTAGTGAGCGCCGAGTCCGCCCGCCAAGTGCTCGGCGCCGACGCTCTGCGCTATTTCTTGCTGCGCGAAGTCAGCTTCGGCCAAGACGGCGCGTTCAGCTACGACGCCCTGGTGGGGCGCTACAACAGCGACCTGGCCAACGATTGGGGCAACCTCGCCAGCCGCACGCTGAGCATGGTGGGGCGTTACTTCAAGGGCCGCATCCCCTATCCCTCCGCCGCCGCCACTTGGACGGGCGCCGATCAGGAGATCATGCGGCTGGCCAGCGCCGCCAAGGAGACGTTCATCCGGTCGGTTGCCGATTATCAATTTTCCCGAGGCCTGGAGGCGGTGTGGCAGCTGATCGCCGGCGTCAACCGCTATTTGGTCGAGAGCGAGCCGTGGGCACTGGCGGAAAAGAGCGACGACCTGAGCCGCAGCCGCCTGGCCACCGTGCTCCATTTCGCCGCCGAAAGCCTGCGCTACACGGCGGTTCTGCTGGCTTCAGTCTTGCCGGAAAGCACGCAGCGCCTGTGGCGCCAGCTTGGCCTTCCGGGTGGCCCCGACCTGTCTCTGGAGGGGCTGACCTGGGGCCAGATGCCGGTGGATCAGCCGGTCGCACCGAACTTGCAACCCCTATTCCCCCGCTTGGAGAAAGCCGCCACCGTGGATCTATTGCGCCAAAAGGACGCCGCCGAAGCCGCCGAGAACGCCAAATCCATTCGCCCCGCGCCGAGCCCCGCCGCCGCGGCCGTTGCGCCCGCGGACGCCGCGACGGTCCCCAACGCCCCGGCCTCAAGCGAAGGGGTGGCGCGCATCGGCATTGACGATTTCGCCAAGGTGGATATGCGCGTTGGCGAAATCAAAACCGCCGAAAAGGTGCCGGGCGCCGACCGCCTGCTCCGCCTCACCGTGGACATCGGCAGCGAAATCCGCCAAGTGATCGCCGGCATTGCGGCGGCATACGCGCCGGACACGCTGGTCGGCCGGAAAGTGATCATCGTCGCCAACCTCCAGCCGCGCAAACTGCGCGGCTTGGAGTCCAATGGCATGGTGGTGGCCGCGGCGGTCGGCGACCACGGCACGCCCGTGTTGGTTTCCGTTCCCGCCGACACCCCCAACGGCGCACGCCTACGCTAGGGGAGCCGGAGACGGCTCTTCCCTCGCTTGGGCCGGTGCGGCGCCGTCCCGCTGGCCCTCTACCGGGTTGACCACAGACGTGATTGATTCCCACTGCCATCTCGACATGGAAGAGTTCGCCGCCGACCGCGAGGCGGTGCTGACGCGGGCGCTCGATGCCGGTGTCACGGCAGTAGTAGCGATTGGCGGCGGCGCCGCTCCTGGCACGTTGGACTGCGGCCTCGCCGTGGCGCGCCTGGCGCCGGCAGGAGGGCCCAAGATCTGGGCGACCGCCGGCATCCATCCGCACGAGAGCAAGGACGCCACGGACGCTTCGATCGTGGAACTCCGCGCGCTCGCCGCCGATCCGGCGGTAATCGCCATCGGGGAAATCGGCCTGGACTACCACTACGACCATTCGCCTCGCGAGCGGCAGCGTGAGCTCTTCTCCCAGCAGCTGGCCCTGGCCGCCGAGCTGCGCTTGCCCGTATCCATTCATTGCCGCGAGGCATGGGACGAAGCCCTCGCCCTCATCGCCGCGGCGCAACTGCCCGCGGCCGGCGTATTGCATTGCTTCACCGGTGGCGTGGGGGAGGCAACGCGGGTGCTGGATCTTGGATTCCTTCTTTCCTTTTCCGGCTTGCTGACATTTCCCCGATCCCAGGAAATCCGCGAAGCCGCGGCATTTGCCCCCGCCGATCGCATCCTGGTGGAAACCGACGCGCCCTTCCTGGCTCCCGTTCCCCATCGCGGGCGCCGCAATGAACCCGCATATGTCGCGGTCACCGCCGCCCGTCTGGCCGAACTACGCGGTTGGACGGTAACCCGAACGGCGGAGCAAACCGCCGACAACTTCCGCCGCCTGTTTCGCCGCGCCGAGTAGCGAATGGTTTAGACTTCGGGCAGGGCGATTATCGGCCCGGCACGTTGCATGACCGAGGCCGAGTTTTCAATAAGTTAAGTCCTTAAATGCAACATTTTCGGCGGCGTGGCCGCGTTCCTGCCGAGCGCATTCAGGACGCACGGACCATGGGGGCATGCAAAAGGGCGCGGGGTTGGGGCGGATCCTTCCACAGCTATTTTGATACCGGGCGCGGATGGAGAGTTGTACCAAAGGTGGAGTGAGGGTGAGGGCGGGTGTCCCGCTTCGGGTGGGAGGAGATGGCGGCGCGAAGCCGAGGGCAGTTGCACCCGCTTCCTGCTATCCTCGCCCCATGGCCCACCCCGACGCTTATTTCCGTCGCTTGAGCCGCCACTTTGGGCCGCAGTATTGGTGGCCGGGACGCAGCCGATGGGAAGTGATGGTTGGCGCCATCCTCACGCAAAACACCGCATGGCGCAACGTCGAGCTGGCCATTGCGGAGCTGCGGCGGCGTCACCTTCTGTCCCGCGCGGCCATGCTTGCCGCGCCGGTTGCGGAACTCCGCGCGGCGATTCGCAGCGCCGGCTTCCAGCGGCAAAAAGCCCGCTACCTGCAAGCCCTCGCCGCCTGGGTCCAAGAGCACCACGGCGGCAAGCTGACGCGGCTGTTCCGCCAGCCGACCGCCATTGTGCGGAAGGAGCTTCTCGCGCTGCCCGGCATTGGCCCGGAGACAGCGGACAGCATCCTGCTCTACGCCGGCGGGCACGCCAGCTTCGTGGTGGACGCCTACACCGTCCGCCTGCTGTCCCGCCATGGCGAGGCTGCCGCGCAAGGTCCCGGTGACGGCTATGCCGCCATTCAATCCTGGGTTGCCGCCGGTCTCGGCCAGGACGTAGGCCGCTTGCAAGAAATGCACGCCCTGATCGTCGCCACGGGAAAGGAATTCTGCCGCAAATCGGCTCCCCGCTGCACCAGGTGCCCGTTAGAACCGCTGCTTCCGCCGGCAGCCGTGATGCTCCGCCACCAACCCTTCGCATCGAGGGAGGCCTAGAGAATGGCTTTCGGTTGGCGGCCCTGGGGCTCGGCCCGTTCCCGGCGCATTATCGGCTTTGGCCTCCTGTTTGCCGCGCTGGGCGTGGCGCTGTTTTATCCCCAGTCGGTGGGCATTGGCTGGGCGCGGGTTGACGTGGCCAGCACCTGGCTGCTGTTTCTGCTGTCCACCCTTAGCTTTCTGGGCATCATCGCCCTCGGCTTCGTCCTACTGCGCCAACTCTTGAAGCTCTACGCCGAGCGCCGCGCCAACGTGCTGGGCGCCAAGTTCAAGATCAAGCTGGTTGCCGGCGCGTTGGGCCTCAGCCTGATTCCCGTGGTGTGCATGTTCGTGTTTACCTATGGTCTGGTGAACCAAACCATCAATCAATGGTTTAGCCTTCCAGTGGAAAGCGTGCGCCGAGACACGACTAATCTTAGCCGCCTATTGGACGGCGAAATGCAAATACGGGCCGGCGCCGCGGCCCATGCCCTAGCCGAAAATCCGCTTTTGGCATCCACGCCGCAGGGCGGAGGTAGGGCGCTGCGGAAACTGCTGGCGGCCGCCGCGGGACCCAGCGGCTTCGCCGCCGCCGTCAACCCGGCCGGGCGCATACGCGCCGCCGCCGGGCTCCCGGCGGGGTTGGCGCGATTGCCCACCGCAGGCCCGGGAGAGCGCATGCTCGTCGGCGGCGAACTCTATTGGACCGGCGCCGCCAGCAGCGGGAACGGCGCCATCGTGGTCGGCCGCCGCCTGCCCAGCGCCCTGGCCGCACGCC
>DAHUYO010000160.1 GCA_027315185.1 Acidobacteriota bacterium
TTTGAAGTAAAAGTGGCCGGAAACCTCTCCGCCAAAGACCGCTTCCTCTTCCTGCATTTTTGGCTTAATGAACGCATGCCCTACCTTCCATACCACCGGCCGCCCGCCAGCGGTCACAACCGTTTCCGGCACCGCATCACTGGCCCGAATATCATACACAACGGCAGCGCCAGGTTGGCGCTCCAGCATGCTCACCGCCAGTAAAGCCGTTAAAAAGTCGCCGGGAATGGTTACGCCGCGATCGTCTACCGCCAGGCAGCGATCACCGTCGGGGTCAAAAATCAGACCCAAATCAGCCTGATGCCGCAACACTTCCGCCCGTAATTTATCCTGGTTTTTCGGCTGGATAACGTCATTGCCGTGGTTGGGAAAGGTTCCATCCGGCTCAAAGAACAGCGGAATGATTTTAATCGGCAACTTTGCAGCCAAGCGCTTCCATATCATCCCCTGGGTACCGTTTGAAGCGTCAATCACCACCGTCAATGGTTTGAGCTTAGCCGCCGGCACGATTTTGAGCATTAACGCCAGGAAGTCGTCGATAACCTCAGCCTGGGTAACCTTCCCTGCGCTAGCAGCATCTTCATAGGTCCTGCCAAACAAGTACGGCTCCAGCTCCTTGGGCTGCACGAAGTGCGGGGCTTTGCGGATCATTTTAAACCCATTGTAATCCGAAGGGTTGTGCGAGGCGGTTACCATAATCCCCGGCAAACCCTTGCTGGCGCAGGCAAAGTAAAAGGCATCGGTAGAAACCACGCCGATATCAATCACGTCCGCGCCCATAGCCGTTACACCCGCAGTAACCCGCTGCTGAAACTCCTCGCCGGTTAGCCGGATATCACGGCCAACCACTACGGTTTCTGGCCTAAGCATAGCTACAAACGCCCGACCCAGGTGCTCAGCGGCCGCAGCGTCAAGCTGCTTTGGCACAACACCGCGGATGTCATAGGCTTTAAGAGTGGCTCGGTCGAACTTCATAGGATTCGGTTTTACCTCCTGAGTTTAGGCTCCTGTGCTGGTTTGTTGAATCGGGAAGTTGGTACTTGGCTGGTAGTACTGGGTAAAGGTATCGGTATGAATAACCTGCCCCTGCAGGTTTTCAATCTCGCGATAAAACACCGTTTCTGAAGCTTGTGCCGGATTGGTGCTGCCATAAATGAAGTGTGGCGGGATGATAACGCCGGTCTTAGTTTTTGTTCCGTAAAAATAGAAGTCCAGCTTATCACCAGAAATGGCGGTCTGAATTAATATGTAGTGGCCGGTATCATTCATAAATTTAAGGTTAACTTGCGGGTAGTAAATGGTAGCATCCACCCCGGGCACCCCATAGGGGGCAACATAATAACTGACCGCAAATGAGTGGTTTTGGCGTTCGGTGATGGGCAAGCCGGCTAGCAGCGCCGCCCGGAACGCCGTGGTTGCCACCTGGCACAAGCCACCACCATATTGGTCGGTCTCGGAATGCCCCAGAATTACCAGCTCCGGTTTGTACCCCTGAGCCGGCCCCACCGGGCCTAGAATCTTGCCAAAAGAAAACTCCTCGCCCGGCGCCAGTAAAACATCATTAAACTGCTGGGCGCCAATGGTCACATTGGTAATGCGGTTGGCGCTGGAACCTGGGAAGGTGGTTTCGCCATCACTCAGCAAGCTGGTAATGCCAAGGCTGGATAACGTCTTGCTATTTACGGCCGCGTCTTGGACATTGGTTGCCAGCGCCACATCACGTGGCCCACTTGGCTGCTCAAGCGCATTTATGATCTGCTG
>DAHUYO010000161.1 GCA_027315185.1 Acidobacteriota bacterium
CACGCCGATGGCGCGGGGCAGATGTGAGCTGCTCGTCGTCGGGCCGATGGACTGCGCCACGGTCGGCGCCCGCAGCCGAGGATCGTGGAGCGGCAGACAGACGACCGTGCGCAAGCCATGGGTAACGATGCTTTGCCCCAATTCCAAGTCGGCGGTGGCGCCGGCTTCCAGCGGCGCGCCGGTCAGCACGAACTCCGCCGCCGATTCCATCGCTTCCCGCACCACGGAATGGGAGATGGTGGTGGCATCTACCGGCGGCGCTCCTGGGGTGGAGCGCGCCGCCGCGACTTCCAACCGTCCGTCGGCGCCGGGCAAAAACACCAGGCCCCGCTCCGCGCCGGTAAGGCGCAGGGCGCAGTCCAGCATCGCGGAGAGGACTTCGCCGACGATCCGCGCGGAGCGCAGCCGCCGTGCGAAGTCTAAAAACAGCCGCAACATTTCCAGTTCGCCGGTGCCCTCCGTCCGGTCCACGGCCCGCAATTGGGTCAGCAAGACGGAGGCGTCGGGCGCGGGATCGAAGACGATCCCCAGTCCGGGACAAGCCGGAAACTCGATGCGGTCGCCGGGGGTCAGGCGATGCCGCGCCGCCCGCTGGCCATTCACCGTGCTGCCGCCGGCCAAATCCAGCAGGTAATATCCATCCTCGTCGGCGCCGATCTGCGCATGGTCGCGGGAAATATGCGGATCGGCGATCACCAGGGGGTGCGTCGAACGCCGCCCAATGGTGAAGGGCACGGGATCCACCGCCAGGCGGCGTTCCTCGCCGCGACCGGAAACCACGACATAGACAGGAGTGGCCATGGCTGCGCCGCGCCGATTATATCGTAGTGCCGCCTACGGAGATTCCTGGACCACGGCGGCGCGCGGCCGCGGCATGGCCGGTGCCGCTACACTAAGGATTGCCATGGCCGAGACGGAAAGCCGCTATGAGCCGGTGATTGGGCTGGAGGTCCACGTTCAGCTCAATACCGCATCCAAGATCTTTTGTTCCTGCACCACGCGCTTTGGCGATCCCCCCAACACCCATACCTGCCCGGTCTGCCTGGGGCTACCGGGCGCGCTGCCGGTGCTGAACCGGGCGGCGGTGGATAAGGCCATACGCGCGGCGCTAGGGCTGAATTGCACCGTGCGGGAGACCTCGATCTTCGCGCGCAAGAATTACTTCTACCCCGATCTGCCCAAGGGCTATCAGATCAGCCAATACGACCGGCCATTGGCCGAGCACGGCCATCTGGAACTGGAAACCGACGGCGCCGCGGCGCAACGCATCGGCATTACCCGCCTGCATTTGGAGGAAGACGCCGGCAAGAGCATGCACGAGGGCTTTCCCGATTCCCTGCATCGCTCCTACGTGGACCTGAACCGGGCCGGCGTGCCGCTGATCGAAATCGTCTCCGAGCCCGACTTGCGTTCGCCCGCCGAAGCGCATGAATACCTGACACGGCTGAAGGAGATCATGCTGTACCTCGACGTCTCCGACTGCAACATGGAGGAGGGCAGCCTGCGCTGCGACGCCAACGTCAGTCTGCGGCCCCGCGGCCAGACCGCCTTCGGCGCCAAGGTGGAGATCAAGAACCTCAACTCCTTCCGCTTTCTCCAGCGGGCGTTGGAGCATGAAATCGAGCGCCAGGCGCAGGTGCTGGACACCGGCGGCCGGGTGCTGCAGGAGACGCGCCTGTACAACGCCGCCGAAGGCGTGACCCGCGGCATGCGCTCCAAGGAAGAGGCGCATGATTAC
>DAHUYO010000162.1 GCA_027315185.1 Acidobacteriota bacterium
GACAAAATGCTGGCGGAGCTGCAACTGGCGGCCTCCGTCACCGAAGCCGCCCGCTTGATCCGTTCCGGCGCGGTTTCATTCGACGCCCAGCGGGTCGAGACGGTGTCCATTCCGGCGCCGAACGCGGGCGAGATCTTGATCAAAGTCGGCAAGCGCCGCTTCTGCCGGGTCACGCTGCAATCTTCGTGAACCTGGGTCCGGCCGGGGCGGAGGCGCATCCCGATCCCGGCGCGGCCGGCTCCGAAGGCGCGTTCGGCGGCGCGGCATGTCCGGAAGGGGGCCCAGGGCGTGGGGGCGTCCCCTATACTGGCGCTATGCAGTGGCGCGCCTTGCCATTGGTTTTCGCTCTTGCGCTTCTCCTCGCCGCCGCCCCGCTGCTTTCGCCCCGCGTAACGTTCACGGAAAGCTTTCCGGGCTCCCAGCCCGTTTTTTTTCAAATCGTCGTTCGCCGCAACGGCGCCGTGACCTATACCACCATCGAGAAATCGGGGCAGCCGAAACTTCAACTCCGGTTCACCTCGCTGCGGCTGGCCGGCCAGGTCTTCGCTCTGACCCATAAGCTGCACGATTTCGAATCGCCCCAAATCGAGAGCAAAAAGCACGTCGGGGCCATGGGCGCCAAGATGCTGGCGTACGATGATGCCCGGCATCATTTCCAACAAACCTTCAACTTCACCACCGTGCGCGCCGCCGCCGAGCTGAATCGCATCTTTCAGGGTGTCTCCACCGCCAGCGAGGATGGTCTGCGGCTGCGCCGGGAAATCCGCTACGATCCGTTGGGCGTCATTCAGGTGTTGGATCAGATCGGCCGGGACTGGGAGCAGAACCAGATCAGCTCCGGCGCTCCCCTGGTTCCCATCCTCCGCCACGCCGCGACCGATCCCGACCTGATGCACATCGCCCGCCACCGCGCTGGGCGGCTGCTGCGCTCCCTGACCGACGAGCGGCGCCGTTAACCCGGTCGGGCGACCGGGGTAAACCGCGGGCACGCGCCCCGACCCGCCGGCAAGCCGCCGCCGTCCCGCGTGGCCACCCTCATTCGGGCCAGTCCCGGGCCGGGGCGTTCGGCTTGTGCGGCCACTGCCACGTGCCCAGAAACGGGGCCGACTCCACCGCGCGCGCCGGCATCTGAAGCAGATTATGTCCAAGGAGAAATCCGGCTCGCGCCGCGGCACGCGCCGTCCCGCGGAAGCGAAGAGCGAACACGCCCGCCGGGAAAGCGGGCAGCCCGGCGGCGGCCAGGGCCGCCGGGATAAAGTCGCAGGCTCGGGCGTCTATCCCATGTCGGGGCCGCATCCCGCCGGTCCCGCCGAGCTGCGCACGCCGGCCGCCTGGGGGCAGGGCGAGCGCGGCGCCGCGGGCTATGAGGATTCCGGCCGCTCCGAACTCAGCTTTCAGCCCGGTTCCGGCGGCGAGGGCGGGGAAGTGCTGGGCGGACTGGACAGCGGCGCGCCCGGCTCGCCCCCCGCTCCGGGCATCGAGATTCCGCCTGCCGCGTGGGAGAAGTCGCTCGACGATTTCAGCCAGATCCATCGCGACTGCCGGGTCCGTGTCGAGCAAATCGTCGGCACCGAACGCAAGGTGCAGGTGGACCGAGCGACGTTCAATGGCGTCAGCTCGGACCGGCCCGGCGAGCGCAACCGGATTTACGTCTCCGTGGGCGAAAT
>DAHUYO010000163.1 GCA_027315185.1 Acidobacteriota bacterium
CGGCAAGCGAGCTGATGAGCAGGTTGGAATATCTTGAGGAGCCCGGCAGCCTGGGGGATATGGTGGGCAGCTTGGTGCTGACGAGTTTCCCCGGACAACCAATGGCGTGAGCTGCGCCTACACGCATCTATGAGATTGTCAACCGCCGCGGCGGCGCAGGCCGGTGACGCGGGTGCGCAGGCGGGTGAGCTTGGCCTGGGTGGGCATGGGCTGGGCGTAGTGTTGCGAGCGAGCATGAAAAACTGACCCCCTAGCGAGCATGAGGATTTTGACCTGCCCCCGTTCACTGGCCCGTGGACGCGTATGAGTTTACCTCCTTTTGCAGGATTTTTTGCTGCGGGTTCGGCGGCGCTGCCTGGAGGCGCAGCGGAGCGGAGCCGGAAGGCAGCGCCGCCGCGGCGAAGGCGGCGGGCGCGCGGTACCCCAGGCTGCTGTGTGGCCGTTCGTGGTTGTAAAAGCGCCGCCAGGCCGAGGTGACGGCGCGCGCTTCGGCTAAATCGCGGAATAGGTTGGCGTTGAGGCACTCGTCCCGGAGTCGCCCGTTGAAGCTTTCGATCCGCCCGTTCTGCTGCGGCTTGCCCGGCTGGATGTACTCGATCGCGATTCGTTGTTGCTCGCACCAGGCGAGAAAATGCCGACTGGTAAACTCCGGGCCGTTGTCGCTGCGCAGCCGTGCCGGCTTTCCCCGTTCGGCCAGCAACCGCTCCAGCGTCCCGGTGACATCGCGGCTGGCGAGCGAGCCGCCGACCTCAATCGCCAGGCATTCGCGGCTGTAGCTGTCGATCACGTTCAGCGTGCGCAGCCGCCGCCCGCTTTCCAGCGCGTCGTGCATGAAGTCCATGGCCCATTCCTGGTTCAGCCCTTCCGCGCTCGTTCGCGGCGGCGTGGCTCGCCGCACGTGCCGCCCCTTCCTCCTCCGCAGCCCCAATCCCGCGTCCCGGTACAGTCGCCATACGCGCTTGTGATTCACCTGCCATCCGCCCGCACGCAGCAAGGCGTGCACTCGCCGATACCCGAAGCGTGGATGCCGTTCCGCCACCGCACTCATCGCTCTCCGCAGCTCCGCACCACCATCCCGGCGCGCCCGGTAGCGGTGGCTGCTCCGGTTCACGGCCAACAGCTCGCAGGCCCTGCGCTCGCTCAGCTCGTACCGCTGCTGCGCGAGCGCGACATCCGCCCGGCCTACGAGCTCCAGCCGTTTTTTTCAATCACCGCTTTCAAGACTTCCCGGTCCAGGGACAAGTTGGCCACCAACTGCTTCAGCCGCCGGTTTTCCTCTTCCAATTGCTTCAGCCGCCGTGCCTCGGCTGCGTCCATATCCCGGTATTTCGCCTTCCAGGCATACACGGCATGCTTGGACACTCCCAGTTCGCGCCCGATCTCCATCGCCGTTCGTCCCGCTTCCATCTGCCGTATCGCCCCAATCTTCTGCTCTTCCGTAAATTGCGTGTGCTTCATCTGACCCTCCCTCGAGCCATTTGGCAGCCAGCCCCAGGGCTGCCTGCCAAGCCCAAATCGTACTCGGTTCTGGGCCAGTTCCCGGGGATCAGGTCACACCAAGCTGCCCACCATATCCCCCAGGCTGCCGGGCTCCTCAAGATATTCCAACCTGCTCATCAGCTCGCTTGCCG
>DAHUYO010000164.1 GCA_027315185.1 Acidobacteriota bacterium
ACAATGCGCGGTTTTCCAGACCCCCGGCGCGGCGGGAGCAACCGCGGCGCGGACGGAGGGGGGACGGGCGCCGCGCCCGGCCCCCCTCCGTCGGCGGCAGTTGCGCCCCACGGGCGTTCCCCGGTCACTGACGGGCGCGGACCCCAGCGCGGCTGCGCCGCGCGTCCCGCTTGGCGCGCGGGCGGGACCGGGGGCGGGCCACCCGGCGAAATGTCGCGGCCTTTTCGCGCCGACTTTGCCCCAAATGCAAACGGCGTGACCTTAGCGACCGGAAGCGGTTTTTGCCCGTGGGCGGCCCGCCTGCCGGCCGCTATGTGGCGCCCCGATCCGCTTCCGCCATGCGCGTTTCGGCCTCAAGGCGACATCCAATGGTCGGAGCCGTGGTGGGATCGGCCCCGCGGCACTGGGCGCGCGCCGCTAGCGAGGGCAGGCAAAGACCTGCGCAGCGCGCGAGCTAGCGCGCGAGGACCAGAAGATGATACCCGCCGAACACACGGGCGGCCCATTCCGGCGCTAGCGCGAAGGCCAAACGGCGCGGAACGCGAGCCAGCTTTTGCGCTGGCCCGCTGGCGACCGTGACCGCATAGGGGGAGAAGCACCAGTCCACCACTTGGAAGCCTACGTCGCGGAGCGTGGCCAGCGCGGTCTCCTGGGTGAAATAGTGCAGGTGGCCGTATTTTGCCCGGCGCCCCAGCAGCGACTGGCGCAGCACCGATTCGACGGTGACCGCCAGCGGAATATGGAACAGCGTCCATTCGCTCTTTCCGCGCAGCCGAGCCAGCCAGCCGAGGTAATCGGGGACATGTTCCAAAACGTCCAGCACCAACAGCAGGTCGAACCGTGGCGTCGGCTCGGAGCTGACGTCGGCCAACATAAAGTGCAGGCGGGGATTGGCGCGCCCGGCGGCGAGCTGGATGGCTTGCGGCGAAATGTCGTAGCCCCACAATTCCGCCTCCGCCGCAAGCTGGCCTTGCAGCAGCCGGAGGACTTCGCCCGCGCCGCAGCCGGCCTCGCCAACCCGCAGCGGCGTGAGCCCATGCCGGCGCAGCATGGCGGTGATCTGCTGGACCTTATAGGCCGAATCCCCTACGTGCCAGCCAGGATTGTTGGCGAGGTAGCGGCCGTCCCGATGGGGATCTCCCTGGGCCAATGGCGTTTGGCCCGGTGGCGCGATGCTTCCGGTGGATTGGTCCAAAGGATCCCTCCTTGGGAACTCTGCGGATCACGTTCCGGCAAGCTTCGCGCCCGGCGCGGCGCAAGTCAAGGAGGGCTGAGGCGCGGCGTGGGGATGCGGCGGGGCGGGCCCGCCGGGCCCGGGTATGGCCAGACGGCGCGGAGTTTTGGCCGCGGGTGGGCTGCGGGGCAAAGGCTCCGGCCCGACCATCGGCGACCGGGGCAATCACGTTCCGGCGGGGCCGTGGTTTCACGGTGCGTCTCATCGCGGGGGTCGCGCCGTTGGCTCGGGGAGCCACGCCGGCGCGAGGGAGCCTCCAGGGCGGTGGCGAGCCGGTTGCGGAGCGAGCCGAAGGCGGGCTAAAAGCCCGTTT
>DAHUYO010000165.1 GCA_027315185.1 Acidobacteriota bacterium
TCCTCTTTCATCCAGCGCTCCACCTCCCTGCAAAACCGCTCGGTTGAGACGCCGCCGCCCTTGTATGCGCGGCCCGCCTCCTGGAAGTCTGGAGCCTCCGTGCGTCTACGATGACGCTGTGGTGTGCGAGATGCGGGCGCAGGACCAAGTTGACGAAGCCCTCCTCGGTGGCGCCTTCCACCAAAAGGTGCAGCCTTCTCAACCCGGGCGCCCTCCCACGACGTTCTTTTCCCAAAGCTCGGAAAGGGAGTATTCGCCCAGCCACTCGCGAAGGGCATCGGGATTAAGGCGCGAGAAGGCCGACTCTCGCCCCCGTCGCTCCGCCACAACGATTTCCTCCGGCTCGAACTGGTCCACCAGACTGGCGGACTGTGTGGCCAGAATCACCTGGCAGTGGTCGGCCGCCGCACGGACCAGCCCCGCGACCAGCTCGATGGCGTAGGGGTGAAGGCCCAGCTCGGGCTCGTCCAAGACCGCGACGTCTGGCAGCCGCTCCGGCGCCTGCGATAGCAGCGCGATCAGGGCCAGCGCACGGAGCGTACCGTCGGAGGCCTGGCTGGCGCTAAAGATCAGGTCGCTGCCTTTTTCCCGCCACTGGAGCATCACCGCGCCGCCCCGCTCCTCGAGGACGAAGTCGGCGACGAAAGGCGCCAGGAGCCGAAAACTCTCGAGGATCCGGCTGTACCGGGGCGGATCTTCTTCGCGCAGGCGGAGCAAGAATGGGGCGATGTTCGCGGCGTCCTCCTTGAGCCAAAGGCTGTCGTCAGCGCTCCAGCGCTGGCGGATGCGAGAGGTTCGCGAGGTGTCATGAAATTGATATACCTTGCAGGATCGCAGGCAGCGTCGGATGACGCCGGCGGTCTTCCGCGACTTCTCCGGCAGTCCGGCAATCTTGGTCCCGGCGATCTGGGCCTCGCGGGATCCTGGCGGGAAATACCGCCACGGGGCTGGCGCCACGGAACCGTGGTAGGAGTAGCGATAGGCCTCGCTCGTGAAGACCAGCGTATCGGGCTCAGCATAGGCGAGCGCAATCTGGTAGTCGTTCAACCCGGATTGGGTCGCGAACGACAGCTCCGCCGTCATCGCGCTGGTGCTCCGGGGCCCGTCGAACAGCAGCGCGCTGCCCCCACCCCCGAGCTCCTGGATGAACAGTTGGCACTCCTGATTCATGCAGTAGCTCAGGAACCTGAAAAACGAGATGAGGTTGGACTTACCGGCACCGTTCGGGCCGATCAAGACGTTCAGCGGCCCCAGCGCGAGACTCTCCAGGGCCCGAACGCTTTTGAAGCCGTGGAGGCTAAGGCTAGCAAGCCTCGGCTTGGCTTCGGGCGAAGCTTTGTTGCCGTTATCCATAACACCTGCCGGGGCATCCGCCGGCTAGTCCGATTATGCAGCTAGCTGTTGCCAATTGCGGTGGGCGGCGAAAGGGGGGTACTCTGAGTCGTTTATGGCCCTGAACCGCCGCGCCTTTCTAGCCGCCGCCTCGGCGACGGCTTTGACCCCACTGC
>DAHUYO010000166.1 GCA_027315185.1 Acidobacteriota bacterium
GAAATCTATGCCATCTCGCCACAGAACGAGCCGGACGTGACGGTGAAGTACGCCTCCTGCTTCTGGAACGGCGAGGACTACCGGCGGTTCATGGCCGGGCATTTGGGGCCGGTATGGCGGCGGCGAAAAATCGCGGCGCAGATCTTTCTCGGCGAGAACAGCGAATGGACGGAGGCGCCGGCGCTGCCGTCGCTGGAAGACGCGGCGGCGCGGGAGGCGGTCGGGGTCGTGGCCTCGCACGCCTACTTCGGCGACAACCATGTGCCGGAAGTGGGGCTGGCGCCGCGCACCGGCGTCTTCACCGCGGCGCAGCGGTACGGGAAGCCGGTGTGGCAGACCGAGGTCAGCGCCTTTAACCGCAACGACCCGGGCATGGACGACGCGCTGTACTGGGCCAAGCTGGTGCACTTCCATTTGGCCCAGGACAACGTCGCGGCATGGGTGTATTGGTGGTTGATTTCGCCGGGGCCGAACCGCGAGGCGCTAATCTCGCTGGATCCGGGAGACGGCGGCTGGATGGGCAACAAGCGGCTATTCGCGCTGGGGCAGTTCAGCCGCTTCGTGCGGCCGGGGGCGGTGCGCATCGCCGCCACGGCCAACCCGGCGCCGCAGATCTACTGCTCCGCCTACCGTGCTGGGAAGCAAACCGTGATCGTCGCCATCAATGCGCAGCCGTGGTTTCGGCCGGGAACGCGACCGGGCCCCGGCGGCGGGCCCGCGCTTGCGGCGGCTGTATTTCGCCTGCCGGGGGTATCGGCGAGCGTGGTTCACGCCTGGCGCACCAGCATCTTCGAGGATTTGGCGCCGGCGCAGGCGCCGCAGCTGGAGCACGCGTCGTCCGGCACGAACTTTCAGGCCACGCTGCTGCCCAGTTCGGTGACGACGTTCGTGGTGGAATGAGCGCCTGGCGGCGCGGAGCTGGCTCACAGCACAGACCCGGCCGCCCGCCGGGTCTATGCCCAGCGGATTCCGCGGTCGGCCAATATCTCCTCGGCGATCGCGACGCGCCGACCCCAGGCGTCCTGGTCCTGGGCGTTGGTCGCGTGCAGGCATTCCAGGGCATGCTGCCTGAGCCTCCGGGCCTCCTCGGGCGGGGCGTTGCGAAGAATCTGCCCCCAGTCTCTCTGCGAGGGTGGGTTCCTAAGGTCCTCGACGGTAACCATACCAGCAGTGTAGCGCAGCCCGCCCGCGTCTACGCCCCCGTCTACTCGGGTTGCAAACCCGGCTGCGGCAGGTCGGCGCGAGCGGCGGAGGCGGGGATATGCCGCATCCCGCGGTCAAACTCCAGCACCGCGTCGGCCGGCGCTGAACCGCGCCAGTTCCGCAGGCTGGCCCAGACGGTGCGCAGGATCGCGGTGCGGTATTCCAGTAGCGCCCGGGTCCAGGCCCACGCGGTCCGCTGGGGGAAATAGATCCCGCGAAAGCACAGACGGGCAACCAGATGGCTGATTTGGTACGGGGCCGGGGCGGCGGCGAGCTTCTTCAGGGCCGACCGCGT
>DAHUYO010000167.1 GCA_027315185.1 Acidobacteriota bacterium
GGCGGCAGGCCAGCGCCTCCGCTGGCCGCGAGATGACCCGCGCCGGCCGCGCCCGTACACGGCAGCGGGTCGCCGGGCGGAGCCCGGCTGGGCACCCGCGTTTCAGCGATGCCGCGCTACTATAGCCCCATGCTGGGCCGCTTCCTCACCCCCGACCCGGCCGGCCTCGCCGCCGCCAGCCCCGCCGATCCGCAGACCCTCAACCGCTACGCCTACGTCGGCAACTCCCCGCTCGGCGCCATCGATCCGTTTGGGCTGGCCACGATCCACTGCTTACTCGCCGCAGCGCGCCCCGGAGGCTCCAACGACGGTTGCGGAAGCCTGGGCAGTCCCTTCGATAACTGCAAGCTCGACGGCGCGCCGATCGGATGCGGCCTTGGCCTCATCCTAGGGACGGGTGGCGACGGCCCGGGAGGCCCGGGCGGCGACGGCTCGCCGGCGCTCAGCGTCTTTTCGGTCTGCGCGACCTTCGCCTGCCCGCCGACGGTCGATAATCAAAACGGCGATCCGATGCAGCTCACGCCCGTTTGGCTGCCGCCGACACAGGTCTGCACCAACGTGAGCGGCTGCGGCCCGGCGGTACCGGGGACATGGCAAACCGCGCCGCTGCCGAACTTCGGCGGCTCGCCCCGCCTCCCGTCTTTCGACACAGCCGGCCTCAGTGCCCTGGTCGGCGGGATGGCGGCGGTTACCCGCCCCTTCGAGACGGCGGCCGCCAACGCGGCTATCTTTTACACCGGCGCGGCGCAGGTGTACCTCGGGGCGGCCATTGCTGCGGGGGCGTGCGCCGATTTCCCCGTGGACCTGTTCACCTGCGGCTTCGGCTTCCCCGCCGGTACAGGCATCGCCATTCAAGGCGGCGCGACGATCTACGGCTCCTACCTTTTCTTCAGGAATATTACGATCCCTGCCTGGGAGACCTGGGGGCAGCCGTGAGCCGCCTGCGCGCGCCGTTCGGTCGTCGCGGCAGCGCTGCCTGGGCGGCAGTCCTAGTCGTCGGGGGCACGGCGGGTCCGGGTGCCGTAGTCGTGACGTGGCTAGCTGTGCTTGGCATACCCGTCGACCGAATGGGCGGGGCGCTCCAGCGGGTGTTCATCTGCTCGCTGCCCCTCGCGGCCTTGTTCCTATGGGCGCTTCACGCCGTTGGCAGGGAGCGCGTCTTCGCGCGCCGCGTGACGGTCGCCTTCTTCGTCTGGCTAGAGTTTTTGCTCCTGCTGCTGCCGCCGGCTGCGGTGCGGCTTGGGCTCCTGCCCCCCGCCGATCTCTCAATCCAAAGCACTCTGGCGATGACGGCCATCTTCGCGGCCCTATCGCTCCTGATTTACGGGAAGGCGCTCCAAGTCGCCCGAAAACGCCAACCGTCCGGGAGCCCCGCCCCGCAGCAATAGCGGATGCGCCAGCCCCAGGCGCTTTTCCGGCGGCAAGCGAGCTGATGAGCAGGTTGGAATATCTTGAGGAGCCCGGCAGCCTGGGGGATATGGTGGGCAGCCTGGTG
>DAHUYO010000168.1 GCA_027315185.1 Acidobacteriota bacterium
TGCAGCAGTTGATCGGTGTTCACGGTGTCGAACGACAAGACGTTGGTGCTGCTGGCGGCGCTGGCGGCCCGCCGGGCGCCGTCGCGTCCGCCGCGCCGGCCGGTCCACAACAGCCCGCCCTGCTCGTTGCCCAGGCGATTGTAAAAGATAATCTCGTTGCCGCCGCCGCCGCTGCGCGGAAAACGCTGCCCATTGACGATGCTCGGCATCGGCTGGTCGTGGTTGGTCAGCACCATTGCCAGGCGGCCGCGCTGATCCCGGAGGATCAGGCGATGCACGGTGAGCGTGTCGAAGGTCGCATCGCGCGCGGCGTGCACCGCCGCGGCGGCGATCAGCAGCGCGGCGGCCGCGATCACGGTGGCGGCGGCGGCAACAATACGTAGGCGGCGGATCTGCCGCGGCAGGGAAACGTCGGTCATAAGGGCTCCTCGCAAGCCGGCGGCCGAGCGCTCACGCCGCCGGCACTGCTAGCCTATCGCGGGGGCCGCGCCTTTTGCTCGGGGAGCAAAGAGGGCGGGGAAGGCCGCAGCGCGGCCCGCCGCCGTGCGCTGATCCGCGGCCGGCCGCAGCCGGGGTCGCGCAGCGCGTAATCTCGGACTCCGCCGCGGCGGTTCCTACTGCGCCGTCCAGCCCCCGTCAATCAGGATGTCGGCGCCGGTGATAAACCCGGCCGCCTCCGAACAGAGAAACGTAACCAGCGGCCCGAGTTCCTCCGCCTGGCCCCAGCGGCCGACGGGGATGTGGGAAATGAACTGGGCGTGGCGCACCGGGTCCTGCATCAGGCTGGTGTTCATTTCCGTGGCGAATGGCCCCGGACTGATGGCGTTGGCGGTGACGCCGTGCGGCGCCAGCTCCAGCGCCAGGGCCTTGGTCATTCCCAAAAGGCCGAACTTGCTGGCGCAGTAGGCGGTGCGATGCGCCAGCGCCACGTGCGCCATGGTGGAGGCGATGTTGATGACGCGGCCAAAGTGCTTCGCGATCATTCCCGGAACAAAGGCGCGCGAGCAGAGGAACGCGCTATCGAGGTTCGTTTGCATGACCAGCCGCCATTCCTCCAGCGTGAAATCCTGGAGCGGCTTGCGGAGATTCATTCCCGCGTTGTTGATCAGGATGTCGGGCGACCCGGCCGCGCGCCGGACCTGCCCGGCCATTCGGCCGACCGCGGATTCCTCGCGGAGGTCCGCGACCACGGCATGCGCCTCGCCGCCCAGGGCGTCAATCTCCGCCTTGACGTTGGCCAGCAGTTCCCCGCTGCGCGCCACTAGGGCGACCGTCGCGCCCGACCGCGCCAGCGCCACCGCCATGGCTTTTCCCAGCCCCTTGCTGGCGCCGGTCACGACCGCGACGCGGCCGCGTAACGTTTGGTCCGCCAT
>DAHUYO010000169.1 GCA_027315185.1 Acidobacteriota bacterium
GGGCCAGCAGACTCTGCACTTCCGGCGAATTCCGTTCTTGGATCGCGCCGACGACCACGTCCTGGCCGCGCTGCGCCCGGCGCCGGCCTTCATCCAGCATACGGAAGGACTTTCCGACACCGGAGGTGTAGCCAAGAAAAACCTTCAGGCGTCCCCGGCGAGCATACTCTTCTTCGGCCTGCGCTTGCCGCAGCAGACGGTCGGGGTCAGGTCGGACGTGCGGCGGCATGTGGCTAGAATGCCACGCCGGCTTCCACGGCGGCGCAGAACTGGCCGCCATCCCGCCCTTGAGCGCCGAATCCGAGTCCGGAAGTGAACTGCGCCAAGTCCACCCAAGAGACGTCGGCGCGGGCGAACAGGCCGCCGTCTTGCCAGGTGGGGGTGACCGTGAACGTCAACACGCGGGCGGCGGGACCGAACCCCAAGATGTTCTGGTGCGCGCTGAGGTCGCCGGCGCCCCCGCCCATGGCGAACTCGCCCCGCGCCGCCAGCGACCACCGCCGCGACCAGTGGTAGTCGGCCAGCACCGCGGCCCCCACCGCGCTCGCCGTCCGCTGATAACCCAGGGAGCGCGAAGCCGGGGAGCTGAACGCCAGCAGGTAGGGCTCCCAGGTCCAGCGCTTGCCGGTATGCGTGTACATCAAATCCAACAGGCGGGCATTGGCGTCCTGAAACGTGGCGTTGGGCGGCGTGGCGCGGTTGGGCCACAGTCCCACCAGGGAGATCGAGTCTTGGCCCGTCAACTGATAACTGCCCATCGCCGACACGGCGCCGTAATCGCCGGAAAAAAAGCCGTCGCCGTATTGCAGCGCCGCGGACCAGCGGCCGCGATGATAGTTGAACTGTGCCCCGCGGCTGACGGCGTTTTCCATGTCATTCCAAATGACGCCGCGCTCGATGTTGAGGTTGAGGAAGGTGAAGGTGTCTTCCTGGCCAATCATGGTGGGCAAAATGCCGGCGCGCAACGACCAATCCCGCCCCCCCTTCCACTCGGCGTAAGCCTGCGGCGCCGGCCCGAACAAGCCGGTGTAGGCCAGCGTGCTGCGGCGAGGCGCGCCGAGGGCCGGCAAGGAGTAGGCGCCGGCCTGAAGATAAAAGCGCCAGGTTCCCGTCGGACGTTGCAGAATGACGAAGGCGTTGGTCAGGTTCAACCCGCCGCCCGCCCCCGCCAGCTGCGGCGCCGCAGTCAGCGCCGCGCCGCTCACCACCCCGCTGACCTGCACCCCGCCCAGCGGCCCT
>DAHUYO010000016.1:0-45180 GCA_027315185.1 Acidobacteriota bacterium
GGACCGGGGCACGGTGCAAAGCCGCTTTTGCGCGGGCTGCCACGAGCCCGCGGTGCTGCTAACCGGGCGGTGGAAAACCCCGATCATCCAACAGATCCATACGCCGGCGGCGCAAGCCGGGCTGGGCTGCTTCAGTTGCCACTCCATCGTGCACGTCAGCGACACCTTGGGCGACAACGCCTTCACCATTGCCGACCCGCCGCTGGACAAACTGGTAGAGAGTAAAAATCCCCTGGTGCACCTGGCCTATGAGGCGGCGATTTATTTGGAGCCGGCGCCGCATGACCGGACGCTGTTCAAGCCGTTTCTCGACCAACAAACCGGCGAGTTCTGCTCCGCCTGCCACAAGATTCATCTGGATCACGCCGACAATGATTACCGCTGGGAACGCGGTTTCGACGAATATGACGCCTGGCAGGGCAGCGGCGTCAGCGGGTTCGGGGCACGGTCGTTCTACTATCCGCCCCATCCGGAAAACTGCGCCACCTGCCATATGCCGCGGGTTCGCTCCAACGATCCCGCCGCGATCGGCGGGTTTATTCGTTCCCACCGCTTCTTCGCCGCCAATACCGCCGTCGCCAACGCCGATCTGGACGCCAAGCAGTTGCACGACGAAGAGCACATGCTCAAAGGCGCGGTGAAGACCGATATCTTCGCCATCAGCCAGGAAACCGGCGCCACCCGCGTGCGGAGCGCGGCCGCCAACCAATTGCAGGAATCCACCCAATTTGCCCAAGGCGAGGAGAGCGGCACCTTCGGCGCCGCGCCGGGCCTGGAGCGTGCCGGGGGACGGCTGCGCGCCATCGCCCCGCTGAATGAGGTCCAGCCGACGGTGCGGCCGGGCACGACCATTCGCGTGGACGTGGTCAACCGCAATATGCGCGTGGGCCATTTTTTCCCGGGTGGCACGATTGACGCCGAGGAATGCTGGCTGGAGCTGAAGGCCGTCGACGGCCGCGGCCACGTCTTCTACTGGAGCGGCGGCCTCAAGCCGGATGGCGCGGTGGACCCGACGGCGCAGTTTTACAAGTCGGTGTTGATTGACATCCACGGCAACATCATCAACAAGCGCAATCAGTACGCCGCCCGCACGGTGGCCTATGTCCACACCATCCCGCCGGGCTCGGCCGCGGTGGTGCATTACCTGATTCCCATTCCGCCGGGAATCGCCGGGCCGATTACCCTCACCGCCAAGCTCAATTACCGGAAGTTCAGCGGCCAGTACAACAAATTTGCCTATGCGATGCAGCTGCATCCGGGCAAGTTCGGCCTGCTGTTCGACGACCGGCCGATGACCTACAACGCCTCCACGGCGGATGTGTCGGGCAAAATCAAGCACATCCCCATGGAGCCGATCGTGACCATCAGCCAGTCGCGGGCCGTGCTGCGGTTGGGACGGAGCACCGCCGCGCATGCTCGCGGCGGCCGCAGCTTCAGCGACACCATCCGCTGGAACGACTACGGCATCGGCCTGTTGTTGCAAGGCGACCTGACGGGCGCGGAAGCGGCCTTCCGGCAGGTGACGCGGATTGCGCCCCGTTACGCCGACGGCTGGCTGAACGTCGGCCGCACGCTCGTACAGGAAGGGGAAACGCAAGCCGCACTGCCCTACGTGCAGCATGCGTTGCGCTTGTCGGCGGGGCTGCCCCGCGCGCTCTATTTCCGCGCGCTGATCGAGAAGGCGGCAGGGCATTATCCGGCGGCGCTGCGGGATCTCCGCCGGGTGCTCATGGCCTATCCTCAGGACCGCGTGGTGCTGGACCAAGCGGGCCGGCTGCTGTTTTTGCAGAAGCGGTTCCGCGCCGCCATCCCCATCTTCCTGCGCGCCACCGCCATTGATCCCGAAAATATCTACGCGCACTATAATTTGATGCTTTGCTACCGTGGCGCCGGCGAAATCGCCAAGTCGCGGCGGGAAGAAAAACTCTATGAGCGCTTCAAGCTGGACGAAAGCTCCCAGGCCTACCTGGGTCCGTTCCTACGCCGCCATCCCAATATCAATCGTGAGCGTCAGCCGGTGCATGACCAGCCGAACGGACTTCTCGCGGGGCCGCTCACTTCGGTGGCGGCGTATCAAGCGCGGCAGCGGAGGCGCTTCCAGCGTTTGCGCGCGGCCTGGAACGCCAGGCACGGCACGGCCGGCAGGTGAGGCGGCGAAGCATGCTGCGTGAGTTCCACGTCCCGGCGGCGCGGCCGCGGCGCGTGCTCCGGCTAGCGACGGTGGCGGCGATGTCGGCGCTGGCCTTGGCGCTGGCCGGCTGCCACTCCCAATCCCATCCCGCTCCGGCCGTGGCTGCGGCGCGCCCCGCCCCGGCCCCAGCAGCCGAAGCCGCACCGTCGCGCCATGCGCCGCTGCGCTTCGTGGACGTGACGCGCCGCGCCGGCATTTCCTTTGAGCACAACACCGGCGCCTACGGCGCCAAATATCTGCCCGAGACGCTGGGCTCCGGGGTGGGCTTCATTGACTACAACCACAGTGGCTGCCAAAGCATCCTTCTGCTGAACGGCCGCGATTGGCCTGGCCATCCCACCAAGCTTCATGGCGCGACCATGAAGCTGTACCGCAACAACTGCAACGGCACCTTCACCGACGTCACCCAACAAGCGGGATTGGCCATTCCGATGTACGCCATGGGCGTGGCGGTGGGGGATTATAACAATGACGGCTGGGATGACTTCTACGTGACCACGCTGCACGGCGGCCACCTGTTCCGCAACAACGGCAACGGCACGTTCACCGACGTCACCCAGCAAGCTGGCATCAAGAATTATCCGTTCTCCACCAGCGCCTGCTGGCTGGACTACAACAAGAGCGGCTATCTCAGCCTGTTCGTCGCCCACTACGTCAAGTGGTCGCGCGCAACCGATATCCGCTGCACCCTGGACGGCAAGCACAAATCCTATTGCACGCCGGAGGCGTACCAGGGCGCCAGCGTGCGGCTGTACCGCAACGACGGCAACGGCAAGTTCACCGAGGTCACCAAGCAGGCCGGACTCTACGATCCCACCAGTAAGTCCCTGGGCGTCGTGCCGCTGTACCGGGACGGTTGGCCGTCGGTCTTCGTCGCCAACGACACCCAGCCCAACAAGCTGTACCACAACAACGAGAATGGCACCTTCACCGACGTCGCGGTCAGTGCCGGCGTGGCCTTCAGCGAGGATGGCGTGGCGCGCGGCGGCATGGGCGTGGCGGCGGCGGACTACAACGGCAGCGGCCGCTTCAGTTTGTTGGTGGGCAATTTCTCCAATCAGATGCTCGGCCTCTACCAAAACCAGGGCCATGGCCTGTTCGTGGACGTGGCGCCCAGTTCGGCAGTTGGGCAAGCCAGCCTGCTGTCGCTGTCCTTCGGCACGTTCTTCTTCGACTACAATCTGGACGGCCGGCCGGACATCTTTGTGGCCAACGGCCACATTGATTCCCACATCCGCTCGGTGCAGCCGCAGGTGCACTGGCGGGAGAGCCCGCTGCTGTTCAAGAACGTTGGGGACGGCCACTTCCAGGTGGTCACCAAAGACGTCGGGCCGCAGCTCTCACGGCCGATCGTCGCGCGCGGAGCGGCGTACGGCGATTTCGACCTCGACGGCACGCCGGACATCCTGATTTCAACCAACAATGGTCCGGCGTATCTTTACCTCAACACCGGCAATGGCAACACCGCGCTGCGCATCCAGACGGTCGGCGTCAAGGATAACCGCGATGGGATCGGCACCCTGGTGAAGGTGAAAACGCCGGCCGGTTGGCAAGAGCAGTACGTGGAAAGCGGCGGCAGCTATCTCTCCGCCAGCGAACTTCCCTTGACCTTCGGGCTGGACCAGTACAAGTCCGCCCAGGATGTGGTGCTGGTCTGGCCGCTTGGCGGAGTGGAGGATTTGGGCCCGGTCAAAGGCGGGCAGTTCATCACCGTGACCGAAGGCAAAGGCATTACCCACGCGATCCCGCTGCACACGCCCGGGTGGGACTGGAAGACGCTCGGCGTACCCAAGGAGTAGCCGTGTGCGCAGGGCGCTGCTGAGTGGGGCGAAAATCTGGCAAGGTCCTGGGCGTGGTTGGGCCTCCGCCGCGGCGATCCGTGACGGGCGGTTCCTGGCCATCGGCACGGATGCGGAGGCGCGGGCGGCGCTGGGCGCCGGAACGTTCGGCCACGAGGACCTCGCCGGCGGGTATCTAATTCCCGGAATTTTCGACGCCCACATGCACCCGCTCTTCGGCGCGGTTTTCCAAGAGGCGGGCCTGGCGCTGCGCGACGCCGGCGGCGGTTTCCTCCGTGACGCTGCCGCGGTGGCGGAAGCGGTGCGCGCAGCGGTGGCCAGCGGCGCCCAGCCTGGGGGAGAGTGGCTGGTGGGCTATGGATGGGACCCCGCGCTTACCGCGAACCCGGCGTTCGACCGCCATCTGCTGGATCGCGCGGCGCCCGGGCGGGCGGTGTACCTGCTGAGCCTCGACGCGCACTTCGCCCTGGTCAGCACCCCGGGACTGGAGCGTCTGGGTATGATCGCCTTTCCGCCGGATAGCGGCAGTATTCCCGCTGGGAGCGATGGACGCCCCGTGGGTTTGTTGCTGGAGACGCCGCAGTTCATTGCCTCCCTGCGGGTGTTGGCACAAATGCCGCATGAGCGCAAGGCGCAGGCATTCCTGGCGTTCCAAGCGCAGGCGCTGGCGGCGGGCGTCACGGGGGTGACGGAGATCGTGGCGGATCATGCCGCCCTGGGTTTTTATCTCCGCTTGCACCAAGAGGGCCGCCTGCGCTTGCGCCTGCAAGTCAGCCCGTATGGGCCCCTCTGCCAGCTAGGCGCGGAGCGGGATACCATGCTGGCGATGTTGGCCGCGGAACCGGACGCGGCGGGGTGGGTAGGCCTGGGACCGGTCAAGTTTCTCCTGGATGGCACGCCCGGCAACCACAATGCCGCCTGGTTCCAGCCGTATGCCGATGCGGCTTCGACCGCGGGGATGCTGACCATCGCGCCCGACGCGCTGGCGGCGGAGGTGGAGAAGGCGGTCGCCGCGGGCTACGATTTGGCGCTGCACGCCGCCGGGGACCTCTCGGTGCATGTCGCCCTGGACGCGATCATCGCGGCGGGCCCGCCCTCCCAGCGGCAGGACGAGGCGAACGCCCAAGGGCGCCGCGTTCGCCTGCGCATCGAGCATTTCGACAATTGCACCGCCGGCGATTTGGCGCGGCTGCCCGGTTTCGCCGAACGCGGGCTGGTGGCGAGCGTGCAGCCCACGCATTTTCATCCGGTCTATGTCGCCGCCATCGAACGGGTGCTCGGTCCGGAACGCATGCGGCGCGAGTATCCCCTGAGGTCCCTCCTGCGCGCGGGCATTCCCCTGGCCTTGAACTCCGACTGGCCCGCGGCCATGTCCTTCGCGCCCATGGACAACCTACGCGCCGCGGTGGACCATGGCGCGGAATCGCTCAGCCCCGGCGAAGCTCTCACGGCCCTGACCTGGGGCAATGCCTACGCTGCCCGACTGGAGCAGGAACTCGGAACGATCGCGCCCGGCTCCCGCGCCGATGCCGTGTTGCTGGATCGCGATCCGCTTGGACCGCGAACGCCGCGGGTGATGGCGACGATGATTGACGGGGGATGGGTTGCGGGCTCTCCCCGTCTCCAGCACGCTCCCGCGCCCAGCTAGCTGGCGTCCACTTCAGGCTGGTCGCCGTAATGAGGCTTCTTCATTAGCCAAACGATCGGGGAAATCACGACAAATAGCAGCGCCAGCCAGCGGAAGATGTCCATATAGCTCAGCACCGCCGCTTGCGCCCGCACGATTGCGTACAGCATCGCCGTCGCTTGGTGGGCGGCGGTGTCGAGGCTAGAGCCTTGGCTGTGGAAGTATGCCTGCAGCCGTTCCAGCCATTGCCGGTAGAGGGGGTTGTTCGGCGTGACACGCTGCACCAGGAATGCCTGATGCGCTTGGCCCAAGCGCGCCAGCAAGGTAGATGAAATCGAGATGCCGAAGCTGGCGCCCAGGTTCCGCGTCAGCCCGGTGATGCTGGTGGCGAAGCCCATCTCTTGGTTGGGAATGGGATCCACCGTGATGGTGGAGAAAGGCACGAAAACGAAGGCGAGCGCGAAACCCATCAGAATCTGGGGCGGCAGAAAGTTCCACGGGCCGGCGTTGAGGTTGAGCAGGGAGAACCAGTACACGCCGGCGGCGGCTCCCAAAATGCCCCCGAAGATCATCGCCCGCATATCCCAACGCTTGCCGATGAGGAACCCGGCGACCGGCATCAGCACCATCGTCGCCAAGCCGCGCGGCGCGTTCCAGATTCCGGCGGTGATCGCGGGGAAGTTCAGCGCCTCCTGCATCAGCAGCGGCAGCAGCAAGATGCTGCCGTACAGGACGAAGAACAAAATCATGGACAGGCTGACGCCGACGGCGAACGTGCGGTATTTCAGCAGCCGCAGGTGCACGATGGGATGAGGATTGCGGAGTTCCCATACGATGAAGCCAGCCAGGGCGGCCACGGCGATGATGCTGAGGGCCAAGATGAGATGCGAGCCGAACCAATCCGCTTCTTGGCCCTTGTCCAGCACCACCTGCAAGGCGCCCATGCCCACGGCAAGCAGGCCGATGCCCCAATAATCCACGCCCCCAGTGCGGGCCCGCCGCAGGTACGGCGGATCGAACACATAGATCGTTACCAGCGTCAGGCCGATCAAGCTGACCGGAACATTGATGAAGAACACCCAGCGCCAAGAGAAATCCGTCGTCAGCCAGCCGCCCAAAACCGGCGCCATGACCGGCGCCACGACGATTCCCACGCCCCACAAGGCCATGGCGTGGCCCCGCTCTTCACGGGGAAAGGTTTCCAGCAGGATCGCCCGGGTGGTCGGCTGGAGCGTGCCGCCGAAGGCGCCTTGCAGAACGCGGAACATAATCAACAGCGGCAGGGTCGGCGCCAGGCCGCAGAGCACGCTGGAGAGCGTGAACCCAGTAATGGCGGTCAGCAGGATCCGCTTGCGGCCAAAGCGGCTGGCCAGCCATCCGGTGATCGGCAGCACGATCGCGTTGGCGATCAAGTAGGAGGTGAGAACCCAGGTGGATTCGTCAATCGTCGTCGCAAGATTGCCGGCGATGTAGGGAATGCTGACGTTGACCGCCGAGGTGTCAATCAGCTCCATGATGGCGCTGGACATGACCGCAATCGCGATCAGCCAGCGCGTGGCGCGGTCGGGAGGAAGGCCGCTGACGTCGGTGGATGGGGAACTGGCGGTGGCGCTGGCCATGGAGCGAGCCTTAATTTTAGGCTACCGATGCCCTGGGACCATCCGCGCCCGCGGGCGGCGATCCGCACTCTGCTATCCTGAACCAAGCGCTGCCACGATCGTTGTTTTTGGGGGAACGAGGGCGATGTTTCCAGTTTTATTTTCCGCCGGCTGGTTCACGCTGCACACCTACGGCTTGCTGGTCGCCGTCGGCTATCTGACCGGAATTTTCGTCGCCCAAAAAGCTGCCCGGCGGCTGGGGATGAATCCCGACCAAATCTTCAACTTGGCGGTCTATTTGGCGATCGGCGCGATCGTGGGAGCCAAGCTGTTCTTGGTGATGCAGGACTGGCGCTTCTACCTGCAATATCCCCGCGACCTGTTCAGCGTGGATTTCCTGGAGTCCGGCGGCATATTTTATGGCGGCTTGATCATCGCCCTGTTGGTGCTAATCGCCTATGTGTACCGCCATCGGCTGAGTTGGCTGGCCGTCGGCGACGCCATCGCTCCCGGTTTGGCGCTGGGCGAAGGCATCGGTCGCGTGGGCTGTTACTCGGCCGGCTGCTGCTGGGGCAAGCCCAGTGCGATCTCCTGGTTTTCCACCACGTTCACCAATCCCTACGCCCACGCCACGGTCGGCGTGCCGTTGCACATCGCCCTGTACCCGACGGAGCTGATCTCGGCCGCCGCCAACGTCGGCATTTTTCTTTTGGTTTGGCGCGTTGTCCGCCAGCGCCGGTACACCGGCGAGGTCGTGGCGCTGTACCTGTTCAGCTACGGCGTCTTCCGGTACTCAATTGATTTTCTCCGCTACTATTCGCCGCAAGCGCTGCTGTTCCACGGCTTGATGACCGACGCGCAGTTGACCAGCCTGTTCATGATCGGCATCGCGATCGGCATTTGGGTACGCCAGCGCGCAAAAGCCCGCCAGGCGGCGCCGAGCCAGCCAGCCGTGGCCGCGGTGGAACGGTAGGGTCCTACGCAGAACTGGGCTGTAGGCGCGGAGGCGGAGGGCGACCGGCTCGACCGCTTTTTGACCCACCGTCGCCCGGATGCCAGCCGCGCCGAGGTGCAAGGCTGGATCCGCGCCGGTGAGGTGAGCGTCGCCGGCGCGGTTTGCCGCCGTCCCGCTACCCGCTTGCGCTCCGGGCAGGAAATTGCCTTGGCGCAGGCCCGGCGCAGCGCGCCGCGGCCGGCGCTGGAGCCGCTGCCCCTGCCGCTGGAGATTCTCTACGCCGACGCCGACATCGCGGTCGTGAACAAACCCGCCGGGATGGTGGTGCATCCCGCCGCCGGCGCGGCGGGTCCAACCCTGGTCCACGCCCTGTTGCATCACATTGGCGTGGCGAATTTGTCCCGCGTGGGCGCTCCGAACCGGCCCGGCATCGTGCACCGCTTGGACCGGGACACCAGCGGCCTGCTGGTGGTCGCCAAAACCGATGCCGCGCACCATGGGCTGGTGGCGCAGTTCCAGGCCAGGACCGTTCGCAAGCGGTACTTGGGCCTGGTACACGGCGCCGTGGGGGCGGCCAGCGGCCGGGTGGATGCGCCCGTCGCCCGTGACCTGCGCCGCCGCGAGCGCATGACCACGCGCCGCGCCGCCGGCCGCGAAGCGCACACCCTGTACCAGGTGCGTGAGCGCTTGGCCCTGGAGCCCAGTCTGGCATCGGGCCCTCAGGCCCCGCGGTTCACATATCTGGAATTGGACCTGTTGACCGGCCGCACGCATCAGATTCGCGTGCACATGGCATCCCTCGGGCATCCCATCGTCGGCGACCGCCTCTACGGCGCGCCCGCCCGGATCGTCGCCGCCGGCCCGTTGGCGGGCCTGGCCTTGAACCGGCTGTTTCTGCACGCCGCCGAGCTGGCCTTCGTGCATCCACGCACATCCGAGGCGATGGTCTTCCGCGCCGCTCTCCCAGGTGAGCTGGCGGCGTGGCTGGAGCGCCTGCGCGCGCCGTCTCCGCAGGGGCGGGACGAAGCCGTGCCGGCGCCATCCACGCCGCCCCGGCCGCCACGGCCGCCGCGGTCCGCTGGACAGCGGGCCTACAATAAAGGCTGAACTAGGCGTTATGCAATCGCGCTGGCTCTCTCTTCTGTTGCTTGCCGGTCTCGCTCAGCCGGCGCTGGCCCAGGCGACCCCGCGTGGAGCGGCGCAAGCCGCCCCGCAACACGCGCTGCCGCGGGCCAACATCGTCAAAAACGTCAACGAAGTCAACGTCATCTTTTCGGCGATTGACAAACGCCACCGCATCGTCCTGGGTCTGAAGCCCAGCCAGGTCGAGGTGCTTGACGACAACAAGCCGCAGAGCATCACGCGTTTCTATTCCGAGGGCGACATGCCGTTGCGCATCGCCCTGCTGCTGGATACCAGCACCAGCATCAGCCAGCGCTGGCCTTTCGAGGAAGCAGCGGCGATCGAATTCATCGAGTCGGTGCTGCGCCAGGGCACGGATAAGGCGATGGTCGTGGCCTTCGACTCCTCCATCCAGGTGGTCCAGGGCTTCACCAGCAATGAGGAGAAGATCGCGCGCGCCATCCATTCCCTGCGTCCGGGCGGCGGCACCGCGCTGTACGACGCCATCTACGAAACCTGCCGCCAGAAGCTGATGCATGACGGCCACAACGTCCGCAACGTCATCGTTCTGATCACCGACGGCGATGACGATCAGAGCCGCTACGCCGCCACCGAGGCCCTGCGCATGGCGCAGCGCGCCGGCGTCATCATGTACACCATCGGCACGGATCCCACGGATTCCGATCCGCGCGACGATCAGCTGCTGGAGATGTTCGCCAAGGACACCGGCGGCCGCTACTTCTTTCCGTTTCAGGCGCCGGACTTGGGGAAAGCGTTTGCTTCGATTTCCTACGAACTCCGGCATCAATACGTTGTCGCCTACGACCCGGACGACTTCGTTCCCAACGGCGCGTTTCACCGCATCAAAATCAAGATTTTATTGCCGAACATCTACGCCCGCACGCAGCCAGGTTATTACGCCATGCCCCCGGCCAGCGCGCCGGGGCCGTCCACCGGCGCAGGCCGCCGCCGGCGCTAGCGCCGCGGAGCCTGCCACGGCGCGATCCGGCGCTAGGGGCCGGTGATCTGTAGGCGGAGGGCGAAGATCTCGCGGCGGAAATATTTCGCGGAATTGTAGCCGTTTTCCCAGCCGGCGTGCGCGCCCAGGCGCAGGCCCCAGGCCGCGGCTCGTCCCAGCCGCCGCGAGGCGCTCAGCGCCGCGGAAAAGCCATACGCCTGCGTTTGGCTGGTGGCCTCGACCACGGGAATGTAATTGCGCAGCCAGACTCCCTCCAACGGCGTGGCGCCCAGGCCGCCGCCCAAACGCCAGCGGCCACGACGCCAACGTCGTTGCCACAGCAGCGTCGAGCGCAGTTCGTAGATGATCGCGCGTTCACTAATCAGCCGCTGGAAGCTCATCGAGCCCAGCGCGGAATTGGAGTTGAGATTAAAGGTGGTTACGGCGTGATAGCGCGTGAACTGGCGCAGGAGGCCAAGGCGAAAGGCGATGGCGCCCCAGCGGTCGCGCCGCCCGCCGACGTGCCACGCCGGAAATTGCTGCGAGACACCGAAGGTCCGGCTCCGAGCGTAGCCCTCGTCGCCATGGGTGAACTGATCCCCGGGCTGAAAGTTGGTGTCCTCGTCGTAGGCCCAATGGGAGCGCGCCGCGGGGGTTACGCGCAGCCGCGTGACCCAATGGCCGTGGTTCCAATGCCAGCGCAGCCCCAGCACCAGATCCGCGCCGTCGAAAGCGTAGCCTTCCCGCACCAAATGCGGATAGGGGTCGTTCAGCGCCGGCTGGTGGAAGGCGAAGGTGACATGATCATGGACGGTCTCCACGCCCGCGAACCAGCGGTCTATTCCCAAGCCTTGCGCCCAGGCCCTAGGCGCAGCGAGCAGCACCAGCAGAGCCACGCCATAGGACAACCGCCTCAGTCGCCGCGCGGCGCCGCGCGGCGCCGCCGGGCGCAGGGAACGCCAGCCGGTTTGGCGGGAATGGCGGCGAGGCCGCGCCACCGGCTTATTCGCCATCGCCCTCCGGCGCCGCCTCCGCGCGGGCGTGCGCCCAGCCTGCCGACAAGCGCAGCCGCAGGGGGTCGCCGGGGCGGAGTTGCCCCGGCTGGGTCACCAAATGCCGCTGTTCGTCATAGACCAGTGCATAGCCGCGCTGCAAGATCGCGAGGGGATTCCGCTCCTCGATGATGCGCTGCAATGCTTCACTAAGCCGCCGCGCCGCCAGGAGACGCCGGCGCAAGGATTCGATCAAACGCTCTTGGCGGCGCTGCAGATCCTGGCGCCAGGCGGCGACGCGGTGGCGGGCTTCTTGCGCCCGGATGGCGGCGGATAACGCCTGCCAGCGCCGGCGGCGATCGGCTTGCCGCGCGCGCACGGCCTGGGTCAGGCGGAACGCCAGCTCATCGTTGAATTGCGCCCGCCGCAACACCGCATGTCGCACGCCCGCGAACGCTCCGTGCCGGGCCAGCTCCAGCACGGCTTGGCGTTGCCGCGTCAGGCGAAAACGCAGTGCCTGCTCCAGCCGCCGCTCCCGCTCCGCCGCCTCGGCGAGGAAGTCGGCTTTCGGGCGAATGACCATTTCCGCGGCGGCGCTCGGGGTCGCGGCGCGCAGATCGGCTGCGAAATCGGCGATCGTGAAGTCGGTTTCATGCCCCACGGCCGAGATGAGCGGCACCGGGCAGGCGGCGATGGCGCGCGCGACGCGCTCCTCATTGAACGCCCAAAGATCCTCGATGGACCCGCCGCCGCGGCCGGCGATGATCACATCCACGCGATGCACGGCCGGCGCGGCGCCGAGATAGGCGATGGCGGCGGCGATTTCGCCGGCCGCGGCTTCGCCTTGCACCTGCGCCGGCGCCAGGAGGATGCCGATGTTGGGATAGCGGCGGCGGAGGATGCGAACCATGTCCGCGATCGCCGCTCCGCGCGGTGAGGTTACGATGCCGACCCGGCGCGGCAGCAACGGCAGCGGCCGCTTCCGCGCGGGATCAAACAGCCCTTCTTCTTGCAAGCGCTTCTTCAGTTCCTCGAACGCCGCCTGCAAGCCGCCCGCCCCGCGCGGTTCCAGGTGCTCCAAGTAAATCTGTAGCTCGCCGCGGGTTTCGTACAGGCTGATTTTGCCCCGCGCCAGCACCTGCATGCCGTTCTGCGGCCGCAGCTTCAGCATTCGCGCCGCCCGGGCGAACAGCACGCCGCGGAGCTGCGCTCCGGCGTCCTTCAGCGTGAGGTAGTAATGCCCGGAAGGCGCGCGGTTCAGATTGGAGAGTTCGCCCTCGACCCAGACGTCGAAAAAATCCCGCTCCAACTTCTTCTTCAATTCCGCCGCCAGCCCCGTGACCGTCCAGACGCGGCGCTCGGGAGGAAACAGAAGGCTGGTTTGGTCTGGCACGGACGCACCGGGCGCGGTGTCGCGCATTATTTCTGTTCAAGATCGGCGATCATCTGCCGCAATTGCGCCGGGGTCGTGGCTTCCGCCAAACCGTGCGGGTCTAGCGAGCCGTCGCGATCCATGCCGGGCCGGTTGCGGCCCACCAAAATGGTCGGCGTATGCTTGATGCCCCAGCGCTCGCCCTGCAGTTGATCCCGCCGGATGGCGGCGAACAGCGCGGGATCGCTAAACGCGCCTTCCACTTGCACACTCGGAATCCCGGCTGCTTGGCCCATGGCGACGGCGTAGCGCAGCAGGTTGGTGGCGGTGATCTGGTCCTGATGGCGGAAGCAAAAGTTTTGCCAGGCGAAGTACAGTTTGGGGCTCTTGGTGGCGAAGAAGCGCGCCAACAGCGCGGCATTGTACGCCCAGGGATGCATCGAGAGCGGGTAATCGCGAAACTCGAACCGCACGGTGCGGCGGTATTCGGCGAAGATCCCGTTGTTCATCAGCTCCCGCCAATGGGCGCAATCGGGGCACTCGAGATCCTCGAAAATCACTACCCGGACATTTGCGTGGGGGTTTCCGAGCTCCGGCGCCACGATGGGAGCGGCGGTAGAAGGGGTCGGCCCCGCGCCGGCGATTCCCGCCACGGGGAGCACCAGGATGCAACCGATAACAAACACCCACCAGACCGGAGGGCGGAATACAGGTGAGCCCATGAATTGATTGTGACAGAACAGCCGCCGGCTGGGCCGAGTTCCCGCTTTCCCAACGCCTGACACCGGCGCCAGGCGGCGCCACGGCGTTTGGCGGCTGCCGCCGGCCGTTCCACGGGGAGGTGGCGCCGCGCCGGCCGGTTACATGTTCGGCGCCGGGTTCGCCTGGGCCCCTTTCCCCAGGAACGGCGGCAGTTGGTGCGTGCGGCGGAACTGGCCCTCCATCAGGCCAAAGCGGTAGGACAGCGAGTGCCACAACTGCAACTCGTCCTGGTACCGGATCAGGATGTTGTCCAGCCCGTGATGATTGTTTTCCCGCAGCCAAAGCTGCTGATAGCGCCGCATCAGCGCCGCGTCGTGGTCGCGCAGATTTTGCAGATAGCCGTCCACGCCGTTGATGCGCCCCAAAATGCCGTAAACCTGCCCGGGCTCCTTGCCTTCGGTTTGCTGCGCCTGGCGGTAGAGCTGCGGGATGTATTGGCTGTAAATGGCCTTTTGCCCGAGATAATCGAAGCGCCGCGCCGCGAACGCCATATAGTCCAGCATGCCGCGATGGCTTAGAGCCAAGCGGCGCTGCTGGTCCAGGTTGACGATGACGTGCTCCGCCAGCAAGCGGACCGCATGCGCCGCCGGCGCCGCTTTCTGGTAATAGCGCTGGCCTTCAGCCGAGAACGGCCGCAGCCACGTCGTCCAATCCTCTCCATCGCTGCCCGTGGCCTTGGTGAGGATCTGGTGAATTTCGGCCATCGTCGCCTGATCCTGGGCGAAGTTGTGTCCCGTTGCGCGGTAGAACGCCCAATCCCAGGCATCGGCGAACTGCTGGTCGTTGATGCTCGGCTGCCAGCTGTCGGCGGCGCCATAGACCAACTCGTACCAGCAGTAGTTGATCAGGCTCTCGCCGTCGTCCATCCACACCGTGTTCAGCACGCCGGTCGAGCCCAACCGCAGCCCATCGGCGTCGAAGACCTTGATGTTCGGCAAGGCTTCGTTGTCGTTGGGATAAATCCGGCTCCAATTGCTGACGCCTGGCGCCACCCAGGTTTCCAATCCCACGCTGCGGAAGGGCCGGATGAACCGGTCGTAGGAAGGCAGCGGCCCATAGACCCACGGAATCGCGATCATGTCGTGCGGCAACTGGTTCAGCAACTCAGGATGCTTGACCGCGATGTCGCCCCAAAACAACACCTTGCGGTGGTAGGGCCGCAACAGCGTGTCTATCGCGCGGATGTAATTGATATAGACCTGCCCCACGCCGAGCTTCTCCGCCATCGGCTTGGACCGCCCTTGGCCCAGTTGAAAGGTTTCATCAGCGCCAATATGCAGATACGGCGACGGGAAGACCTTGGTCAGTTCCGCGAACATCTCGCCGATCAAGGGCAGCGATCCGGGCGCGGCCGGCGACAGCACCGAGCCATAAGGGAGCTCATCGAGGTTCTGGAACTTCTCGTATTGCAGCGCCAATTGCAGGTGCCCGAAGGACTCCTGCTCCGGCACCACGGTCACGTGATAGGCCTTGGCGTAGGCGACGATGGCGCGCGCCTCGTTGGGCGTGATCGCGCCGTGCCAGACGCTCACCAACGGCAGGTTGGGGTAATAGAATGTGTTTTCGAAATACAGCGAGTACAGGTTGACCTTGTACGCGGATAGGATCCGGATCTGCTGCTCGATCGCCCGCTCGGTGGGGATCGGCCCGCGGCTGATGTCCATGCTCACGCCGCGATGCGGAAACGCCGGCCAGTCCACGATCCGCACCGCCGGAGCCACGGCGCGGATCTTACCGAGCGCGCTGGGATGGAACAATTGACGCAACGTTTGCACGCCGTAAAAGACACCCGTTGCGTTGTCGCCGATCACCGTTGCCCGCCGGCGAGTGACCAGCAGCACGTAACCCTGGGCGCGCGCCGCCGCGGGAAACTCCACGCCGGAGCGGCGCAGCGCCTTGCGCGCACGCGACGTACCCAGGCGCAGCAACGCCACCTGGCCGGAATGGTTGTTCTTCACCCGCGCCCGTATGCCGTCGAAGCGCGCCAGGTCGCGCGCCAATTCTCCCGCGGCGAACTGATCGGCGGCGCTACGCCCGGCCCCGATGGAGATTTTGCGCCGCAGCTGCAACTGCCCCGTGGCAAGGGTCAGCTGGCGCGGGTACGGCGTCAGCGGCAGTTGGGCGGCGGCGATGGAAACGAGGAAAAGCGGCAAGACGAGGCGCAAGGGCTTGGGGATCATGGTGCGGGTTGGAAGGACGACAAATGATTGTACTCGGCCCTCGCGGCGGCGAAAGCCGATCTCGCCTCCAGCGTGCTGGCGCACACAGTTGCGGGCGTCCCAGAGGGGTGCGAGCCGGCATGTTGACGCCGGGCCCAGTCTTCGGGCGTCACGCCAAGTTCAATGGATCCACGTCCACGGTCAGCGCGGTTGCCGGGAAACGGTCGGCGGCGTAGGCCCGCAGCGCCTCCAGCACCCCCGCCAGCGGGCTCCGCCGCGCGCTTTTTAGCAAGAACTGAAACCGGTGTTCCGCCTTCAGCCGCGCGATCGGCGCCGGAGCCGGGCCAATCAGCCGGATACCCGCCTCACCCTCCAAACGCCGTTGCAAGAACCGCCCCGTCTCGCCGGTCCACGCCAGCGCCCGGTCATAATCCCGGTGGCGGATGCGGACGCTGGCTAGAGCGGCAAAGGGAGGGTAGAACAGCAGCCGCCGGAATCGCGACTCGCGGGCGAAAAATGCCGCATAGTCGGCGTTCAGCGCCGCCTCCACGGCGTAGTGCTCGGGGTGCAGCAACTGCACGATCACTTCTCCCGGCAGTGCGCCGCGTCCCGCCCGCCCCGCTACTTGGGTCAGCAGCTGAAACGTCCGTTCCGCCGCCCGGAACTCCGGAATCGCCAGGCCGGCGTCGGCCGAAATCACCCCCACTAGCGTCACGCCCGGCACGTCATGGCCCTTGGCGATCATCTGCGTGCCCGCCAAAATGTCGTACTGTCCCGCCCGAAAGGCCGCGAGCACGCGGGAAAAGTGCCGCCTCCCCTGCACCGTGTCCCGGTCCAGCCGCGCGATGCGCGCGCTGGGAAACAGGCCCGCCAGGGCTTCCTCGATTTTCTGGCTGCCCGCTCCGAAAAAATACAAATGCTCGCTGCCGCAGCTGGGGCAGCGTTCCGGCACCTCACAGGCGAAGCCGCACACGTGGCAGAGCAGGCGCTGTCCTCGTTTGTGATAAGTCAGCGAAAGGGAACAGTCGCGGCAGCCGGTCGGCTGCCCGCAGGCGCGGCATACCATCACCGGTGCGTAGCCCCGGCGGTTGATCAGGATGATCGCTTGCTCCCGGCGCCGCAGGCGGTCCTCAATGGCCGCCGCCAAAGCGCTGGAGATCACGATCTCGGGCGACCCGCGGCGCCCGCCGCCCGCCGCCGCGCGGTCGCGGAACTCCTGCCGCATGTCCACCGGCCGCATCGCCGGCAGCGGCCGCTGCTCCACCCGCCGCCGCAGCTCCAGCTTGCGGTACTTGCCCTCCTCCGCGTGATGGTAGCTTTCCAGCGACGGCGTCGCCGAGCCCAGCACCACCACCGCCCCCGCCAGCTTGCCGCGCAGCACGGCCAGGTCCCGGGCGTGGTAACGCGGCGACTCCTGCTGCTTGTACGCCGCATCATGCTCCTCATCCACGATGATCAGTCCCAGCCGCGGCAGCGGCGCGAAGATCGCCGAGCGCGTGCCGATCACCACGCGCGCTTCGCCCCGCTGCGCGCGGTGCCAATGCCGCGCCCGTTCCTGCACGGTCAATCCCGAGTGAAAGATCAACACTTGCTCGGGAAATGCATCGGCGAAATCGGCGAACACCGCCGGCGTAAGGCCGATCTCGGGCAGCAGCAGCAGCGCATTCCAACCGCGCGCCAAGGCGGCTTCGATGGCTTCCAAATACACCGCCGTTTTGCCGCTTCCGGTCACGCCATGCAGCAACATCACCGACGGCGCGGGCACTGCCCTCCGGCTCCTTGCGCCCTCGCTGCCGCTCCCGCCGCCCGCCGCGGAGGGTAGCGCCGCGGTGATCGCCGCCAGCGCCGCCGCTTGCTCGGCGTTCAGTTTTGCGACTCGCGGCCGGGGCCGCCACTCCGGCGAGGGCGGCGGCGCCGGAACCTCGACCATTGCGATGCGTCCGTGCCGCCGCAGCGTCGCCAGCGCCGAGGCGGAGACCAGCGGGGCCAAATCCGCCGCCGCAAGCTCCCCGCCCGCGGCCGCCAGATGGTCCAATACCGCCTGTTGCTGCGGCGAGGGCCGGCGGGGCCGTTCGCCCTGGGGCGGTCCGCTCGCCAGGCGATAGGCGCGCCGCGTCGGCTCCGCCAACCGCTGCGGCTCGGCCCGATAAGCGGTGTCCACGGTTAGCCAGCCGCGCGCCAGCGCGTTGCGCACCGCCGCCGCGCCAAACCTCCGCAGCAACCGGCTCAAGGCGCCGTCCGCCTCCGCCGCCGCCAGCAGCGGCTCCTCCACCTCGTTCGGGGTCTCGGCGAACAACGGCGCCGCGGATGTCCCACGCCGCGCGTGTTCCTTGCCCGCCGCCGTCACCCGCAGCCAGCGATTCTCCCGCAGGTCCGCCGCCGGCGGCAGCGCGCACCGCAACGCCTCGCCTAGCGGCGCCTGATAATACCGCGCCGTCCACCGCGCCAGCGCCAGCAGAGTGGCGTCTAAAACCGGCTCGGCATCCAGCGCCAGTTCCAGCGCCCGGATGCCCTCCCGGCTGCTGCGCGCTTCCTCCGGCGGCTCGTCCAGCAGCTCCAATACAACCCCCACCAGCCGGCGCCGGCCCCAGGGCGCAAGCACGCGCATTCCGGGCGCTACCGTCATTCCGGGCGGAATGGCGTAGGTGAACGCACGGTCCAGCGGGACCGGAAGCGCTAATGTGGCATAACCTGGCGGCGCCATCGGCAAAGCAAGCTGCTGAACCAGCATTATGGGGCAGGGAACCGCGAGGCCGCCCTGGGGGCCGGCCCTGACGGCGTGCGGGCGGGGGCGGTCCCCGGCCCACGGATCCGGCGCCCGACGCAGGTTAGCCTGGGACCATGGACGCTCTCCGCTGCCGCGCCATCACCGATGCCCGCCAGCTCCATAGCCTGGAGCGCCCGCCCGCCCCGCCGTTGTCCATTGAAGCGCTGTTTTACACCCGCATCATCGGCGCCGCGGATCTATCCCCCGATGGCCGCCAACTGGTTTTTGCGGCGAACCTGAGTGGCCGGCAAAATCTTTGGCTGGCGCCGGTGCATGAGGCCCAGCCCAAAGCCACTGCCTGGCCCGGCTGGCCGCTCCAGTTGACCATCAGCGACCAGCGCCAAGCCAGCCCCGCCTGGTCGCCTGATGGCCGCTGGATCGCCTTCATCTCCGATACCGACGGGGATGAGCAGTGGGATCTGTTCCTGGTTTCTCCCCTTACCGGCGAGGTAGTCAATCTCACCAACACTCCCGAAGTCTCCGAGCAAAGCCCCGTCTGGTCTCCCGATGGCCGCCACCTCGCGTATATCGCCAAGCCGCGCCTCGGCTCCAGCTTCGAGATTCGCGTCCTGGACCTCGACCGGCGGGAGAGCCGTGCGATCACCGCCGATACGCCACCGCAATACGGCTGTTACGCTCCGATCTGGTCACCCGACGGCGCCGCCATCGCCTATACCCGCGAGCACGCCGCCGGCAAGGACAGCGACATCTTCATCGCCGAATTGGCCGGGGGCGAGGCGCGCAAGCTCACCGCCCATGACGGCGAGCGGCTCTTTTTCGCCGCCGACTGGGCGCCGGAGGGCGACCGCCTGCTGATCACCTCCAACGCCGGCAACGGCTTCGGTAACGCCGCCTTGCTGGCTGTCGACGCCACCGACGCCGCCACCGGCATTCGCTGGATCACCCAGGAGCGCTGGGAAGTGTCCGCCGGAGGATTTTCGCCGGATTGCCGTTGGCTTGCCTATGCCGCCAATATGGATGGCGAATCCGCCATCTTCCTCCATAACCGCCAGTCAGGCCGAGCCAAGGAACTGGCCCTCCCCCGCGGCGTCAATGCCCTCGAAGGCGCCGCCCGTTGCTTCGACGCCACCGGCGGCCGCCTCTTGTTCTCCCACAACGGCCCCGACGGTCCCAACGACATTTGGCTGTACGCGCTCGCCGACGGCGCCTGCTTTCCCCTGACCCAATCCCTGGTTGCGGGCTTGCGCGCCGAGGACATGGTGCCTCCCACGCTGGCCCATCTGCCATCCCGCGATGGCAAATTCCAGCTCTCCGCCTGGGTGTACGTTCCGCACGCCCTTCCCCGTGACGGCTCGCATCCGGCGGTGGTGTACATCCACGGAGGCCCGGCCTCGCAGGCGATGAATGCTTTCAACCGCGCCGTCCAGCTCCTGGCGAATCGCGGGTACCTGGTCATCGCTCCCAACTATCGCGGCTCCACCGGCTACGGCCAGGCGTTTCACGACGCTAATTTCCGCGACCTCGGCGGCGGCGATCTCGACGATGTTCTCGCCGCAGCCGATTGGCTCCTCGCCTCCGGTTATGTGCATCCCCAAAAGATGATCGTCATGGGCGGCAGCTACGGTGGATATCTCACCGCCATGGCCTTGGCGCGCCATCCCGCGCGCTGGGCCGCCGGGGTGGCAATCGTGCCCTTCGTCAATTGGTTCACGGAAATCGCCAACGAAGATCCCTTGCTCCAGCAGTACGACCTCGCCACCATGGGCGATCCGGAAGAAAATCGCGTTCTGTTCGAGGAGCGCTCGCCGATGTTCCATTTGGACCAGATCCGGGCGCCGGTTCTCTTGCTGGCCGGCGGCCGCGATCCCCGCTGCCCCAAGAGCGAGGCCGAGCAGTTCGCCGCCGCCATTCAGGCGCGCGGCGGCGTTGCGGAGCTGAAGGTTTACGAAGATGAAGGCCACGGCTTTGCCCGCCGGGAGAACCAAGTGGATGCGTACCGCCGCGTGGAGGCTTTTTTGCTCCGCCACGTCGCGCCGGCGCGCTAAAGAGCGTCAGGCGCCCGCGCAACGATTTCCGTTCCGGCGCCTGGGGGAAGTCGAACGCGAGGTGGCGCGCTCGCCCGTTCGCTCCGGGCGCGCGCATTCACCTCGCTTGCTGCTCCAGCCCGCCGCGGCGATGTGATCCGCTCCGTCCTGTGCGCGTTTGCTGGTCGCCTCACAGCGCTGCGGCGATGCAGGCCACTGCCCCCGGAGGCAACGCGGCCGTTTGCCCGCGGTTGCCCAAAAACCAACGCTCTCCCGGTCCCGCCTGCCAGCTCGGCGGCAGCGGCGCCAGCGGGCCGGCCAGATCCAGCAATGCCAAATACCGCAGGATGGGGTGCAGCGCGTCGGCGCCGGGCATCGGTGGCGGCATCCAAGCCGTTCCCGCCGGTAATCCTCCGCCTTCTCCCTCGCCAAACTCCGGCGCGGCGTTGGCGCCGACAAATTCGATCCAATCGCCCGCCGCCGCCACCGCCCAGATCAGCGAGGCGCAGAGCTCGATCGCCCGTTCCATTTGCTCGCCGCTCGCGCCCCCTGGGGCCAGCGCCACCAGCACCCGTAGCCGGCGGTCCTGGTCGCGGCTCAACTCCCGAACGCGCAACTCGCCCGTCTTGGCGCTGGCCTTCCAATGCACCAGCCGCAGGCTGTCCCCCGCCGTATGGGGCCGCAGACGGTAGAGGTCCTCGCCGGCGCCGGGCTGCGGCGTTGCCTGTCGCGGCCCCTCCGCCGCCCATGCCGCAAACGGCTCGGATGCAGCCTCGATCGCCGGATACACCACCAACGACGCGCCGGGGCCTTCGTCCGCGAGCGGGCGAAACCGGCGCCGCTTTTCGATCAAGCCAAAGGGGAAGCGCGTGGACAGCGAAAACGCCGCCGTCGAATACCGCCCGCGGCGCGGAAACGTGATTTCGCTGGTCGCCACCGCATGGCGGCGCGCCGGCACATAAGGAAAATACGCCGCCTGCATGCCCGCCGCCATCATCCCAGCCTGCCTCCCCCGCTTGCCGTTTCCCGCCGTCCCGCCCGAGGCGATGCTACGGGCGGTCAGGCGCAGGGAGTAGCTGGGCAGCAGGCGCTTCTGGTTCCCTAGCCGTAGTCGTACCGGCGCCGGTCGCCGCGCGAACGCGTGCTCCGGCCATTCCAGGTCCAAAGTGATTCCGCCTAAATTCGCGGTGGAGAAAATCCCCGACGTCACCAGCGCTCCCAGCAGCGCCGCTACCACCAGATAAATTAGGTTATTGCCTGAATTGACCGCCGCCGCCACCAAGATCAGCAGCGCCGCCAAAAACGGCAGGCCCGCCGCCGTCACCCGGTTCTGTGTGCCCCAGCGGCCCTCGCCACGCCGTCGCCAGCCGCGTGTCCAACTGCGCACCACCGGCGGCAGCGCAACCGCGACGGCTCCCAACAACAGCGCCGAGGACAGCGCCGCCAGCGCCAACTGCTCCAGTCCTTCGGCCATGCGGCCGGTCGCCAAAGCCGCCGCGAACGCCAGACCGGCCAGAGCCAAGACGAAAATGCCCCGTCGCCAGCCGAACCCCGCGGGTGGCTTGTGGGCTTGCGTTGCGACGGTGGGTTCGGCGGACCGGTCCGCCGCGCGGGGCATATCGCCAATTCTATCGTCGCCAGTCCGCATGCCGTTGCCGGCCGTATCACCTGTTCCTGGGGCTGGGAACGTAGCCGAAGAATGGACCGCGGCGCCCCTACAGATTGCGGGACACCATGAACTTCAGCGTCACCGGATCGCTGGCCGCCGTCAGCCCCGCTCCCACGCCAAACTCGACGTCGAAGATCTTCCCGTAATAGTCCCCGACCGCCCATACCTCATGGAACTGCTGGCCTCCGGGGCGAATCGCATTCAGTGGTCCAAAGTCGTCATACTCTTCCGCCGCCGCCGCCCACTTGCGCGACAGATGATAGGCGATGCGTCCGCACGGGGCAAAGTCCAGCGCCGCGAAGCCTCCCGCGAAGTTGTTGTCCAAGATCGGGTTGTAAATCAAATCCCAGCGTCCCAGGTGTACCCCGACGATCGGCCGGATCTCCGAGGTGAAGCGCCGCGGATCCCAGTGCAGGGCATTGAGGCTGAACTCGAAGTTCATGCCGTAGAAAAACTTCCTCCGGTCCGCGTGTGGGCTGACGAACAACAGTCGGATCTTGCCGCCGTTGATGGTGGAGTCTTCATTCGTCGAGATGCTGTATAGCGGCAGATACAGGCCTAGCTCCAGCCATGGCTTATATCCATAGGCCCATTCAAATCCGCCATTCAGCGAATGATTGGGAACGATTCCGCCGGGAAACGCCGCCGTCTGCAAACCGTCCGGCGTGTAGTTGCTGTGAAAGGTGAGATTGAATACACCCTGCGGCGCAATGCTGGCGTCATAGACCTGAATCTCATCGGTCTGCGCATGAGCCAGCAGCGGCAGCAGCGCCAGCACCGCCGCCAGCGCCATCGGCCGCAAACACCGCTTCCATTGGCGCCAGGGGCAAGAACGGGGAAGTTTTCGTTTCATGGTAGTGGACGGGAACCACCGGGCCCTGGGTGACTCTAGCAAGGCCATCACCAACGGACACTGACTCGGATCATATGCGGCCATTGGGGCCGGTGCAACTGGCTGCGGCGCAGTGGTATTCTGGCGCGGAATTGACTGACCTTCAGGAGGCGGAAATGGCGGAGGTGGAAATGGCGATGGCAGCGCGGCGGCGCCGGGCATCGGTACGGCCGGCATCCTGGGCGGCAGCGGCGGCGGCGCCGATGATGGCAATGCTGGCGCTAATGTTCGCGCTGCTCCTGGTTCCGACCGCAGCGGTCGCGGCGCCAGCGCCCAAAACGCCCGCCCCGGCGCCATTGGCGCGGGAGCCCCAGGTCAACCCCAATCGCACCATCACCTTCCGCCTTTTTGCTCCGACCGCCAAGACCGTGGCCGTCAGCGGCGAATGGGTCCGTCGCGGCCGCCGCCAGAACAAACCCACGCCGATGAAGCGCAACAGCTTCGGCCTGTGGACCGTCACCGTCGGGCCGGTGTTTCCGGAGATCTATCAATACAACTTCATCGTGGACGGCGTTTCCGTCGTGGATCCGCGCAATCCCTGGGTGAAGCGCAGCAGCATTTGGGGCAACGCCAGCCTCGTCGAGGTTCCCGGCAAGCGCGTCATGGATTACGACCAGCGCAACGTTCCCCACGGCGCCGTCACGCAGCGCTACTTCTTCTCCCACGTCCTCGGCGAGGAGCAGCCCGTGGATGTCTACACGCCGCCGCATTACGATCCCAGCGGCAAGACCCGCTACCCCGTCCTCTATCTCCTCCACGGTTACGGCGACCTGCAAACCGCCTGGGTCGACGACGGCCGCGCCAACTTCATCGCCGACAACGCCATTGCCCAGGGCGCCAAGCCGATGATCATCGTGATGCCCTTGGGCCAAACCCTGCCCGACCCCCTGCGCCCCTTCGGGGTGCCGCCGAGTTCCTGGTTCCAGAAGAACTTGGCCCGGGAATCCGCCGAGATGACCGGCGATATTATTCCCTGGGTCCAGGCGCATTACCCCGTGCTCACCGGCGTCAATGACCGCGCCATCGCCGGCCTGTCCATGGGCGGCGGCCAGGCCCTGCACCTGGGCCTCACCCGCCGCGATCTGTTTGGCTACGTCGCCGGCTTCAGCGCCTATCTTCCCGGTTCCGGCGCCATGGCCGCCGCCCGTGAGCCGGAAAAAACCAGCCGCAACCTGCAACTGCTATGGCTTTCGGTGGGCCGCCAGGACGGATTGGCCCGCTCCAACGAGAAGTTGGCCCATAGCCTGGTTGGCTACGGCGTGCCGAATGTCCATTGGGAGCTGAGCTGGGGCCATCATCAGTGGGCCGTCTGGCGCATGTACCTAGGCCAGCTTCTGCCCCGGCTGTTCCAGAACGCCTCCGCGGGCGCAGCGCGCCAGACGGCGGCGCGTTGAACTAGCGAGCGGCGGTCCGCACGGCGCTAGCGCCGGGCCGGGTCGGCGCCCGCGTTAATTTACGGTGCTCCGCGGGCGCGTCCGCTAGTCCGGTCCGCCGAAGCGGTAGCTCGAGACATGGATGCCGCCGAAGAAATCGGCTTGACTGTAAACCAATTCTGCCGGCTCCTGTTCCGCGGCGCCCACCGCCACATGCAACGGCAGCAAATGGTCTTCGTCCGGGTGAACCTGCCGGGCATGCGGCGCCCGCTCCCAATCGCGCAATCGGCGGCTGCGCTCGGTCGGCGCCGCCGCCAGAGTCTGCTGCAGCCAAGCATCAAACTCCGCGGAATCTGACCGTACTTGCGGATCCGGTCCCCCCGAGAGCATGGCACGGAGATTGTGGTAGCTGCTGCCGCTGCCCAAAATCAGCACGCCCTGCTCGCGGAGCGGCGCCAATGCCCGACCGAGGCGGAGGTGCGCTTCGGAATCGTAGTCTCCGCGCAGCGACACCTGGACCACCGGCACGTTCGCTTGGGGGAAGGCAACCGCCAACAGCGCATAGGTTCCATGGTCAAAGCCTCGCTGCGGGTCGAGATGGCTGTCCAGACCTGCCGCTTGGACGAGCCCGTGGATCCGCCGTGCCAGTTCCGGGGAGCCGGGCGCCGAATACTGGATGCGATACAAATCCTCGGGAAAGCCACTGAAGTCATAGACCATCCCCGGCCGCGGGCTGGACATAATGGCGAAATCCGGCGCCACCCAATGGCCCGATACCGCCAAGATCGCGCGCGGCGACTCGCCGAGCTGTCGCGGCAGCTCCCGAAGCGCCGCCTCTAAACGCGCGAAACTTCGGCGGAACGGCCCCGTCATGTAGGGCCATGGCCCGCCGCCATGGGTCCAGTAGAAAGTTGGCAGCCGCCGCGGCATGGGACAACCCAAGCTGTGCAACGCAACGAGTGCGCGGATGGTGGCCAGGGACGGAATCGAACCGCCGACACGCGGATTTTCAGTCCGCTGCTCTACCAACTGAGCTACCTGGCCCCGGTGCCTCTATCGTGCGGAACGTTCGGATTGGATGGGCCCAACCAGCCGCACGGCGGCGAACTTGCCGCGCGGCGCGCCAGGCGGCGCGCCGTGGTTCCAGTCTACCTCACACCGCCGGCTCTCGGCCGCCAGCTCACTCCCGCGCCGTCAGCACCGGGCAGGGCGCTTCCGACATCAGGTCATAGGCGGTGGCCCAGCCCGTGTACAACGAAACCCTCGGCACTCGTCGCGCGCCGAGAACGAGCAGGTCGGGTGCGTACAACTGCGTCGCGTCTCGAATTTGCTCCGCCGCTTTTCCGGAACGCACCGCCACCTCAATCTGGCACCAGCTTTCCGCCCCCGGCGGAATCAATGCCCGCAGCCGGCCTTCCGCCAGATTCACGTCACTCAAGCCGGGCGCGTGCGCACCTGCGGCCGGCATCACGTGCAGCAGCACCAGCCGCGCCTGCGTCCACTGCGCCAGGTAAAACGCATATGCGCTGGCATGTTCCGCCGCCTCGCCGAAATCGGTGGCGAACAGGATCGTCCGTGGTTCCGCGCTGGGCGGCGTGGTAACGCCCGGCCCTAACATCAGCACCGGCTGGCGTACCGTGCGGAACACCTTTTCCGCGGTGGATCCCAGCAGCATCTTGTTCAGCCCGCGCCGCCCCGCGCTCGCCAGCACGATCAAGTCCACATGGTTGCGCGTGACGATCGCCGGCAAGTCGTCCAGAATCTCGCCATAATCCATTTCCGTCGCATGCGCGATTCCCTCCAGCTCCCTCGAACCGGCGATTTTCGCTAGCTTCACCCGGCCCTCTTCCTGCGCCTGTGCCGACAAATCCACGTACGCGTCCCCCGCCAGCATCAACTGGCTCGGGCGCAGGAAATGAACCACGTGCACCGCGGCGCCGAAGCCGCGGGCCCAAGCTGCCGCGCAGCGCAGCGCCTCATCCGAAGCCGGGGAAAAATCCGTGAGCACCAGAATGTTTCGAATCGCCACCCGTGGACTGACCGAAGATGTCATCTCCGCCTCCCTGCCGCTCTCCCTCGCCACTTGGCCTTGCAAACCAACCGCCAACAGGTTCGACGCCATATCCCGTGGCTCCGGGAGCCTGAGGCCGCAGTGTGGAACGTAATCCAGAGCTGCGACCGCCTTTCACAGTCTTCCAATAGCCTTGCTCGCTCCCGACCGGAACCTTTGCCGGGGCAGCGGTCCCCCCCTAACGGGCAGGGGAAACGCCGGGTGAAACTGCGCAGGCCTGGGGCAAGCTCCCCAAGCTCACGCGTCCGCGCAGCATCGGTCGCCCTCCCTCCGCCAGATGGCGCCGGTTCACTTCGCTACAGCGCCGGCGCTTCCGGGTGCAACAGGGAAAAAACCGGCCATCTTCATTCCGTTCCCGGCTTCCGCCGGTCCCCAGCCGCGGGCAGCGCAGCGGACTGCCTTGACCAGAAAAAGGCCAAGTGATAGAAAGTACCTGCCGAGTCTCTGGTTTGCTTTCATGCCGCCGATTGTTATCGGGCATCGTGGCGGCCCACGAGAGGCCCAAATGTTTTTCAATCCGCGGAGGCGCATGTCCTGGAGATTGCGACGCATCCGGGTACTGGTTGTCGCGGTAGCGCTCCCCGCGTGTGTTTCGGCCCAATCCCGCCCAGTGCGCGGCATCACGCGCCAGATCCACCCGCGCATGGTGTCCGAAAGTTGGTACGCCACTTTGCGGCTGCGACGGCAACTGCCGCGCCGCGTTACCTTTATCGGCCGCTATCCGGGCTTCGCCTCCGCCAAGAAAAAAGCCAATGAGCGCATATGGCGCCGCCTGGCCGCCCGCCGCCTGCGCTCTTCTCGTTCCCCGCGGAAACTGACGATGCTGCTTCCCGCCAGCGCCGCCTCGCCGGTCTTCTTCGGTCCCGACGAAGCCGCCACCCAGGATCTGCCGCCGGATTCGCAGCTCGCCGTGGGCCCCACGCAAGTCGTTGTGGTGGTCAATTCGCTCATCGCGATCTACAACAAAAGCGGTAGCCAGCAAGGCTCGAATCAGAGCCTGGCCGCATTCTTCGGCAATCTGGTGACGGCCGGGCAAGTCTACGATCCACGAATCGTCTATGACGCCGCCGACCAGCGTTTTATCTTGTCTGCCGCCGATGTAGATTTGACCAGTTTTAACGTGGGCAACGTCCTGTTGGCAGTATCGCAGAGCTCCGACGCCACCGGCCAATGGAACAAATACTCCATACCTTCGATGGGCCAGGCGGTCGTCGGTAGCGCCAATACGTATCCCGATTTCCCGACGTTGGGCTGGAGTTCCTCCGCGGTCTACATCTCCACTGGCCAATTCGCCGTGTCGTCATCCTGCATTGCGAGCAACACCTGCACTTTCTCCGATACTTGGATCCAGGTGGTCGGGCTTCCCGGCTTGTTGAGCGGCAATGCGACGCTGACCCTAACCACCTTCAAAAACGTTCAGACCGCCGCCGGTGGTCCAGCCTTCGCCATCGAGCCGGCCGTGACCGAAGGCGCCGCCCCCGCGGAATTCTTGGCCGCCGCCGATTTTGCCAATAGTCCGAACGCCGGTACCACCCTGGACCTGTTTTCGATCACCACCTCCGGCACCCCGACCCTGCAAGCCGCGGCGCTGACCGTTCCGTCGTTTTCCATGCCGCCCGATGCGCCGCAACCCGGACCCGTTGGCGCGGTAGCCGCCATTCCCACCAATGACTACCGCCTGCTCAATGCCGTTTGGAGCAACGGTTCCTTGTGGTGCGGATTGAACACGGCGGGCAGCAGTGGCCTCCCCGTTGCACGCTGGTATCAGATCGCGCTCTCGTCACTTTCCACCGCCAGCCTGACGCAGTCGGGCGATGTCGCCGGAAGCGGCGCGGGATATTACCCCGCCATTGCCGTGGACGCTAGCGGCGATATGGAGCTTGCCTTCACGACATCCAGCACCACAACCTACGCCTCCGCCGCATTCACCGGCCGTGCCGCCGGCGATCCGGCCGGCGCGACTCGCAGCTATGGCGTCTACGAGCCCGGCACCGGTCCCTACCAGGAAACCCAAGTGCCGATGCGCTGGGGCGACTACAGCGGCATGGCCTTGGATCCCAGCGACAGCAGCTTTTGGGCCATTGCCGAGCTAGCGGGATTCCCGGACCCCAACTATGAAACCGCCATCGCCCACGTCACCGGCCCGCCGGAACTGGCCATCGCTCCCGGAACGTTGGACTTCGGCAGTGTTATGGTTGGCTCCGCCGGCGCCGCGCAGACCGTTACTGTCACCAACGTCGGTGCGGACTCAGTGGCCATCGCCCAAGCCACCGCCGCCGGACCCAACGGCGCGGATTTCCCCCTCTCCGCCGATGCTTGCTCCAATACCACGCTCGCCGCCGGCCAAAGGTGCACCGTCAGCGTCGCGTTCAAGCCTGGTGCCGACGGGGACGATTGGGCCACCTTGGAGTTTCCCTATCAGGGCCAAGGCGGCATGATCACGGTCGGGTTGTCAGGCAAAGGCCTTATCGAACCCGTCTTGTCGTTCTCCCCGACCTCACTCGCCTTTCCTGACACCATCGAGCAAACTTCATCTGGTCCGCTGACTGTGACATTGACCAACACTGGTAATGCAACCGCCCAACAGTTGCAAGCGGGTGGAAGTGCCTATGCATTCGTGTTTTCCAGCAACTGCGGCGCTACCTTGGCGCCCGGGGCACGCTGCCAAGTCACCGCAACCTTCTACCCATTCACGACCGACACCTTCAGCGCCTTCATTTTCGCCGAAGCACAGTACCAGGGGGACGTCCAAGCCTCAATCCCTGTCACTGGTACCGGCGTCACCGCGCCGGCCGCCCTTTTCTGCCCCAACCCCGTCACCTTCGCCGCTCAGGCGGCTAACACCAGCAGTCCGCCTCAGCCCGTCATCTTGACCAACACCGGCAGCGCCTCGCTGGCCATCAGCAGCATTGCCACCAGCGGTGATTTCTCCCAGACGTCCAATTGCGGCGCTAGCCTCGCCCCGCGCGCGAGTTGCACCATCGACGTCGTTTTTTCGCCCACCGCCTTCGGCGCCGCCACCGGAACGCTCTCGCTTGCGGACAACGCTGCTGGCAGCCCGCAGGTCGTGCAACTTTCGGGCACGGGAGGGACTGCTGCGGCGGCCATCGCTCCTGCTGCGGTGGGACCGTCCGCGATCGTCGCAAGCATCGCCGCCGCGCGCCCGCGCTCTGCCGCGACCGGCAACGGCGTTGGTCCGCTCTCGTTCGCAGCCGCCATAGCGCATTCCCTGGAGCCGCGGGCGCACGTGGCAAGGCGCGCCAATCGCCTGCTGCGCCTGGCGCGTAAGCGGGACGCCCCGCGCGCGGCGAGGCTGAGTCCCGCGCCCATCGGCGCCCGGACCGCCGGCCGTGCCCAATTCACCTCCGCCGGTTCCGGTCGCTCCGCATCGCCTGGCGTCGTGAAGCGCCCGTTCGCCGCGCGCGCTGCGCCACGCTGGCCTGTCGTCTTTACGCCCAATCGCGGCCAATTCGCCCGAGGCATTCGGTTCCAGGCGCAACTTCCCGGCTACCGCCTGGCAATATCCGCCCGGCAAATGACGCTGGCTCTGTTCCCGCCGCCATCGCCGCGCCAAAGGCTATCGCCGCTCCCCGCCGCCCGCTCCCGTTCGCCGACTCCCGCTCTTATCGCTGTCCGCCTCGCCGGCGCCAACCCCGCCGCCGTTTTCACCGGTGCTGCCCCGCTCGCCGCCCGTGAAAACTTCTTCCTGGGCCGCGATCCCTCGCGCTGGCGCCGCAACGTACCCACCGACCGCCGCGTTCTCGCCCGTCACGTCTATCCCGGCATCAACCTGGCCTACTACGCGCACCACCGCCAACTGGAATATGATTTCGATCTTGCGCCCGGCGCCAATCCTGCCAGCATCCGTCTGGTCCTGCGCCGCCTGGGCCCGCCGCATTCCTACCTGCGGCCCCGCGTCGCGCCAAATGGCGATCTTGTCCTCCACGCCGGGGTGGCGACGGTCCGCCTGTTGCGTCCCGTTGTTTACCAGCTCTCCGCCGCGGGTCACCGCCGCATCATCGCCGGACGCTACGTCATCCACCGTTCCGGCCAAGTCGGCTTTGTCCTCGGTCCGTATGATCACTCCCGCCGCCTGGTCATTGATCCCGTCCTGGCGTTTTCCACCTACTTGGGCGGCTCGGGCTCGTTGTTCGGAGGCGATTACGCCCACGCCATCGCCACCGATTCCAGCGGCAATATCTACGTAGCGGGTCGGACCCTATCCGCGGATTTCCCGACTACGTCGGGCGCCTACCAGACCCGGTGCGGTGGGTGCCTCTACGGTCCGGGTGGTACGCAGACTGCTTACGTCGCCAAGCTGAGCCCCAAGGGCTTGCTGCTTTATGCCACATTTCTGGGAGGCACCGGCTACACTAGCGCCCGCGCCGTCGCCGTGGATGCCGCCGGCAACGCCAACGTCGCCGGCGCCACCTCAGCGACCGATTTTCCCACCACGCCGGGGGCCCTGCAAGCCACGATGCCTGGCGGGACGGGAAATGAAATCGGCTTCGTCACCAAACTCGACTCCGCGGGATCAGCACTCGTGTATTCGACGTATTTTGGTAGCACCGCGCCCGCAAGCTCCCTGCCCAACCAGGTTAATGCGATCGCAGTGGACAGCTCAGGACAGGCTTACGTTGTTGGCGAGACCCCTTCGCCTAGCTTTCCCACTACCTCCGGCGCGTTCCAACCCTCGTTCCCGGCGGCTGCTGGCAACGCCAGCGCCTTTGTTTCCAAGCTGAATGCCGCCGGATCGGGACTGATTTTCTCGACCTACCTGAGCGGCAGCTTCACCGGCTCCCTGTCGGCCGTAGCCCTCGACTCGGCTGGCGATGCCTATGTCGCGGGCTGGTCGTACGCGCTGGACTTTCCCACCACCCCCGGCGCGCTTCAGCGAGGGGCGTACGGCCCTGACTCAAGCGGCGGTGTCGAGCAGGGGGTCGTCGCAAAGTTTTCTCCCGGCGGCTCGCTGATCTATTCGACCTACCTCGGCACCCCGTTCGGCGACGCCATTCCGGCCATCGCCGTGGGCCCCTCCGGCGCCGCCTACGTCACCGGATCCGACAGTGGCGGCTTCCCGGCCACCATTGCGGGCAGCCTAAACAACGGCGTGTTCGTTGCCAAGCTCCACCCCGACGGCTGTGCCCTGTTGGCCTCACGTTATGTCGCCCCCGCGCCCGGTAGCTCGGCCGCAATCGCTCTGGGCTCCGCGGGTGACGTCTATGTCGCGGGAGCGGAAACGTTCGGGTCGATAGGCTCATACGCCGTCAAGCCTTTGCAGCCCGACCTTAGCAGGTACGGCACGACAGGCTTCTTGGTTGAGCTGGACCCCAGCGAGCAAAACACCATCTTTCTCACCCCGTTCGGCGGCAGCGGTGCGAGCATATCCACCGGCGACAGCGTCCAGGCCATCGCGCTGGATCCATCCGGCAATGTGGATATCGCGGGCGACACGACATCGCTGGACCTGCCGGTAGCAAATGCCGTCCAGCCGCTTCCCGGAGGCGTGACCAGCGCCACGGCGTCTTACGCGTTACCCAGCACTACGTTTGTCGCGCAAATCGGTCCGGGTTCTCCTCCCCCAGTCACCTTGACCCGAAACTCGCTCACTTTCCCCCCGGTGCCGATAGGCAGCCAGGGCACCCTGCCAGTCGAGCTCGTCGGAGTGCAAAATAATCAGCCTGTTGCCCTTGACATTGCTTCGGCCGCGATCAGCGGGAACGGCTTTGCAACTCCCGCCGCCATCCCGGTTGACGCTGCGCCAGCCTGCGGGGCGACGCTGGCCCCCGGCGCCGGCTGCGCCTTCTTTATCCAGTTTGACCCCTCCAGCTACGGATCCATCACAGGGGCGTTGACCATAACCGATGACGGCCCGGGCAGTCCCCGCACCATCGCTTTAAACGGGACCGGCGCCGCGGATTTCCAGCTTACTGGAGGGGTCGACACCACCATCGCTCCGTCCGCATCGGTAACCTTCCCAGTTACCGCCCAGTGGGCGCCGGACGCGCCCTACACCGGTCCTGGGGCGATCACCCTGGCCTGCCAAGGTGAAGCGCCGCTGACGTGCAACTTTTCCCCCGCTACGGTAAACCTATCCACGACTGTCGACATCGCGACCAGCACGCTTACGCTTGGGAACCTGAGTACGCTCGCCGGTAAAACCGGTAAATTCACCGTTACCGGGACTGCCAGCGGTGAGACCGCCTCCGCGGCGTTCGCGATCACGGTCCAAGATTTTTCGCTCGCCGTTGCGCCATCCAGCGCCAACGTCACCCCCGGTCAGTCCGGAACGTTCGGCATAACCTTGCAATCAGCCATGGGGTTCAACGGCAATGTTGCGTTTGCCTGCACCGGCGCGCCGGCAGAGTCGACGTGCAGCATCGCGCCGTCCTCCGTGAACTTGAACGGCTCCGGGCCGACCAAGGCCACCGTCTCGGTAACCACCACGGCGCCGTCGCTTTTCGCGCCAACTCCGACGCCCGCGCCGCCGGACGTTCCCCTGGGGCCCTGGCTTGCGGCGTTGGCGCTGCTCCTGCTCGCTGCCGCCTTGGCTGCCGCTGCCCGTCCGCTCTGGCGGAGCACGAGCCGCGCACCGCGGTGGCCTGCGTTCGGCGCCGCCATTTTCCTACTTGCCACTACCGTCGCCCTCTGCGCCTCCTGCGGCGGCGGTGGAAGCGGCGGGGGCGGCGGCGGCGGTGGGGGAGCCACGCACAACGCCGGTACGCCCACCGGCAACTACACGCTCACCATTTCCGCCTCGTCCGGCGCTCTCACCCACAAAGCGACCGTGACCCTGAACGTGCAATAAGCCATCCGGTCGTTCGCGGCGGCAACCGCTGTCCTGCGTGGCGGGGCCGGCAACACCTATCATCTCCAATCCGCCGCACCACCCGGCGCCCTCGCCCCCCACCGTCGGCGCTGTGGCTGGCGCCGCCAGCGTCCTTATGCGCGCCTCTCCGCTGGGCCGTTTGACCCGCCGCCGCGTGCTTTTCCCCAGCGCTAACTGGTGAAATACTCCCCGTCGCCGCGGCGTGAATGAATCGTGGCGTCCATCGGCGAACTTTCCTGCGCCGCCCGGCGCCGCGCTTGTTCCTTCATCTCCTTGCGGATCCGCTCCGCCGTTTCGCGCGCCGCTTCTGCCCGGGCTTCCGGATCGTCTGAAGCTGAGTCTGGGTCGGCAGCCTGCGCCGCTCCGATTTGTTGGGTTTCCTGCGCGTTCTGGTCGGGGTCCGGTTCGGACGTCTGCGCCGCGATTGCGGCTGGGGCTTTCTGCTGGAAGCGTTTCATGGTTGTACCTCCCGGTGTCGCTCTATCGGAACGATGCAATCGCCGTGCCATCGGCACCCGGCGCCAAAAAGCGGGTCGCCGCCCCCCTTCGGTTGCGTCCACTTGCCCTGGTTTGATCCACTACGCGAATGCAGCTCAATGCGCCTCGACTCGCGCAGCGCCGGCTTGCTACCGTTCCAGAACTCGTGCCACGGCTAGAATGGTCCGCCAGTTCCGCGTCGTCACCGCCCCGCCGCAGATTCCATCCAGCTGGCCGAGCAGCCCAATTGCCTTCATCTCCCGGCGATAGGTCCCAAGTACGAATGGACCCGTGACGCCCGTCAGCCGCAATAGCCACTCGCCCCGCGCGGGCAGTTGCCTGGGGAGCGCGGGCAAGCTCGCGGCGCGATTCACTCGGACGCTAACGAACGGCACGATATCAGGCGCCGTGGCCAAGCCGCGAAATGGATCGGTGTGCACCAGGTGCAGAATTTCCTCGCCCGCGCACAGCGCGATTTCCGTGGCGAAGGGCAGCTTTCCCGCCAGCGCCGCCCGAAACCGATCCGTTGCGCCCGGCGTTCGCGCCACGAACGTCCCCGCCGCGCCAATATTTACTACCCCGTACGGAGCCAGCTCCCGTGCCGCGAGGCTGGGTCGGAACCTTCGATTCCCACCGACATTGACCCCGCGCAAAAACGCCACCAGCGCCATGGCCGCCACGCTCCAATTCGCCGCCACGCAAGTCTACTCCTGCCGGCGCTTGCCTGGTCTCACAAATGTGGGACACTGGCGAGTTCTGGCAGCAGCCCACGCGCAGGCCCGGCCTGACCCGCCTGCCGCTCGCGCGTCGCGCGGGGCTTGCGGATGGCGCCGCCGCCGTGCGGTCCCATCCGCGTCCGCCGGCGCGGCGGGCGCCGGTGCGGAAGGCAGCACGAAACCAGCACGAGGAGAAACGCAAATGGCTCCAACCCGTCGGGTGTTCCTAAGCGGCCTGGCCGCGGCCGGAGCAGCGGCCGCCAGCGGTTGTACCGCCAAACGGCGGCATGAATTTCGCGCCGGTGACGGCGTCTTCCTGCTCGACGGCAAGCCCTTCCAAATCCGTTCCGGCTCCATCCATTACCCCCGCGTCCCGCGCGAATATTGGCGCAACCGGATGCGCCAGGCCCGCGCCATGGGCCTAAACACCATCTCGACATACTGCTTCTGGGACCTGCATGAACCGCAGCCGGGCGCATTCGATTTCACCGGCAACCTGGACGTCGCGGCGTTTGTCCGCACCGCGCAGGCGGAAGGCCTGTGGGTGGATCTCCGCCCTGGTCCCTACGTCTGTTCGGAATGGGATTGGGGCGGACTGCCGGGTTGGCTGGCGCGCTCGCCCCAGGTGCGGGTCCGCAGCCGTGATCCCCGCTTCCTCGCCGCCAGTGGCCGCTACCTTCGCCGCTTGGCGCGGGAGTTGGGCCCGCTTCAAATCACCCATGGCGGACCCATTCTGATGGCGCAGGTGGAAAACGAGTACGGTTCCTTCGGCCATGACCGCGCGTACATGCGAGCCATGCGCCGGCTATTTCGCCAGGCGGGCTTCGATGTCCATTTGTGGACCGCCGATGGCGCCGACGAAATCCCCAATGGCAGCCTTCCGGGCACAACCGTCGGCATAGACTTCGGCGCCGGCAGCGCGCGCACGGAATTCCCCAAACTGCTCCGCCAACTGCCGCATAACCCGCATTTTTGCAGCGAGTTTTGGACCGGATGGTTCGATCACTGGGGCGGTCCGCACCACACCGTTCCCGCCGCCATCAACGCCCGCGACGTGGAGTGGATGATGGCCCGCGGCTATTCCTTCAACCTCTATATGTTCGTCGGCGGCACCTCCTTCGGTTATCGCCCCGGCGCCAACTCCGGCCCTCAGCACCCCTACCAGCCGGATGTGAACAGTTACGACTACGACGCTCCCATCAGCGAAGCCGGTGACATCACGCCCAAATTCACCGCCATCCAGCAGGCCATCGTCCGTCATCTGCCCGCCGGCACGCGCTTGCCGCCGGCTCCCGCGCCGGCGCGGCGCATGGCGCTGGCGCGCTTCGCGCTGCCTGAAGCGGCGCCCTGGACGGCGGCCTTGCACGGTCTCCACCCCACGCGCAGCCAAGCCCCGACCTGCATGGAAGACCTCGGCCAGTCCTTTGGCTACGTGCTCTACCGGCTGGCCCGCCCACCGGCAGGGAAGGGCATGTTAGCCATTCCCGGCATCCGCGACTACGCTACGATCCTGCAAGGCGGCCGCCGCTTGGGAACCTTGGACCGGCGTAGCAGCAAGTTCGATTTGCCGCTGCATCTTTCCGCCGCCGAGCCGCTGGACGTGCTGGTTGAAAACATGGGCCGCATCAATTTCGGCCCCGCCATGGTGGATGGCCGCTCCGGCATCGTAGGATCCGTCACCTGGGACGACCGGGAGCTGACCGGCTGGGAGCAGTACTCGCTACCCTGGTTGTCGCCCCCGCCGCACCTGCCCTGGGCGCCCGCCGCCACCCACGCGGAAAAAGCCGGCGGTGCGCCGACGTTTTATCGCGGCAGCTATCAGATTGATCATCCGGCGGACACGTTTCTGGACCTGCGCGGCTGGGGCAAGGGCGAAGTCTGGGTCAACGGCCGCCATCTTGGCCGCTTCTGGCGCGTCGGCCCGCAGCAGACGCTCTATCTCCCCGCTTCCTGGCTGCGCCCCGGCGGCAACGAATTCGTCCTGCTCGAACTCGAGCCCCCGGGCCGCGGGTCATTGGCGGGCCTGACCGCGCCCGCCTACGGCCGCTCCCGGGCGCCCGGCGCCCGCGCCGGCGGCAAGTCCTGAGTCGGAAATGGGCCGCCCGCCATCGTGCGGGTCGGCTGGAACCCCCTGCTAACCCTTCGCTTCCTGCCGCGTCTAGGCGGTAGCTGCCGAACCAGCAGCCGGGCGGCGGCTGCGTCCCCTCGCGGCTCGGCTGGATTCCAGCTACGCTGGATGCCAGCGCGCGGCGGCGCCGCCCCTGACGCTGCCTTCAACTGCAATAGGTCCCGCGATGAACGATTTTCGCCATGCCATCCGTTTTCTGCGCAAGTCGCCGGGCTTCACCGCCGTCGCTCTGCTGACCTTGGCCTTGGGCATCGGCGCCAATACCGCCATCTTCACCCTGGTCAATGCCGTCATTCTGCGCGGCTTGTCCGTCGGCCATCCCAGCCAACTGGTCCTGCTCACCGACCCCACCGCCATGGGCATGAGCTATGGCACCTCGGGGGGCCGCCGCGGGTTGCTCGCCTTTCCCGAGTACCGCCGCTTGCGCCAAAGCGATCATGCCTTCTCCGGACTGATGGCCGCCGCCAGCATGACCGCCCGCGATCCGGTGCAATGGGGTTCCGGCGGCGCCGAACTGGTTCGCGCCGAGCTGGTCAGCGCGAATTACTTCTCCGTCCTGCAAGTCCCCGCGTATCGTGGCCGCACCTTCAATCCCTCCGCGCCCTTCGTCGCCAATGGCGACCCCGTTGCGGTGATCAGCTACGGCTATTGGACCCGCCGCTTCGGCGCCAGCCCCGCCGTCTTGGGCCGCGCCTTCACCCTCTACGGCCGCAGCTTCACCGTCATCGGCGTCACGCCGCCGGGTTTTCAGGGCATCAGCGTCGGCGATGCGCCGGACCTCTATTTCCCCATGTCCATGGCCCCGGCCGTCCAGCCCGGCCCGCCGTTGCTGACCAATCCCCCGGGCGTTTCCCGGGTCATGTGGCTCCAGGTCATGGGCCGGCTCAACCCCGGATTTACCCGCGCCCAAGCGCAAGCCGCCACCAACGTCATTTTCCGCCGCACCATCCGCCGCCAGGCCGCCGCCGCCGCCGATCCGCAAAGCCGCCATTCCATCCTCAGCCAATATCTCCGCCTGACGCCCGGCGCCCGCGGCGTCTCCGGTCTCCGCGGCCAGTTCGGCGATCCGCTGTGGGCCCTGTTCGCTCTGGTGGCCATGGTTTTGTTGCTGGCCATCGTCAATCTCGCCAGTCTGCTGCTGGCCCGCGCCGCGGCGCGGCACAAGGAAATCGGCGTGCGTTTGGCGCTGGGCGCCAGCCCCGGCCGCATCATTCGCCAGTTGCTGACCGAGAGCCTGACGCTGGCCATCGCCGGCGGCCTCGCCGGCGCGCTGCTGGCCATTTGGGGCGCGCGGCTGTTGGTCCGCATGGTCTCCGGCGCCGGCATGCCCATCCAACTGAGCCTGACGCCGGATTGGCGCGTCTGGGGCTTCATCGCCTTCATCTGTATTGCTAGCGGCGTTTTGTTCGGTCTGGTGCCGGCGCTGCGCCTGGCCCGTCTGGACGTGAATGACGCCTTGCAGTCCCAGGGCCGTGGCGGTTCCGCCCGCAGCCGCCACATCCTGTTCCATTGGCATATTCCCGGTTGGCCGCGCGCCGGTCTGCCCCTGGGCAAACTATTGATCATTGGCCAAGTGGCCCTGGCGGTGGTCTTGCTGGTCGGCGCGGGCCTGTTCGTGCGCAGCCTGCGCCAGCTGACCCAGGTGCCGCTCGGCTTCAATCCCCACGGCCTCTACGCCTTCCGCTTGGACACCGCCCGCGCCGGCTATCACGGCGCCGCCGCCGGCGGTTTCGTGCGCCAAGTCCAGCAGCGCATCGCCGCCCTGCCTGGGGTGCAGTCCCTGGCCATCTCCGACAACGGCCTTTTCGATGGCAGTGAATGCGGCCTGCCCGTCTCCGCCGTCGGCTACAAAGCGCCTAACGGCAAGCCCGGATTCGGCGTCCGCTGCGATTCGATCTCCGCCGATTATTTCCGCGTCACCGGCATTCCCATCATCCTCGGCCGCGCCCTCGGCCCGCAGGATGAAAGCGGCGCCAAGCACATCGTCATCAATCAAACGTTGGCGCAGCGTGTCTTCGCTCACCGCAGCCCCATCGGCCAGCAGCTCCACGACCTTTATCCCGATGACCACAACGCCGTCTACACCATCGTCGGCGTCGCCGCCGATGCCAAGCACAATTCACTTTCGGAAAAGCCGGCACCGCGCATCTATCTGCCCTTCTATAACGGCCTGCCCGTGGCCGTGGGTCAATACTCCGGCGGCGTCTACATGATTCGCGCCGCGGGTGGTGCGGCGGGCCTGGCCAGCGGCGTCCACCGCGTGCTGCATGCCCTGGATCCCAGCCTGCCGCCGCCCACCCTCCAGCCCATGGCCGCGCTCGTCCAGCAATCCTTGGAGCCCCAGACGATGTTGGCCGAACTGAGCGGATTCTTCGCCGCCGTCGCGCTTCTGCTCGCCGCCATCGGCCTCTATGGCGTAACCGCCTACGGCCTCGCCCGCCGCGTGCCGGAGATCGGTGTCCGCATGGCCCTCGGCGCCAACCGCCGCGCCGTTGTCGCCATGGTGCTGGGGGAAACCGCCGTTGTCGTCATCGTTGGCTTCCTCATCGGCCTGCCCGCCAGCCTTGCCGGCGGCAAGGTCTTGGCCAGCCAAATCCACCTCTTCGGTCTGCACTTCTACGACCCCGTCGCCCTCGCCGCCGCCGTCCTCGCCCTCGCCGCCGCCGCCTTCCTCGCCGCCTGGCTGCCCGCCCTGCGCGCCAGCCGCGTGGATCCCCTCACCGCTCTTCGCCAGGAGTAAGCCCAAGGCGCCGCTTCGGCCACTCCGTTCGGGCGCTCGCGTGCCGGCGGTTTTCGCCCGGGACCGGTTCGCGGTCCGTGGCTAACGGGCCTCCCCGCGGGGTTGCCACTTCCGCCAACCCCTTGCGGAATACCTCAAGGTATGCAATATCTGGCTCCGGCAGTCACGAAATCTTTGGAGGACGCAGCGTGCGGCAAATGAAGACGGCGGCAAGGCGGACGGCGCGAATGCTGGCTCGGGGCCCGGCGCTGACGCCGGTGCGGGCGCTGGTCCTGGTGCTGGCTCTGGCCGCGCTGGCGGCGGCGCAGCGGCGGGATCAGGGCCATTCCATCGGCGCGGTTACGGTGCGCGGCAAGCTGATCGTGATGCACCTTAAGCCCGGCGCGCTGGGCCATGAGAGTCTTTTCGACCTGCAAAACCGCACCCTCACCTTCACCCCCGCCGCCCGCGGTTATCGCGTCACCGCCGGCCCGCTGCGCTGGGACGCCAACCGCGGCGCGAAGCTTTCCGGCCCCGCCCTGCGCCTCGCGGATTTTGCCTTCCCCTTTTCCGGCCGCCAATGGCGGGAGCTCTCCGTCGGAATCTCGGGCTCGATTCAGATGGGCTCACCCGGTCCGGCGCGGCATTATGGCGCCTACACCATTCCGCCGCGCGGCGGCGTCGCCGTTCCCCGCTTCGCCCAGCTGGCCCAGGCCGCCGGCGCGCTGGTCAATGGTCCACCCGCCATCTGCGTCTTCTTCAAGCCGCGCCTGCAAGGCGACCGTTACGTCAGCCAAAACGCCCGCCGCGTCCTGATCACCTGGAACGACAGCTCCCCCTACGGCGGCATTCAGGATTTTCATTGGTTCCCGACGGTTAACCAATTCCAAGCCGCGCTGTACAACAATGGCCGCATCGTCCTGTCCTATCGTCATCTGACCGCGCGGGACGCCATCGTCGGCATTTACCCGCGGCTCACTGGTGGCGTGGCGCGCCGATTGGCGGTTCTGCCCGGCTCCGCCGCCAGGCTGAAGTCCCTGCGCATCTCCACGCTCGACGGAGTTCTGCTCCGCGCCACCTTCCAAGCCGCCGCGCCGTTGCCGCTTCCCGGCAGCCATCATGCCGGTTTCGCCTACCGCATCCGCTTCGCCCTGCCTGACGGCGGCGCCCAGACGTCCTGGGTCGTAGCCGCCTTCGCCCGCCGACCCGCCGCCGGCCTGCGCTACAGGGCCTTCGGTCCTGGCGTCTCCCGCCGCGTTCAGGTCCATGGCGCTCGCGTCTCGGTCGAGGGCGTGCTTCCGCCCGTGCTGCAATCCGCCCCGGCAGTGCTGGTTTCCGCCCACGTTTTCTCGCGCCGCCGCGGCGCCCACGCCGGCCGCCCCCGTCCCGCGGCGGCTATCGCACCGCGGCTAGTCCATCTGCGCGGCCTGCGTAATCCGCGGGTGCATTTCGCCTCTTTGTCCGCCGGCGCCGGCCCCTATCCCGTGGTCTATGAGGCGTTCCATTACTACCGCCTCCCGGACATGCACAACCTGGCCTGCACGGTCATCAAGGCCCTCGGCGATCGTTTCGACTTCCTGGCCTATTACTCGGATTTCCGCGTGGACAATCAGGAAGCCGGCACGCCCAGCAACGGCCCGCGCGGCAGCACCGGCCCGCAAGTCACCGGCATCGGCCGCCCGCCCGGCGATCCCGCCGCCTACTGCTCCGCCGGCCGTTTTCAATGGGCCTTCATCCAGCCCATTGACGCCGGCGCCATCCAAATGCAGAAATACCCGCCGGCCAACGCGCCGGTCGGCAACCGCTTCGACATCACCCATTACCGCAAGCAGATCGACGAGGTCCGGCAATCCGATCACATGCCGCCGTACATGTACGCCATGTCCCAGATCGGCCATGAGATGGACCACCGCTGGAACGCCTTCCTCTCCGCCAAGGTCAACGGCAAGATCATCCCCCTCGGCAATCCGGTGCATTGGCGGATGGGCCTGCAAGCGCGCGTGCCGTTTCCCTACGTTCGTCCCACCGAGGCCTCCATCATGGGCGGCGGCGTCTGGCAGGACAACCACAACGGCACCTACACCCAGCTCGACGACAACTACTACGTTCCCGCCACCGGCTATTCCTATCTCGATCTCTACACCATGGGCCTCATCTCGCCCGCCGAGGTGCCCAACTTCTTTTTGCTCCAGCACCTCAAGTTCGTCGGCCGCGACGCCGAAGGGCATCCCATCTTCAAGGCCGACCGCCTGGACCTGAACATTCAGGAAGTCATCGCCGCCGACGGTCCCCGCCGTCCCGGCGTGATGCACTCGCAGCGACATTTCAACACCGGCATGGTGCTGATCGAAATGCCCGGCCACCAGCCCAGCGCCCGCCTCATCCGCGAAGTCACCGGCATTCGCAAGCAGTGGATCAGGTTCTTTGCCATTGTCACCGGCCGCCGCGCCCACATGACCGCCAACCCGCAACGGGCGGGACGGGACGGCGATGCTGGGCGCGTCCGCGTCGGCGGCCACCCGCGGACCGCTCGGCTGGCGCGCCGCGCAGCCCGAAGCGGGTCGTTATCCGCAGCAGCCGGCGCTCTCGCAGTTTCCAATGCGCCCGCATACAGATTTCTGTATCATGGAGTCATGAAGACCACGCTGGATCTCCGCGACGACCTGGTGCTCCGGGCCAAGGCGGCGGCGGCGCGGGAGCACAAAACCTTGACCAAGGTGATCGAGGAGGGCTTGGCGCTGCGCTTGCGCCGCCGCCGGATTGCGCCGTCCGAGCTGGCGCCGCTGCCGGTGTCCTCCCGGCGCGGCGCTCCCCGTGCCGGGATTGATCCCTGCCGCAACGCTTCCTGGTTCGACGCCGCCGGCGATGACGCCTGACGTCAATGTCTTAATCGCCGCCTTTCGACCCGGCCACCCCCACCACGGCGCGGCCCGGCATTGGCTGGATGCGGCGCGCCGGGACTGCGCCGCAGGCCGCGCCACGTTGGTGCTCCTGCCAATGGTCGTGGCGGCCTTTTTGCGGCTCGTCACCAGCAGCCGGGTGTTCTCCGATCCCGACGCGCCCGCCGCGGCGGTGGCGTTCGTGGACGCACTGCTTGCCTCCGCGGGCACGGAATACCGCGGCGGCGAAACGTGGCCGATCTTCCGCGACAAAGTGTTGGCCCGGGGATTGCGTGGAAACCAGGTCGCGGACGGATGGATTGCCAGCGCCGCCGAGGCGATGGGTGAGCACCTGGTGACCTTCGACCGGGACTTTCTTGGGCTTTTGCCCGCATCTCGCTTGACCGTGCTGCCCGGTGGCGAGCGGCGTTCAAGCCCGCCGCGAGGATAGGCGCACGAACCGCCGCGACGCGTAATCGCCCCGCCCGCTTCGGCGACGGTGCGGGCCGCCGGGCTCACCGGTAGGACCCATGAGCGGGGCGAGAACCCCACAGCGCAAGGCCGCAGGCGAGAAGGGCCGGGAGGAGTACCGGGATGCACCCGACCCGGCCCGACGAGCCAAGAACGAAGCGATGCTATGCATTATCGCCCTGCCCGCTTCTTCCAAGCGGCGCTGGCCTGGTGGATCAAAGCCTTCGCGCTCAGCCAGCCGTCGTGCCGCCACAAGATCTTCCCCTGCGGGGACGTCAGCGAGTACCAAGGCAGGTCGTCCACCGCGTAGCCGTCGGCGATGCGCCCGGTGTTGTCGCTGATGATAGGCGTTCTCAGCCGCCGGCCCAACTGCTTCAGCCCGCGGCGGGCGGCCATTCTGGACGGTTCGGTGGTCATCTCGTCAATCGCGACCGGCGGCGGCCAGCCATGTTGCCGCGCCGCCGCGCCGTAAGCGTCCAGCACCGCCAAACGCGCCGGCAAATTGGTCCCGGACCTCTGCCAGTCGGCGAAAAAGCAGACCAGATGCGGGTGTCCCGCGCCCAACTCCACCCGCCCCGGCCGCGGCCCGGCCAGCGCCACCTGTTCCAGCCGCGCCGGCGCCCAGGCCGGCGGATAGGCCGGTCCCGGCGGCAAATGCATGGCCGGATCGCCCGGCAGCAGCTTGGCGATCCGCGCCGCCAGCATCGCCGATTCCCGCGGGATGCTGTCGTAGCGCATTGGCGTTTCAAAGGCGCTGCGCAGATAGCCGCTCTCATCCACCAGTTCCACCGCCGCCTGATGCACCACCTCGCCATGAGGCGTGGCGACGTAGACCCCATAGTCCTTCCAGATCGGCTTCAGCTGCGCCGGCGTCCCGGTCAGAAAGCGCCAGCGCCGGCCCAGCGCGTTCATGCCATGGATGCGGGTGTAGGCGGCGACGTCCCGTACTCGGGTCGCGTCGGGATTGACGTTCACGCCCAGCATCTCCACTTCCGACGCCGCCGGTCCTAGCCGCCGCATGGCGTCCATCAGAATCTGCGAAGTCAGCGGACAGATGTCCGTGCAATCCGGATCCAAAAACGCCAGCACCACCACCTCGCCGCGAAACTGCGCTAGGGAAACCTGGTGTCCGTATTGGTCGCGCAGCACGAAGTTCGGCGCCATCCGCACCACCGTGCCGCGGTTGCCGACGCCGCGGCGGCCCATGAACGCCACGCCGAATCCCAGCGCCACCATCACCGCGAAGATGCCCGCGATCAGCACCCCATCGCGCCAGCGCAACGCATGGTTCTGCTGTTTCTCCACTTGCAAGGTTCAACTTCTCCTTCCGGCGCCCGCGGTCCCGTGATGCCGCTTACCGCCACCACTGGCGGTTAACGATCGTCCGTCATGCGCCCGCGCACGATTCCTCTTTAACCATAGTCCTCCCGAATAGCCAGCGGCAAACGCGCGGCGATCGTGTCCCTTCATCCGCACGCGGACGGCTCGCGGCTGAGGCGCTCCGGCGGCGGGCGGGTTATGAGTCGCTGTGTGTTAGGAATCGCTAAGGTGAACGCTCAATCGCTAAGGTGGACGCCTGCGTTGCCAGTCGAAAAAGACTGATTCAGCAAGTAACTGGCGTCCGGCGGTCACAGAGGTGATACAACCGGAGAACAAGGGGGGATCGTCGTCGTGGGCCAGCGGAATCGGCTCCCGCCGGCTGCGGCTGGATCAAGACGCGGAAAACGTGGGGTCTTCGTCTTAGATCACTCTGCCAGCAACTCCTGCGCTGGGGGACGGCGGCGCGGGCTAAGGCCGCGACTGGCTCCAGCACTGCCCGCGGGTCAAATGCGCGGGCCGACCTTAGCGCGAACTGCCATCACCAAAGCCAGCCGGTGGGCCTGAACGCAATCGGATCGCCAGGCCGTTTCGGAGATTGGTTCGCGGCTCGTAGCGTCGTTGGTTGGGGGGACGAGCGTGGGTAAACAAAGCACAATCGAAATGAAGAGGAATCGCGGGCGGGCGCGGGTCGCAGGCGGCGTGGAGTGGAATGTGCCGTCGCGGCGGATGCGTTGGGCCGTGTACGGGTGCGCGCTCGCGGTCGCGATGGCGCTGCCATGGCTGGCTGGTTGCGGCGGACTTCCCTTGCAGGCGGCGACCACGGGCTCCTCCAAATACAAGGGTGGTAAGCCCACCAAGACGCTGGCGGCGCCGGCGGCGGTCGCCTTTGGCAACGTGAACGTCGGCAGCAGTTCGCAAAAGACCCTGACGATCACCAACTCAGGGACGGCGGGAGTGAACGTTTCCCAGGTGGCCGCGACGGGGGCCGGGTTCAGCGTAAGCGGGTTGCAGGTGCCGGCGACCATTGCCGCCGGCGCCAGCGCCAGCCTGACGGTGACGTTTGCGGCGACGGCAACTGGAAGCGCCAGCGGCTCGCTGACGATCACCAGCAGCGCCTCCAATTCCCCGGCCTCGGTCGCGCTCTCAGCGACCGGCGTGGAGCCGGGGTTGAGCGTCAGCCCGACGAGCGTCGCACTCGGCAACGTGAACGTGGGCAGCAGCGGGCAGCAGACGTTGACGCTTACCAACTCGGGGACGGCGGCGCTGACGGTCTCGGCGGTCACGGCGACCGGAACGGGCTACAGCGTCAGCGGGCTGTCGCTGCCGGCAACCATCGCCGCCGGCGCCAG
>DAHUYO010000016.1:45279-51867 GCA_027315185.1 Acidobacteriota bacterium
CTCGGCGGTCACGGCGACCGGAACGGGCTACAGCGTCAGCGGGCTGTCGCTGCCGGCAACCATCGCCGCCGGCGCCAGCGCGAGCCTGACGGTGACGTTTGCGCCGACGGCGGCGGGGAGCGTCAGCGGATCGGTGACCATCACCAGCAATGCCGCCAACTCGCCGGCGACCGTCGCGCTCACCGGCACGGGTGTGCAGCCGGGGCTGAGCGTCAGCCCGACGAGCGTCGCATTCGGCAACGTGAATGTCGGCAGCAGCGGGCAGCAGACGTTGACGCTCACCAACTCGGGGACGGCGGCGCTGACGGTCTCGGCGATCACGGCGACCGGAACGGGCTACAGCGTCAGCGGTCTTTCGCTGCCGGCGACCATCGCCGCGGGCGCCAGCGCGAGCCTGACGGTGACTTTCGCGCCGACGGCAACCGGCAGCGCCAGCGGCTCGGTGACCATCACCAGCAATGCCGCCAACTCGCCGGCGACCGTCGCGCTCACCGGCACGGGTGTCCAGCCGGGGTTGAGCGTCAGCCCGACGAGCGTCGCATTCGGCAATGTAAATGTCGGCAGCAGCGGGCAGCAGGCATTGACGCTTACCAACTCGGGAACGGCGGCGCTGACGGTCTCGGCGGTCACGGCGACCGGAACGGGCTACAGCGTCAGCGGACTGTCGCTGCCGGCGACCATTGCCGCCGGCGTCAGCGCGAGCCTGACGGTGACGTTTGCGCCGACGGCCGCGGGCAGCGCCAGCGGATCGGTGACCATCACCAGCAATGCCGCCAACTCGCCGGCTTCGGTTGCCCTCTCCGGCACGGGTGTCCAGCCGGGCCTCAGCGTCAGCCCAACGAGCCTCGCATTCGGCAACGTCAACGTGGGCAGTAACGGCCAGCAGCCGATCCTGCTCACCAACTCGGGAACGGCGGCGCTGACGGTCTCGGCGGTCACGGCGACCGGAACGGGCTACAGCGTCAGCGGACTGTCGCTGCCGGCAACCATCGCGGCCGGCGCCAGCGCGAGCCTGACGGTGACGTTTGCGCCGACGGCGGCGGGCAGCGCCAGCGGATCGGTGACCATCAGCAGCAACGCTCCCAACTCGCCCGCCACGGTCACGCTTTCCGGCACGGGCGTCACGCCCACTTACACCTTAACCGCGACGCCGAGCAGCCTTAGCTTCGGGAGCATCAACGTCGGCGCCCAAAGCGCGCTGACCGTCAGCGTCGCCAACACCGGGAACACCGCGATCACCATCTCCAGCGTGGGAACGTCGGGCGCTGGATACGCCACCAGCGGCATCTCGGCGAATCAAACCATCGCCGCCGGCGCCAGCGCCACGCTGACCGTGACCTTCGCGCCGACGGCTACGGGTAGCGCCAGCGGCACGGTGACGATCGCCAGCAACGCCGCCGGTTCGCCGCTGTCCATCCCCGTTTCCGGCACGGGCGTCCAGCTCGACGTGGCCTTGAACTGGGGCGCGAGCACCTCGACGGTGACCGGCTACAATGTCTACCGCGGCAGCGTTTCCGGCGGGCCGTACACCAAGCTCAACAGCGCTCTGCTCGGCGCCACGGCCTACACCGATCCGTCCGTGGTTGCGGGAGACACCTATTACTATGTGGTCACCGCGGTGGACTCCAGCGGCGTGGAGAGCGCCTACTCCAACCAAGTGACGGTGAACGTGCCATAGGACGCCCGGGTGGGCGCCGCGGCGGCGGCGAACCCAAACCGCGGCTGGGGGCTCGGAACGCGTGCCCGGGGGGCTGCGCGCTCGGTTAGGCCGCGGTCGCCTCCCGCGCCGGCCGCGATTCCGCCGCGGGGCCCGCCGGCGCCAGCAGCCGGGCCGAATTGGAAATGAACACCAGCTCGGAGCCGACATGGATCAACGCCGCCAGCATGGGGTTCAGAAATCCCAGCGCGGCGAGCGCGATGCCCACGGCATCCACGCCCAGCGTGCCGGCGAAATTGGCGACGATGATCCGCCGGCAGCGCCGCGCGATGCGGATCGCCTCCGCCACCTTGCGTAGGTCGTTGCCGATCAGCAGGACATGCGCGCTCTCCCGCGCGACCTCGGTGCCGGAGCCCATCGCGATTCCGACGTTGGCTGCCAGCAGCGCCGGCGCATCATTGACGCCGTCGCCGACCATGGCCACGACCTGCCCCGCCGCGCGCAGCGCCCGCACGCGTTGCAGCTTGTCCGCGGGTAGCAGTTCCGCCGCCGCCTCGTCCACCTGCAACTCCGCCGCCGCGGCGCGGGCGATGGGCTCGGCGTCACCGGTCAGGAGGATCGTCCGCACGCCCAAGGCGCGCAGCTCGCCCACCGCCGCCGCCGCTTCCGGCCGCGGCTGGTCGGCCAGCAGAATCCGCCCCAGCAGCCGCCCGCCCCGCGCCACCACGATCGCCGTGCCGGCGTCGTCGTGTTCCGCCCACGGCCAGTCGGTCACGCCCTGCGTCTGCATCAAGGCGCGGTTGCCCGCCAGCACCTCGGCGCCTTCGATCCGGCAAATGATCCCTTTCCCCGGCGTGTAGGAGAAGCCCTCCGGATCGCTGGCCTTCACCCCTAATTCCCGCGCCCGGCGGCGAATCGCCGCGCCCAGGGGATGCTCGGAAAACCGTTCCGCGCTCGCCGCCACGTGCAGCAGCTCCTCGGGCGCCGTCCCCTCCGCCGCTTGCAATCCCACCACCTCCGGCTGGCCCAGCGTCAGTGTGCCGGTTTTGTCCAGGACGATGGTCCCCACCCGGCTCAGCGCTTCCATGTATAAGCCGCCCTTTACCATAACGCCTTGCTGCGCGGCTTGCCCGATGGCGCCCAGAATTGCCAGCGGCGTGCCCGCGGCGATGCCGCAGGCGCCGGCAACGATGACCACCGAAATGGTGTCCCGCGCGCTGTGCGTCAGCAGCAGCGTCAGCAGCGCCCCGCCCAGGGCGAACGCGACGACGTAGCCCGCGAACTGATCGGCGGTCTTTTGCACCGGCGCCCGCACGCTTTCCGCATGCTCCACCGCCGCCACGATCTGGCCAAAGGCGGTGTCGCGGCCCAGTTTGCCGATGGCCACTTCCAGCCAGCCGGTTTGGTTGATGCTGCCGGCGTAGACCGCGGCGCCGGGCAGTTTTTCCGCCGGCAGCGACTCGCCCGTGATGGCCGCCTGGTCGGCGAAGGATTGGCCCGCCGTGACCACTCCGTCCGCCGGTATCCGCCCCCCCGGCCGCACCACCACAATGTCGCCCGGCCGCAGCTCCGCCACATCCACCTTCTTCAACTCGCCGTCCCGGCGCACCTCGGCTTGCCGCGGCAGCATGGCCAGCAAGTCGCCGATCGCCCGCCGTCCTCGCCTGACCGTCAGTTCCTCCAGAATTTCCGCCACCAGCACCGCCAGCAAAATCACCAGCGCGGTCAGGAACTCGCGGATCGCCGCCGCCGCCACGACGGCGATGGCCATGGACAGCTCCATGGTCATCCGCCGCCGCCAGACGTCGGTCAGCGCGGTGCGATAGATGGGGAAGCCAGCGATGACCACCGCCGCCAGCCCCACCGCTTCCCGCCCCAGGGGTGGAATTCCCAAGCCCAGCCCGGTGACGGCGATACCGCCCGCGGCCAGGGCAATGCGCGCCAGCTCCGCCCTGCGCGGCCGGTAGCCGCCGGCTTCGGGGCCGGGATCCGGCGTGGCGCTGGCCTCGGCTGGCTGCGCCTCGGCACGTTCGGCGGTGATCCCGGCGCGTGGCGGCATATTTTGCTTGGCTCCAGTATAAGGACCATGCCCGGCGGCAGCCTGCGTGGCTTGATTGCCGTCAGCCCGTGGCCAGGAGCGGCAGCCCGGCCGAACATTCTCCGCTGGGTGCGAGCACCGCTCGCCTGGTTCGCGTCGTTTGCACTTGGGCCAAAGCCGGCTTGAGGAGGCCGAGACACTCCGCCGGGCGGCCCCGACCAACGCAGCAGCGCGGCCCGAGCGTGACGCTCCGGCGAGCACCGGAATGCGGCTGCGCGGGCGGCGTGGAACGGGCTTTAGCCCGCAGCCGCGCTGGGGCCGGCGCCAGGCAAAGCGGGACGCGCGGCGCACCCGCGCTGGGTCCCGCGCCGGGCAATGCTGACCACGAGCGCACCGTGCCCGGTCCCCCTTCGGCGGCGCGGTTGCTCAACCTTCCCATGCCATGATCGCGCCGCTATGCTCGCCGTTCAATAACGGACAGCCGGCCGAGCGTGCTGCGGGTAAGTTCACAGACAGCCTTCGACTCCAAGGGTTTACCCAATGGCCAATCGTTTTTCCGTTGCGATTCTAGCGCTCACCATCTCCATCCCGGCCCTCTCCTCGCATGGTCGTCGGGATGTCACCCGCCTGCGGCGCGCCAATCGTGTCTGCAGCGCCGTGGTGAAAACCTCCCAAGGCGGCATTCCCGAGCCTATTCTGCAAGCCGCGCGGTGCCTGGTCGTCGTCCCCGGCGAGCGGGCCTTCGCGCTGGGGTTTGGCGGCGCCTTCGGCAAAGGAGTGGCTACCTGTCGGCGTGGGCCGGACTGGGGCGCGCCCTTATTTGTTCGGCTCAGTGGGGGCAGTTGGGGGTTTCACCTTGCCACGCAGTCCGGCGACATCATCATCATCTTCCGGCGGCGTGCCGAGTTGACCTCATCGCTGGCCTTCGGGCTCACCCTCGGCGCCCTCGGCGCCGCGGCCGGTCCGGTTGGGCCCAAGGCCCGCGCTGCATCCGCCGCCTGGAGGCGCGCAAAGATCCTGACCTACCGGCGTCGCCGTGGCGTTTTTGCCGGCGCGCGCTTGGCCGGCTATACCCTGCGGCCCGACAAATCTAGCAACCGCGCTATGTATGGAAACCGCACTTGGGGGCACATTCTCGCTGGCGAGCTTCCCGCAGCCGCTTCGGCCTATCCTCTGTTGGGGACGCTGGGCCGTTACTCCTCCGGCGCATCCAAATAGCCAGAGCGCAATCGGCGCGTCCGCCTCGGCCCCAACGCACTCCTTTAGGGCGGCGCCATCAACGCGCCGGGGTCGCGCCGTTTGCACCTGGGGGCAAAGTCAGCGTGAGAAGGCCGCGACATTCCCTGCGCGCCCACGGCGCGCGGAAGAAGGCTGCGGCCCGCTTAAGCCAGCGAAGCGGCGCGGCCCCAGCGACGCGTAAGCGCGCGCTCGAACGCAGCTGCGCGGGGAGCGTGGAACGGGCTTCGGCCCATGTGCAGTGGGCTTTAGCCCGTAGCCGCGCTGGGGCCCGCGCTAGTCAATGGTCCTGCCGGCCCTGCCTTGTGGGTTGCCGCCGGCGGCAGGTGTCGTTGTCAGCCTGGCGGGCTTAGGCCGAAGGGGCGGCAGCCGCAGCCGCGGTATTGCCCCGGGGCAGGCAGATGATGAAGCTGGCGCCATGCCCGAGTTCACTCTGCACGGTAATTGTTCCCCCGTGATGGTGCACGATGCCGTAGACGGTGGAGAGCCCCAACCCGGTGCCCTTACTGCCCTTGGTGGAGAAGAAAGGCTCGAAGATTCTGGCCCGCGTTTCCTCGTCCATGCCGCAGCCGGTATCGGAAACCGTGAACTGGACATATTCGCCGGGGGATAGGCCGCATGGAACCGCGGGCCGAGCCGCCGGCGCGAGCGACGTGGCGCCCTGGTCGGGGCGTAGGTGCGCCAAGCACTGCTGGGGCAGTTGCTGCAGCAGGTGCTCGGGATCGGCGTGATGATTGGGGCTGCCGCCTTGCGAGCAGGGCGCCGCCGCGCTCACCGGTCGGGTTTCGAAGATTAATTGGCCGCCGTTCGGCATCGCATCGCGCGCGTTGACCGCCAGATTCATCAGCACCTGCTCCAGTTGGCTGCGGTCGGCCTCGATGTCGCCGGTTTGGGGGTCGAGCGTCAAGATTAGTTGAATATCCTCGCCGATCAAGCGCTGTAGCATGGAAGCCACGCCGCTGACGCAATCATTGAGGGCAACGACGCCGCGCGCCTCCGCTTGGTGGCGGGAAAGGGTCAGCAGTTGCCGCGTGAGCGTCGTGGCCCGCGCGCCGGCCTTCTGAATCTCCTCCAGCTTCCGCCGCTGCGCCTGGGAGTCCGGATCAGCACCGGCGGGCGCCATCAGGAGCAGGTCGCAGTAGCCGTTGATGACGCTCAGCAGGTTGTTGAAATCGTGCGCGACGCCGCCGGCCAAGCGGCCCACGGCCTCCATTTTCTGCGCTTGGCGAAACTGTTCCTCCAGTCGCTTCTGTTCGCCGATCTCTCGAACTTGCGCGTAGTGAACGAGGCGGCCATTAATGAAGAAATCGCTGGTGACGATATCCACGTCAATCACCGTGCCGTCTTTCTTCTGATGGCGCCACGCGCCCCATGCACGCAGCCCGGGGGAGAAGTCCTTGAGCGCCGCCAGCAGACGGGGCCGTTCCTCGGCAGGGCGGATGTCCAGCATGGTCAGCCCAAACATCTCTTCGCGGCCATAGCCGTATAACGCCACGGCCGCGTCGTTGACCGCCAAAATTTCCAAGCTCTTGGGGTCATAGATCAGCATCGGCAGCGGGTTACGCTCAAACAAAAGTTGATAGGCCTCCGGCGTGGAGAAAAGCTCTACGTTGGAACGCCGGGGGTTGGGAAGCAGACTCATGGACGGGCGGGGGAA
>DAHUYO010000170.1 GCA_027315185.1 Acidobacteriota bacterium
GCGCGCCGGTGCTGCCCGGCATCACCGACTCCGAGGAAAACCTGGCGCCGCTGATGGCCGCCGCCCAAGACGCCGGCGCGGCGTTTTTCTCCGCCGGCGGGCTGTTTCTGCAACCCGCCGCCGCCGCGCAGTTCCTGCCATTTTTAGAACAGCGGTTTCCCCGCCTGGCCGCCGCCTACCGCCGCCAGTTCGCGGCCTCGCCGTATCTGCCCGCCGCCTATCGCCAACGGCTGGCCGCGCGCGTCGCCAAGCTGGCGGCGCGCATCGGCCTGCCGCTGCATCCACCCGCGGAAGCCGCAACGCCGGCCGCCGCCACCGCCCAGCTTCGGCTTTGGGCCTAGGCTGGACGGCGCGCGGTCCGCGGCGCGTGCGCGAGAAGCCCGCCCGCGGCGGGGCTAGGCCCCGCGCTTAGCGATCGGATTAGGTCAGCAGTTCGAGCAGTGCGCGATAGCTGGTGCGCGCGGCGGCGACCGAATCGCCCCACTGCGCCGCGTTATCCTGCTCCACGCAGAAATGCAGCATGCCGGCGGTTTTCCACTGCTCGAAGATGGGGTGATAGCTCACGTCTCCCTGTCCTACTGGAACGATCTTCCGTCCCGACGCCATCATGCGCTGCCATTCGCTCATGATCGGCTGCGGGAAAAGGTAGTTCAGGTCCATCACGTCCTTCACATGCCACAGCACGAAGCGGCCGGGATGGGCGCGGAACAGATCCAGCGCGCCGACGCCCGCCACCGAGGACCAGCCGATGTCTAGCTGCATCACCACCAGTTCCGGGTCGGTCTCCGCCAGCAGAATGTCGTACGGGCAGCGCGTGGTGCCGGGGAAATATTCGAACTCGATGGCGTGGTTGTGGATCAGGATCTGGATGCCGAACTTCTTGGCGATCCGGCCGCAGCGGTTGTAGGTCTCCGCGTCCCGCTTGGTGGACTCCGGCGTCGCGGCGGGGAAGTGGAACGGCTTCCGCGGCGCGTGGTGGCCGCCGTGATGGGCCGGATGCGGAGGCGGAAAGTGAAAGCCCGGCGGCAGGGGCCGCGTCGGAAAGATCCAGGTGTATTTATGCCCGATGATCTGATAACCTTCCAACCGCTTCTCCAGCCCCGGTCCCGGCGGCGTGATGGCGTGGGTGCTGGGCGCAACCAGCCCGTAGCGGTCCAGCAGCGCGCGGTATTG
>DAHUYO010000171.1 GCA_027315185.1 Acidobacteriota bacterium
GGGGCATGGCCATCGCCGCTGACCCGGAGCTGATCACGCGCATCAAGGCGATGCGCAGCCTGTTGGGCAATATCCTGCAACCCGACGAATGCTGGATGCTCGACGGCCATCTGCCCACCGTGCATCTGCGCATGACCCGCGCCTGCGAGAATGCCCAGATCATCGCGCAGGCGCTGGCGCGCCATCCGGCGGTGGCCCATGTGTACTATCCGACGCTGTTTCGTTCCCCGGAGCAGGTCAAGATTTATCGCGGGCAATGCGACGCGCCAGGCGCGATGATCAGCTTCGAGGCGCGGGGCGGGAAGGCGGCCGCCTTCGACTTCCTCCGCTCGGTGCGCATCGCGCGCGACGCGGTGTCGCTGGGCGGGGTGGAAACGCTGGCCTGCCATCCCATGACCACCACCCACTCCGGCTTCACCCCGGAGGCCTTCGCGCAAGCCGGCGTCACCGATGGTTTGGTACGGCTGTCCATCGGCATCGAGGATGCCGCCGACCTGCTTGCCGATTTCGAGCACGCCCTCGACCAGATCGGCGCCCCGGCTCCCGCCGCCGCCACGCCCGCCTAGCCGGCGCCGCCAACCCGTGCGGGGCGTTTCCGCCGCCTAATGCAGGTGGGCGAAGCGGGACAAGATGACGGTCAGCACGATGATGCCGAAGACGATGGACGTGACGCCGACATAGCGCCGGTCGTGATCCACCCAAAACGCATAGATGGAAAGGACGACGCGCGAAACCGGCGTCAGGATCAGCACCACCGTGGCCAGCAGCAAAATCGCGTCGGCATGGAAATGCGTCAAGCCATGCCAGAAGACGTGCCACTCCATCTGGTGCTTGACCCAAGCGACGGTCAGCGGCACGCGCACATGCTGGAACAACGCCAGCAGCATGCCGATGGTGTAGAGGGCGGTGCTGACGTACATTCCGCCCAGCAGCGCCTGATAGACCACGGCGTAGACATTAGCCGCGGCTTCGCCCGCTTGCGCCGGCGGAAGCACGTGCTTGCCGTGGGAATGGGAATCGGTGGTCCGCGGCAGCATGGGAGGTCCGGTATGAGTTAGCCCAGCTGCGGCCAGTGCACGCCGAAGTGCAGCGCCAGGCCCTTGGCGACCATGCTGTATGCCAGGTAGGCCATCAGCGCC
>DAHUYO010000172.1 GCA_027315185.1 Acidobacteriota bacterium
CAGATCGTCGCCTGGGGCCTGCTGATGGCGCCGCTGTGGATCGCCGGAGTGGGCTGGCTGCTGGCCGGCCGCCGGGCGCGGCCGTGGCGGTTTTTGGGGCTGACCTACGCTCTCTATTTGCCCCTGATGATTCTGCTGCACGCCAAGGTGTATTACCTGGCGGCGATCTATCCCTTGTATTTTGCCACCGGCGCCGCGGCGTGGGACGGCTGGCTGCGCCGGGCCTGGCAGCGCCGGGGGCTGGTTCCGGGGTACGTGGCGCTGCACGTCCTGGGCGTCGCCATCACGCTGCCGGTCGTGTTGCCGGTGCTGCGGCCGGCGGCGGAGATCGCCTATATGCAGCGCCTGCACCTGCGGCCGCCGCAGCTGGAGACGGGGGCTTCGGCGGCGCTGCCGCAGTATTTCACCGACATGCTGGATTGGCGGCATAAGGCGAATCTTTTGGCGAACGCCTATTGGTCGCTGCCGCCGGCGGAGCGCGCCCAGGCGGCCATCTTCGCGACTAATTACGGCGACGCCAGCGCGGTCAATGTCTACCGTCCGGACGTGCCGACGGCGATCAGCGGCCATCAGAACTATTTTCTGTGGGGGCCGCGCGGCCACAGCGGCCAAGTAATGATCGTCTTTGGCGAGAGCCGGAGGGCGCTGGAGCGCCAATTCGATTCGGTGCAGGTCTATGCCCGGGACACGAACCCCTACATTGAGCCCTATGAGCGCGGGCCGGTCTTCATTTGCCGCGGCTTGCACGGCACGCTCCAGCAGTTGTGGCCCAAGGTGAAGTTCTGGTACTAACCGCCGGCGCCCACGCCGGGGCATTGTCGTTGCGGCGCCGCCGGCCGGGGCCGTGCGCATGAGCGGAACGCGCGGCGTAGCCGCGTTGCGGCCGCGCCGTCTATCGGCCCGAATCTGAGTTAGTATCCGAGTCATGTCCGACTGGCCTCGCCGCAGCTTCCTGAAGACCACCGCCGCCGCTTCGCTCGCTCCCGCCCTTCCCGCCGCCGCTCTGGCGCCGCTCGCGGCCGGCGGTTCGCCCGCCGCGGAC
>DAHUYO010000173.1 GCA_027315185.1 Acidobacteriota bacterium
GAGCCACGCTTGTCTCCTTGTCGCCGTCCGGCGGTCAAACTATGAAATTGTAATGGCTCGCCCCGCCATTTGCAATGCCCTGGCGTCCGCATCCCCGCGTAAACCGCGTGGATTAACATGGCACGCATGGCGGCACGGTGGCTGGCGCTGCTTTTGGCCCTTGCGCCCGGGCCCGGGCCGTGGGGACGCCCGGCGCCGGGGCGGACGGCGTTTTTGGCGGCGGCGCGGAAGGAATGGGTGGGGAGCGTCTGGCTGCTGCGGGGCTTACCGAGCGGCAAGACGATTCATTACACAGCGGATGGCCGGCTCATTAAGCCGTGGAACCCGGGGCCGTGGAGTCTGGCCAAGATCGGGGTTGAAAAGGTCGGGGTGACAGGTGGGGAGTTCCGGGTGAAGGGGTTTCGGTGTGGGGTCATCTATGAGCCGTACACGCGCGCCTTCAAAACGGTCCGGCTGAAGGAGTCTTTGACTCTGCGGATTGCGATGGGAAAGGGGCCATGGCTGGTGGCGCGGTTAGCGGCTCTAGCCGCACGGATCTTCTTGCAGCGTGCGGCGGATTTTATCGCCGTGGTGCTCCCGGACTGGCAGCCGTTCTTTCGTTTGGGCAAAGCCGCTGGGGCTGCCTGCCGCAGATCCTGGAGACGCGGGACCCAGGGGCCGGTCGCGCGGCCGAGTAGGCAGGAGCCGCAGTTGCTCAGCTCCGCCGAACCGCGGTTTACTCGAGAAGCGCGAAAGTCGGGGCTGACCGGGAGCATCGTGATGTGCGTTCGGGTGGGAACCGACGGGCGGGCGCACAAAATCATCATCGTCAAGCCGCTGGGCCTTGGTCTCGACGATGCGGCCGTGGCCGCGGTGGGCGGGTGGCGATTCCGGCCGGCCACCAAGCATGGCCAGCCGGTCGCGGTGGCTGCAAATATCGTGAACAATTTCCACATCTATCGGCGCTAGCTGCGCGCAGTCGCGTTTCGTCGTACCCTGGCGTATTCATGGCAAGCGAAGCGGAACTGCGGGAACAGATTCTGGGCATCGGCCGGATGCTG
>DAHUYO010000174.1 GCA_027315185.1 Acidobacteriota bacterium
CGACTGCTTTGTCATGGGGCACAGCATGGGCGGCTTGATCGCGCAGTTGCTGGCGCAGGCCTTCGCCCGCCGTGGATTTATTTTTTTGGCCAGCGCCCCGCCCTGGCACATGATGCGCGCGCCGTATGGCAAGCTGTGGCGCTACGCATGCCTGCATCCGCTGGCCGATTTGCTGCGCCCGGTCGCCCGCCGTGCGATGAAAATGGACGGCGGCATGAGCCGCAATCTCGTCAACAACCGCATTCCGCCGGAGCGCTTGGCGGAAGTGGCGGCGCGCGAGGTGCCGGACTCCGGGCGGGCGGCGATGCAAATGGCGGTGGGCTTGGTGCGGGTGGATCCGCGGCGCGTCGCCAGTCCCTGCCTGGTGCTCGGGGGCCTGGCCGACCGTCTGATCCCCCCCGCCGAGCAGCGCCGCCTGGCGGCGTATTACAACGCCCGCGTGCGGCTGTTCGACCGGGCCCACATGCTGATCATTGAGCCCGAGTGGGAGGAAGTCGCTGCCTGCGCCTTGGATTGGATGGCGGAGATGGAAACCGCCGGCGAGCCCGTTGCGGAGCTGCAAACGCGCGCCGCTACGGCCGAGTTTTAAGCCCCGGCGGCGCCGGTAAACCGCGCCTCCACCAACGTGCAATCGTCGTTGAAGGGGATGCCGGCGCAAAAGGCCCGCGCCGCCGCCACCACCGCTTCCGGCCCGGCGCCTTCCGCGGCCAGGCGCAGCAGCCGCTCCTCTCCGAAAAACTCGCCGGCTGCATTGGTCGCGTCGGGCACGCCGTCGCTGCTGGCCAGGACGCGGTCGCCGGACGCCAATTGCAAACGCTGGGAGGCGAACTCGGCCGCCGGCAGCAAACCGACCGGTACGCAGGTCTCCAGCAGCGTCCGGCACTGGCCGTCGGCGCTGGTCAGGACCGGGGGCTGGTGGCCGCAGTTCAGGTATTCCATTGCGCCGTCGGGGGTGATGCGCAGCAACAGCACCGTGGCGTATTTGTCGTCCACCGGCCGGGCGCGCAAAAAGGCGT
>DAHUYO010000175.1 GCA_027315185.1 Acidobacteriota bacterium
TCGGCAACCGCACCCGCGCCAAGGTGGTGAAGAACAAGGTCGCCGCACCCTTCCGCGAAGCCGAGTTTGACATCATGTACGGCGAGGGCATCTCCTATGAGGGCGATCTGCTCGACCTAGGCGTGGAAAAAGGCGTGGTGGACAAGTCCGGCTCCTGGCTGTCCTACGGCGGCGACCGCATCGGCCAGGGGCGGGAGAACGCCAAGCAGTTCCTGCGCGAGCACCAGGACGTGGCGGCCAAACTCGATGCCCAACTGCGGCAATCGCTGGGCCTGACGGCTCCGGCCAACAGCGGGGCCGCGCCGAACGGCGGGGCCGCGCCGAACGGCGGAGACACCGCCAACGGCGCAGCCCGCGCCGCCGCGGCCCCCGAGCCGCGTCCCAGCACCAGCAGCCGTCCCGCGCCGCCCCCACCCAGCCGGCGCTAGGCCCGCCCGGAATCCGGCGCCGCTTATCCGGCGGGAAAGCACGCGCGCGCGGCGCCCAGTAGCGCGGCGGCATCCAGAGCCGCAACCGGACGCAGCCGCGCGCCCGCGCCCGCCAGCGCCGCTTCCGCCGCGGGCAGAAACAGCGCCGCCGCGCGGCTAATGTTCCCGCCTAGCAGGATGACCGCGGGTCGGAAGGCGGTAACGATCGGCCCCAGGCCGGCGCCCAGTTCCGCGCCAAAGCTGCGCCATGTCGCCAGCGCGCGCGGCTCGCTGGCGGCGGCGCGGGCGGCGATCGCTTGAACCGTCGCCGCCTCGTCGCCCGCCGCGGCATAGGCGCGGACGATGGCGCGGGTGGAAAGGACGTCTTCCAGCGTGCCGTCGCGCCAGGGCAGGCAATAGATTTCGCCTTCGGGCGGAACTCCGGGGCCGGTTTCGACGATGCCGCCGCCGGCCCAAAACGCCGACCCCAATCCCGTTCCCAAGGTAATGCCCATGGCCCGCGGCGCCGCCGCCAGCCCTTCGC
>DAHUYO010000176.1 GCA_027315185.1 Acidobacteriota bacterium
AGTTCCTCCTGAGTGATTCCGCTCGGTTCCAGTCTGCCTCTGGTAGCCAGAGCGGCGGACCATCCCATTACGGCTGGGGCTCGTAGCGAGGAAGGCGGCTATCGAGCAGATGCGGAGGGAGCAAGCCTTCAGTGAGCGGCGGGCGTGCGGGCTGATGGAGACGGCGGTGTCGAGCTACCGCTACCGGCGGCGGGGAGGCGGCGACGGCCTGCGGCAGGCGTTGGTGGAGCTGGCGCGGGAGCGGCCGCGGTTCGGCTACCGGCGGCTGCACGTGCTGCTGCGGCGGGAAGGGGCGGCGGTGAACCACAAGCGGGTGTGGCGGCTGTACCGGGAGGAAGGGCTGGCGCTGCGGCGGAAGAAGCGGAAGCACTGCGCGCGGGCGCGGCCGCAGGCTGCGGCGGTGACGGCGGCCAACCAGGAGTGGGCGCTGGACTTCGCGCACGACGGGACGGCGGCGGGGCGGGCGATCCGGGTGCTGAGCGTGGTGGACCGGTTTACGCGGGAGTGCCTGGCGCTGGAGGTGGACACCAGCTTCGCCAGCCGGCGGCTGACGCGGGTGCTGGAAGAGATCGCTGCCGAGCGGGGGCGGCCAGAGGCGATCCGCGCCGACAACGGGCCGGAGTTCACCAGCCGGCGGTTCCTGGCCTGGTGTTTGGAGCGGGGCATCGAGCTGGTGCACATCCAGCCCGGCCGGCCGACGCAGAACGCGCACGTCGAAAGCTTCCACGGACGGCTGCGGGAGGAATGCCTGCGCGCCAGCTGGTTCCAGAACCTGTTCGACGCCCGCGCCAAAATCGCCGCCTGGCGCGACGACTACAACCAGCGGCGGCCCCACAGCAGCCTAGGCTACCGCACGCCGGCGGAGTTCGCCGCGGCGCACGCCCCGGCGGCTTTGTCCATGGCCGTGGCGGGGGAAGGGGCCGCAGGCGCCGGCCCCTTCCCCCGCACCC
>DAHUYO010000177.1 GCA_027315185.1 Acidobacteriota bacterium
AGCATGGCCTCTTCCCGCCGCAGTTTGATGGCGTACATCAGCAGCACCGCCGCAACCCCCGGAGCCGCGCGCAGTTCTCCCAGGGCGAGGCCCGCGCCCAACACGGCGACGAACAGGCCGGTGTAGATGGGATGGCGGACCAAGCGGTAGGGGCCGCGCTGAACCAACTGGTGGCCTTCCTTCACGGAAATCCGTCCGCTCCAGAAGCTGCCCAGACAGACGCGAGCCCAAAGCGTGAAGAGAATGCCGATCCATGAGAGCGTCGCGCCCACGACATATAGCGTCAGGGTATCGGGGTACATCCGCATCCCCAGCACACCCCAGCCCCATGGCGTCTCCGGCAAAAAGACCAAAACGAAACCTAGCAACCCGGGCGCCAGGTATTGCCAGCGCTGCGGAATGGTTTCGCTGGCCACGGTCCGCCGGGCGCGCAGCGAAGCCACCATCCAACCGGCCAGGAAAATCTCCCAGGGCAGCAAGACGGCGTTGCCCAGCGTGCCGCCGCGGGCGTGGAACAGGCCGAAGTGCAGGGCCAAATGGCGGAGCAGGTGGAGCAACAGATGCATGGCGGTCGCCGCTCGCCCCCGATCATAAACCCCGGGCCGCGGCCCCGCGGCGGCCGCGGCCTACAATGAACGGGAGGTCTGCGGGAGCAAGCAACGTGGAATTAATCACCGAAACGCTGGCGGGCTTGCGCTGCCAGGTGCTGCGTCCGCGCCGCGAGCCAACCGGCGCACCGCTGGTGCTGATCCATGGGTTGGGTGGCGGCACTTGGAGCTGGGAGAACTTTCAGCGCGCCGCCGCCGCCGCGGGCCGCGCTTCCTACGCCATCGAATTGCCGCTGCACCAGCCCGGGGCGCGGCCCGATCCCATGCTGGGCCGCTACAGCGTGGAACACTATGCCGTGCACTGCGCCGCGGTGCTGGAGCAGATCGGCGAC
>DAHUYO010000178.1 GCA_027315185.1 Acidobacteriota bacterium
GATCCCCGGGAACTGGCCCAGAACCGAGTGCGATTTGGGCTTGGCAGGCAGCCCTGGGGCTGGCTGCCAAATGGCTCTGACCTGCACCCCAAAAACTGGTCCAAAACCGAGTAGGATTTGAGCTTCACCCCCGGTCGATGGGCTGGGGGGGAAGAGCCCGAGGGAGGGCCAGTTGAAGAAGGCACAGTTCACGGACGAGCAGAAGATCGCGGCAGTGCGGGAGATGGACGCCGGCCGGCCGGCGTCGGAGGTGGCGCGGGAGCTGGGGGTCAGCAAGCACGCGATTTATTTTTGGAAAACCAAGTTGGGCGGGATGCCGGCGAATGACGCGCGGCGCCTGCCGCAGGTGGAAGACGAGAACCGGCGGCTGAAGGGGTTGGTGGCGGACCTCACGCTGGACAAGCAGATTTTGAAAGCGGTGATTGAAAAAAACGGATGGAGCTCGTGAGCCGGTCGGACGTCGCTTTCGCGCGCCAGCAGTTTGGGGTGAGCGAGCGGCGGGCTTGCGAGCTGCTCTTGGTGAACCGCAGCAGCCATCGTTACCGGCAGCGCGCGGAGGGGGCATCGGATCTGCGCGCGGCCTTGGTGGCCAGCGCGCAGGAGTACCCGCGCTTCGGCTACCGGCGCCTGCGGGTAGTGTTGGCCAGCCAGGGTCTGCGGGCCAACCACAAGCGGGTCTGGCGGGTGTATCGGGAATGCGGGTTAAGCGTGAGACGGCACCGCAGGCGCCACGTTCGACGGCCAGCGGCGGCGCGGCCGGATCTGACCGGATGCAACCAGGAGTGGGCGATGGACTTTGTGCATGACGCGCTGGAGGATGGGCGTTGCCTGCGGGCGTTGAATGTCATTGATTGCTATACCCGGGAATGCCTGGCGATTGAGGTGCGGCCCAGTCTTTCCGGCCGTGTGGTGACTGAGGTTTTG
>DAHUYO010000179.1 GCA_027315185.1 Acidobacteriota bacterium
ACCGACCAAAGCCTGTGCCCGTTCCGCGCCTTCGCGCACCACCGTCTCCATGCTTCGGGCCTGGATTCTCCGGCTCCCGGTCTGGACGCCGCCGCCCGCGGCAAGTTGTTGCACCAGGCGCTCTATCGGATCTTTCCCGCGTTGGCGAACGCCGACGGATGGGTGACGGTGCCGGAAGCAGCGAAATGCCGCCAGCTGGCCGCCGCGGCGGCCCAGCAGGCGGTGCAGGACGTGGCGCAAGATATGGCGAAAGATCCGGCCATGGCGGCGCTGCGCTCGCCCGCCTTCGCCGCGCTGGAGACGGAGCGCCTGGCGGCGACCGTCGCGGAGTGGCTGGTCGAGGTCGAGGCGGCGCGGGGCCGGTTCGCCGTGAGGCTGGCGGAACAACAGAAAGTCGGCGAGATCGGGGGCCTGGCGATTCGCTGGCGCGCCGACCGCGTGGACCGCTTGCTGGATGAGGGGGGCGAGGAAACCATCGCGATCCTCGACTTCAAATCCTCCCGCCAACATGGCCGCGGCGATTGGGCGGGGGAGCGGCCGAGGAATCTGCAACTCCCGCTCTACGCGCAGTTCGTCGCGCCGCCGCCAGCCGCCCTAGCTTTCGCCGTGGTGCAGCCGGGAAAGATGGGATTCGCCGGCGCCGCCGCCGCCGATGGGCTGCTGCCCGGCTGCAAACCGTACGACAGGCTTTGGGCGGAGCAGTTGGCCGCCTGGCGGCAGGTGCTGGAAGGCTTGGCGGCGGAGTTCCTTGCCGGCCATGCCGCTATCGCCCCGCAGCCCGGCGCCTGCGATCTTTGCGACCTGCAGCCGCTGTGCCGCATCGGCGAACTGGGCGGCGCGCCGGAGGTGGATGAGGGCGGCGAGGAAAGCGAGGCGGGCGGCGATGGCCAATAAAACGGCGCC
>DAHUYO010000017.1 GCA_027315185.1 Acidobacteriota bacterium
CTATCGGGAGGGCAAGGGCGCGGCCAAGCACCCGCGCCGCGCCGAGGAGTGGTACGCGCGCGCGCGGCGGTTCGCCGCCGCCGAGCGCGCCAAGGAAAAGGGGTCGTGATTGAGCAGCGGTGCTTCCAAAACAGCAGCGGCCCAGCTTGGCCGCGTGCTACCGTGCGGCCAAGCAACCTCTAGGACAAAGGACGCCGCAGACAGCGGTGATTTGCGCCGGGCCGGGGGGCAACCTGCGGCACTGACGACAACCAACATTGGAGCCTGGGCGAGCCCTCAATGCGGCGAATCCGCAAATCCGACGGTGTGCCAGGGCGTTCTTGGGAGTCAGCCGCCGAAATGGCGGCCGCCCTGGCGCGGCCACGCCGGCTCGTCGCACCCGAGGGCACGCCCTTCCCGCTGCTGAGCCTGGGCGATGTCCTGATCTACGGGGCAATCATGGCGCAGATGGCCTCGGCGAGCAGCCCGGCAAATAATCCCGGGGAGGGCTCGAAGCGAATCAACGCCTGGGCCGAGGAATTATCGGCCGCCATGCGCATCGGGAAAACGATGGATGCGCAGTGGTGGGCGGATTTTCTTTTTCGAGAAATCGAAAAAGACCCCAAGAATGCGCAGGACATGCGCATGGCGATTTTTCAGGCGCTGGCAATTCTGGAAAAACCCCACCTGCTGCGCCGCGCCGGGGACGGCGCGCGGCGATGTCTCACGGCGCGCCGGCGTGGCGGGCGGGCGCCGCCCGACTGCGGTGACCGGGGCTAGGCGGGCAGGCCTTGACCTTGTCCGGTCCGCAGCGCCTCCACCAGCGCCGCGCGCACCGCAAGGGTAAGGGGTATTGCCTGGAGCTTTTCCGCCGTGGCCTGCCAGGGATAGGAAGTCGAGCGCGGTTGCAACTCCTCGCCCGTCCACACGGCATAATTCGCCTGCGGCGAGCCGCTCTTGGGCTGGCCAACGCTGCCGGGGTTGGCGACCATTCCCGCCCCTTGGGGCCCGGCGTGGCGAACGAAGGGAACGTGGGTGTGGCCGCAGAGCAAGACATCCGCCGCGACGGCGGCCCACTCCTGCTCCCATCGCGGGCTATCCGCCGGGCAGTATCCGAAAAGCGGATCGCTGGGCATGGCGTGGCAAAAGTAAAAGCCGCAGCCATCGCGGTCCAGGCGGAGAAATTGCGGCAGGCCGCGCAAGAACTGGCGATGCTCCGGCGTCAGAACAGCATCCGTGTAGCGCGCCATTTCCGCCGCCATGCGCCGGTAGGGAGGGCTGCAATGCGGGTCGGCGTGGTGGGCCAAGGCATAGTCATGGTTGCCGCAGAGGACCACGGAGGCGTGCGCGGCGACCCAGGCCACGACTTCATTGGGCTGCGGACCGTAATTGACCAGATCGCCCAGGACCCAGATCTCGTCGTATTCTCCGGCCTCGGGCGCGACCGCTTGCAGCGCGTCCCAGTTGCCGTGGATATCGGAAAGGATGAGGATCGGCATTTCACCACCTCCCGGCTGCTCGCCCCCAGATTGGCCCATCGCCCTGGGTGAGGCGCTTTCCTCTGATTGTGCCCGATGCACGCGCTGGTGGCGGTCGAGGCTAGACTGGTTAGGTCGGAACGAAACATCCCTGGCGCGACGGCGGGGCGCAGATGCGGCCAGGGCCGGCGGCAAGGAAGACTGCGCCAAGGAGGCAAGCGATGCAGCCCGGACCAGCCAAAAAGGTCGAGATCTACGTCAGCGAAAACCAGCAATACCATCACGAGCCGGCGGCGCGGGCGATTTTGGATTTTTTGTTCTACCACGGCGTGGCGGGGGCGACCATGACCCACGGCGCCGGCGGATTTGGCGCCGACCATCGCGTGCACGCGGCGGAGGTGCTGACGCTGAGCGGCGGATTGCCGGTGAAGATCGAGTTCATCGAAACGGCGGCGAAGGCGGAGGAACTCCTGCCTAAGCTGGCCGACATGGCGGGACACGGCTTAATCGAGGTGCACGACACCACGGTGTATAAGCCCGCCGCGGCGCGCCGCGCGCCCCGCTCCGCGCCGGGCCATGAACGGCTGGCGGGCACGGCGAAGCTGATGCGCATTTATATCGGGGAAAACGACCGCTGGCGCGACCGGCCGTTGTCCGAAGCCCTGGTCGAGAGCCTGCGCGCCCACGATATCGCCGGCGTCACGGTCTACCGGGGCATTCTGGGATACGGCGCCGCGGGACGGCTGCACCGGGAACGGGTGCTGAGTCACGACCGTCCGGTGATGTTGTCGGTGGTGGACAGCGAAGACAAGCTGCGCGCGATTCTGCCGCTGCTGGATGAAATGATGACGAGCGGACTGGTCGCGTTGTCGGATGTCGAGGTGATCAAATACTCCCATCGGCCCGCGACTGCGACGGCCGACGGAAAGGCGGCGCAATGACCTCGGCGCCGGGACAATTGATGCGGATTCACATCGGCGAGGACGACACCTGGCAAGGGCGTCCCCTCTACCAGGAAATCGTGGATCGCTGCCGGCAAGCGGGAGCGTCCGGAGCGACGGTGTACCGCGCGATCGAGGGCTACGGCGCCGGCAGCTTCATTCGCCGGCCCCACTTCTTGCATTCGGCCGATCTGCCGATCGTCGTGACCATCATAGACAGCGCGGAAAAGCTGGCGGAACTCCGGCCGCTGCTGGATGAGATCGTGGACGAGGGCCTGATCGCTCTCTCCGCGGTCGAGGTGCTGCGGCCCGCGTTGGGCTGACCCACCAATGGTCCGGCGCCATCCGCGCCGTGGCCGCAAGGTGGACGGCAAACCGGAGCGATTGATAGGCGCGGGCCCCCGGCGCGCTGGCGGGCTAAAGCCGCCGCACGCGGGGCTGGGGCCCGTTTCGCGGGTCTGGCTCGGCCGCGCCGAGCGCAGCCGCACGCAAGCCGGAAGCATACCCCACATGCGGCCGTGCGGGGGGTAGGGCTCCTGCCCTGCGTAACGTCGCTCTGCGGGCAGGAAGTAACAGCCGGTCCCGCCTTCGCTGACAAACCAGCGCGTTGACGGGAGCGCCAGCATCCTGCTGGCGTGCTCGCTCCTGCCCTGCGGGCGCAATCGTGCTTTGACGGCGTCCCGCCAGCGGCGGGGCCGTCGCCCTCCAGCGCCGGAAACCGGCAATCGGAGCGGCTCTCCCAATCGCGGGCGCCGCGCCTTCCGCGCCCCGCGCCGTACAACAGCCAGGCCTGGCCTGCGGGGTTCCCGGCCCGACCGAGCGCGCCAGCGGGCACGACGGCGGCAGGCCTACCCCGAACCGTCCAGGGACGGCAGGACAGCCGGTGCGCCGCCGGCCGGGTGGGCCAAGAAGTCCAGCGCCGCGGCGGTGGCGGCAGTTGCGGAAACCGCGGCCCAGCGGCGGGCGATGCGCCGCAAACGATCCGGGTCCGTCAGCACCAATTCGCCCTTCCGGCTTTCTTGCACCAGACCGCGGGCGAGCCAGCGCTGCATTTGGCGGCTGACGGATTCCGCCGAACTGCCCACCATCGCCGCCAGCTCTTGCCGGCGCAGCGGCGGGGAGAAGCGCAAGCGCAGCGGGGTGGGTGCGGAACCGGCGATGGGGACAGGACTGGCAGGGGTGTCGCGCTCCGCCAAATCCAGCAGCAGGCCCGCCAACCGGCGTTCCACCGTGCCGGACAAATGCGTGGGAAGCTGAATGGCTAGGTAACGAGCCCAGGCCGACAAATCCCCCACCACCGTCATGGTCAGTTGGCTGTCGGCGCGCAAAATGCCGGCGAACTCCGCAGTGGAGATGCGCGCGAGCATCGCCGGACCGCGCGCGACGACGGAGTAGGCATGGGTGGGCTGGGACAGATCCTCCAGGCCCACCAGACGGCCCTGCCCGACGACATCCAGCATCAGCCGGTCCGAGGCGTAGCCTCCGGTTTCGACGGCTAGGCTGCCGGCGCAGACCATGTGCACCGATTGCGCCGCCCCGCCCTGGCGCTGCACCGCATTGCCGGCGGCGACATAGACATGGTGCAGCTGGCGGGAGCCGGCGCTGGGCGAGGACACCGGACAATACCGGCCGACTTGGCAACGTTCACATTGGGGGTGCTTGGCGCGGCGTATCATCGGTGCGGTTCCTTGGCGGCAACTCAGCCCTGCAGAGCGGAACGGCCGCCCGGCGGGACAGCGGCGGGGGAGCCGAGATGCGCCGCCGCCACGGCGCGCGGCTGGTAGGCGCAGACGGGATCGGAGGCGAGATAGTCGCCGGTCATGGCGTAGGCGCGGGCGCGCGAGCCGCCGCAGATGCGGCGGAACTCGCAGTCGCCGCATTTCCCGCCCAACCGGTCGCGATCGCGAATGGCGGCAAATAGCGCCGACTGGCGATAGATGTACCCCAGATCCTGCTGCCGCACGTTGCCGGCGGAGAGCGGCAAAAAGCCGCTGGGAAAGACTTCACCTAGGTGGGATATGAACACCAATCCGGCGCCGTCGCCTATGCCGCGGGGCGCATTGCGACGCGACCAACGAAAGGCCGGACCGGTGGCGTGCGTTTCCGCCTGGCGCTGGCGCAGGAAGCGACGGTAATGCGGCGCCTCGGTGGTGCGCACCAGGAAGCGGCCGCGGGCGGCGGTGGCGTAAAGCAGCGCGAATAAATCTTCCGTTTCCGCCGCGTCCAGCATCTCCTCGGCGCGGGCGCGGCCGACCGGCACGACGCAGAAGACGCTCCACATGGCGATGTTCAGCGTTTCGAGGAGATCCCGCAGCGCGGGAAGCTCCGCCCGGTTGCCGCGGGTAGCCGTCGTGTTGACTTGAATGGGCAGCCCGATCCGGCCGGCGGCGCGGGCGGCGGCGACTGTAATCGCGAACGAGCCGGAAACACCACGGAAGCGGTCGTGACTTTCGGCGGTGGCGCCATCCAGGCTGATGGCGATCCGATTCACGCCCGCCGCTTGGATGCGCTCGAGGGCCGCCTCATTGAGATTGGGCGTGCCACTGGGTGTCAGGGCGACGTCCAGTCCCAACCCAGCGGCGTAGGCGGCTAGCTCGAACAGGTCCGGGCGCAGCAACGGGTCACCGCCGGTGATCACCAAAACGGCGGGTTGCAGCGCGGCAATCTGCCGCAGCAGGCGATAGCCCTCGGCGGTCGTCAACTCGCCGGGATGGCGGTGCGCCAAGGCGCTGGCGCGGCAATGGCGGCAGGCCAGATCGCAGGCTTGCGTCATTTCCCAAATCACGACCCACGGTCGCGTGTTCAAATCAGCGGGGTCCGGCGGATGAGCCACCGCATCGGCGGCGGGGATGGCCCAGGAGTCTCGCGGCAGCATGCTTTTAGGGAATGCAATTGCCGATCCATTCGCAGCCGCATGCCAATCGGATTGCTGGATTTGTGGCCCAAGCCGCAAAAGCATCAAGTTTGCGTGCCGATGCCGCGCAGCCTGCGGTGGCGACACCAGACCCTATGCGCGATTTGGCGCAGCACGATTGGGTGCGAGAACCCAGGAATCGGGTACTTGGACCCATTTGTCGTGATCGCCTGCGGCGACGAAGCGGCGCGCAAACGCAACCGACGACCTGGGGTCTATGGGCCGCTGCGTCCGAGGAATGGACAGGGCGGCGTCTCTTCAACCCGCAGCGCGGATGCGCGCCGGCTTGGCCGCATCGAGGGCGAAACAAGCGACCCAATCCAGTTTTGGACTGCGGCGTGCAGTTCGCGACCCAATCCAGTTTTGGACTGCGGCGTGCAGTTCGCACATGGTAATTCCTGCGAGGCACTCATTATGTGTTCCAGCGACAGCAACATCGTTTGGCATTCGTACTGGCGGATGGCGGCGGAGGGGGGATATGTCGGCGCGCGCCGGCGGCTGGTGGCCGCGCGGGAGCGGTTGTCGGACCCGGAATGGACGCAACGCATGAGCCCAGGCGATCAACAGGAGCTCGCGAAGTTGTACGGGGATATCGCCGCCTGGCTGGACGCCACGGAACATGAAGGCGCCATGGCGCGCGCGCTGAACGCCCGCCTAGCTTGCTTAGAACGCTGATTTGATGGCGCCGCGGCCCGCGTTCCTGCCCCTGGCTCAGACGCCCGATCTTCCGAACGCGGGCGTGCGCGATTGGCGCGGCTGCGGTCCTGCGTGTTCACCAGCACCGCCATGGGCGTACTGTTCCGCACGCCTGCTGCCCGGCGGGGCAGCGTCGCGGGTCCGTTTCTACCGTAACCAGTCGGCATTGACGGGCGCGGGCCCCGCGAGTTGACCCGGCGCTACGACGCACGGAACTAAGGCGGCACACCGGTGTCATCGGCTCCGCCTGACGTGCGCGTTGGGTGCGAACGCGCCGAACGGCGACGGGCAACAATACATGATTAGGTCGGAAATCTAGTGATTCCTACGGGAGCGATCGCTCTTCCCACGGGTATTCCTGGCCGACCGGTGCGGCCGGACGGGGCTTTCGCCCGCGCCCGGCGCGCCCCTAGGCAGCCACGGAGTGCTCGGCATCCATGGGGGCATCAGGCGACGGAACCGCCGCCCGACCCGGCGCGGAACGCCGCTGGCAGGATGGACAGCGATACTCGCCATCCGTGCGACCTTCGAAATACGCTCCGCAATCCGAACAGCGCTTCCACACGTGAAAACGCACGGTGGGGCCAGACTCCGGCTCGCGCTGCGTCGTGTTATTCGCCTCGGGGGTCATGCCCTGGGATATGCACGCCGAATGCCGCGGAGCTTAGATCCCGATTTCGCACGCCAAATCGCGTTTCATTGAGGTTTCTGCGCGCCGCATTGCCGCCGCCCTCTCCAGGAACCGGGGATTGTGCCGCAGGTCTGGGGGCTATTGCCCCAGGAATGGCCAGGCTGCCGGGTGGCTGGTCACTCTAGTAGCGCGCGTATTTTGCGGAGAATGGGGGATGAGGTTGGGAATGCACGTAGGCTGAGACGTCGGCGGCCTGCTGCGGGGTGAGGCTGCCTCCCTGCCCCAAAGGCATGAAGCGTAGTACGAAGGCGGCCATCTTCCGCACATGATTCATGCCCGCACCTTGGTTATAGGCCTGCGCTCCCCACAGCGGGGGAATCATCGGCGGTTGTCCGGCGCCGTTCGCGCCATGGCAGGAGGCGCAATGGGAGTGGTAAACGAGGGCGCCGGCGCGGGCGTTTGCAGCGTGGGCGAGCCGCGGCAGCGGCGCAAATCCGCGGCCCACGACCGAATCGCCGGCCGGAACGCCGCGCGAGAGCCAGGCGATATAGGCCAGGAATGCCGTCATGCGCCGGCCCGTCGCCGGCAGTGGACGGCCATTTTCACTGCGCACAAAACACTCATTGATGCGCTCGGCCAGCGTGATGACGCGCCCCGCGCGGCGATTCCACGCCGGAAAGGCGCCGCTGAGCCCGGCCAGGGGCGCCGCGTAGGCTTGCCGGCCATCGCGCAAATGGCAATCGGCGCAGCTCAGTGCGCCGCCGACATATCCCCGCGCCAGCTGCGGCGTCCGCGCCACCAACTGTCGTCCCAAGCGGATACTGGCGCCCAGCGGACCCGCGGGCAACGGCGCCGCGGCCGGAATCGGCACCGCCGCCAGTTGGGACGCGGCGGGCCGCGTTTGCCAAACGTAGAAGCCCAACCCCAATACCCCGAGAAGGACCACGCTCAGCGCCGGCAAGGCCTCGGTCTGTACCCAGCGCCGCCGCTCGGCGGTCATCGCGCTCCCGCTCCTTGGGCCGGCGCGCCGAAGCCGAAGCGCTGGTAAATGCGCCGCGCCAGCGGGGAGGCCAAAAAGCGCAGCCAGTCGGCGGCGGCCCGCGGATGCGGCGCATGCGCCACCACACCGGCAACGTAGACGGCGCGAACATTCTGTGCCGAGGGAATGCGCACCCCGGCGATCGCATGGCCGAGCATTTCCTGGAACCGCACCTCGGATGCCCAGGTGACGCCGGCGTCGCTGGCTCCCTGCATGATGCGCAAGGGCGTCTGGCGGTGGTGGATGTGCGTCAAGTACGTAGTCCCGGCGCGCAGTTTGGCGACCATCACCCGCCGTACCAGCGCCCGGCCTCCCGCCCGCTGGAGCGCCGCGGCGATTTGCCGCTCCACTCCCTCCCACGCGGGGTTGGGCATGGCGACGCGGACATCCCCGCGGCCGAGGTCGGCTAAGCCACGGATGCGCAGCGGATTGCCCCGCCGCACCATGATCTCCAGATTATTGCTGGCGTAGGCGACGGTTTGGCGGACCCGCCCGGCACGGCGCAGCGCTCGCACCTTGCGGGCGCCGGCTTCATAGACATCCGGCGCTACGCGCAAGGTGAGATTGCCGAGGGTCAGCGTGTTCCGCCGCCGCATCTGGCGCAGCAGGATGCCGGGCGGCAGCGTCTCGTAGAAGATCCGCCCGCGCAGGCGCGGATGACGCCGCACGAAAGCGCGGATGAGGGCAGGCATCACCATGAACTGATTGCCGCCGACGAACAAATTCAGCCGCGCGCCTTGCGGATCGCCGTGCAGATCGGGGACATTGTCCACCGATCCCACGCGGAACACGTAGCCGTGCGGCGCCGGATCGTTCCCCCGGCTCCAGGGCGGATAGGCGCCCTTGCCGGGCCGCGCCGCCGACGCCGCCGGCGTCAGCGCCAGAACCAACGCCAGCACCGGTGCCAGCACCGGCGCCAGCACCGGCGCCAGCACCGGCGCCAGCGCCGGCGCCAAGCCGGGGCCCCAACCTCGCATTCGCCTGAGTCGGTCCATCTCCCCTCCTTGGGCGCCTACGGCACCGTGATGTAACTGAAGTGGCCGTCGGTTTGCAGCAGCGCCACGGCCATGACCATCGCAGCCACCACGAAAGTGCCGGGCAGTAAGTGTTGGCTGAGCAGGGTACGGACCATGGCTTGCGGCTTTTCCTGGAGCCGAAAACGGGCGATCATCGCTCGCGATTGCTCTTCCATCGCGGTGTGGCAGGCGAGAAAGTTGACGCCGCGCCGCTTCAATCCGGTGATGCTCTTGTCCTGATAGACCGAGCGTTCGCTATCCGGATCGTGATCCCTGGCGTCGGCGGAACCGTGCAAGAACAAATTGCGCCGCGCCCAGCGCCCAGTCTTCGGATCCTTCAAGCCGATGAACTCGCCTAACGGATACCGCGCCCAGGCGGCGTCGTCCAGATTCAGCAAGTTCGCCGGGCCGTGCAGCGCCGCCACGACATGGAACTGCCGCGGCGTCAGATCCAGGCCGAATTGAAAACCGTTCAGCGAGTTCTTGATGTTGTTGAGGAAGGTCCCGTGGTTAATCGCCACGATGTCGTAGACCTGCCGGTACCGCGCCGGCCGCGCCATTAAGCGGCGGAAATCCCGCTCCCGCCAGTCGGCGCGCGTATCCACCAACTGCCCCTGGGCCATGGCGCCCGCCGCCAGCGCAGCGGCGCCGGTCAAGCCACGCACCAAAAATTGTTTGCGATTCATGTCCATTCTCAGGCTCCCGTACTGCCTGAGAACCACGCTACCCGGCCCCCACCGGCGCCGTCCAATGAGGAGATCTTATGGGCGATTCGCCCGGCCTATGGTTATACCCCGGTCCGGGCCAGGCGCTGGGCGCGCAGCGCGCGGCGCAAGAATGCCAGGAACTGGCCCGCCACGCCCCCCGGCGCCGGGCCCTGGGGATAGAGCGTGAACAACTGCCGCCGCAAGGCTAGGCCTTGCACTTCGACGGCCAGCAAGGTGCCGAGGCGAAGTTCCTTTTCCACCGACCAGCGGGACACCGCCGCCAATCCGATGCCCAATTCCACCGCCGTCTTCACCGCCTCGGTGCTGCCCAACTGCATGGCGACCTGCGGCAGTTTGCCGGGAACGGCGGCGCGCAGCGCCGCTTCCAGCGCCTCGCGCGTGCCCGAGCCGGGTTCCCGCATTACCATCGGCAAGCTGAGAAAATCACCCACCGAAAACGGCGTGCGGAGCGCGGCAAACCGCCGGCCCCGCACCACCACCAGTTCGTCCTGCGCCAGTCGCTGCACCTTGAGACCCGGCAGAGCGCAGGGGCCTTCAACGAACCCCAGCGGCACGGCCTGTTCCCGCACCCACTGCGCCACCTGCCGCGTGTTGCCGCTGGCGAGCACTAGCCGCACCTTGGGCCACTCACTCTGGAAGCCGGCCAACACGGCGGGCAGGAGATAGTTGGCCAGGGTCGAACTCGCCGCCAGGCGCAGCTCGCCGCTCAGCGCCGGCGGCGACAGCAGCTCCGCCTCGATTTCCTGATAGAGCTGGAGGATGCGCCGCGCTTGGCGATAAAGCCGCTCGCCGGCCGCGGTCAGCCGCGCGCCGCGCGCGGTGCGGTCGAGCAGGCGCTGGCCGTACTCCTCTTCCAAGGCCTTGATCTGAAGGCTGACCGCCGGCTGGCTGAGATGCAACTCCGCCGCGGCGCGGGAAAAGCTACCTTCCCGCGCGACGACATAAAAGACGCGCAGCCGGAAATCCCCCATGGCCCGGCCAGTCTAGCAGAGCACCGCGCGGCGGGCGGTTTACTCCGGCTCCAAACCGTACATGCGGATTTTGTACAGCAGCGCCTTGTAGCTGATGCCCAGGGCTTGCGCCGCCTGCTTGCGCACGCCGCGGGACTCGCGCAGCGCCTGGGCGATGGCTTCGGCTTCCGCCTCTCCCTTCAAGCCCTTGACGAGCGACTTCAAATCCCGCGGCGGCCGCGCCGCCGGGGCGGCGGGAGCCGCGGGCGCGGTCGCCGCCAGCGCGGCGGCGTGCTGTTCCAACTCCGCAATGGCCTGAGCTTCGTCTCCCAAGATCAGATACCGCTTGACGAAGTTCTCCATCTCCCGCAAGTTCCCCGGCCAGGGATGGCGCAGACACGCCTCGTGCATGGCCTGGGTAATGGGCAGAATGGGCCGGGAATAGCTTTCCGCGAAGCGGATCATGAACTGCCGCAGCAGCAGCGGAATCTCCTCCTGGCGCTCGCGCAGCGGCGGCAACTGCAAGGTGAACGCGTTCAAGCGATAGTACAGATCGGCGCGGAACTGTCCGCCGCCGATGGCCCGCTGCACGTCAATGTTGGTGGCGCTAAGCACCCGGACGTCGGCTTTCAGAGTCTTGCGGCTGCCGAGCCGGGAGTAGGCGCCGTCTTGCAGCACATGAAGCAGCTTGGCTTGCAAGGCGGGCGGCATCTCCCCGATCTCATCGAGCAGGATGGTGCCGTTCTCGCCCAGCTCAAATTTTCCGGGTTTGGCGCGCACCGCGCCGGTGAATGCGCCGGCCTCGTAGCCAAACAGCTCACTCTCCAGCAGTTCGCCCGGCAAGGCGGCGCAGTTGACCTTCACGAACGGGCCGTCGGCGCGGCGGGAATGGCGATGGATCAACCGCGCCACCACTTCTTTTCCCGTGCCGCTCTCCCCCAAAATCAAGACCGGAACATCTATGGGCGCGACCCGCAGCGCCTCCGCCCGCACCCGCTGCATGGCCGGGCTGACCATCACGTAGCGCGTGTCCTCCCCGTCCGCCTCCGGCGCGGCCGGCCGGGCGCCGGAGGCGGTTCCCGCCAGTGCCGCCTGCCCCAGCAAGCTCTTCAGATCGGCTTCCTTGAGCGGTTTGGTCAGGTAATCGGCGGCCCCCAACTGCGCCGCTTCCACCGCCTTGCGGGTGTCGTTCAGATTCGACAACATGACCACGCGCAAGGCGGGCCGTGCCCGGCGCAGCTTGCCCAAAGTGGCAATTCCATCCTGGCCCGGCATCATCAGGTCCAATAACACGAGGTCGGGAACCGGATCCCGCTTGATCCGCGCCAGCGCCTGGGAGCCGTTCGGCTCCACCTCCACGGTGCAGTCATGGGCCTCCAGCAGGGCGCGGACATAACCCAACTTTTCCGGCTCGTCGTCCACGATCAAAACGCGTACGGGAACGGCGGGCGCGGCTTCCGGGGCAGCGGCGGTGGCGAATTCGCTCATGGCAGAACGCGGCGGCGCGGTTACCTGGGCGCCGCCCGCGCCGTTTCCGGCGGCGTGGCCAAAGGCAACACCAAGCAAAACTTACTGCCCGCCGCCAGTTCACTCTCCACCCAAATCTTGCCGCCATGCGACTGCACCATTTGCCGGGCAATCGCCAACCCCAGGCCCACCCCGCTGCGCCCGCCGCCGGTCTGAACCTCCTCCGGAGCGAGGCGGACAAAGGGGTCAAAGATCTCCTGGTGAAACTCCGGGGCGATGCCCGGTCCGGTGTCGCAGACGCAGATGCGACAAGCGTTGGGCGCTTGGTTGGACTGGCGGCGCCGATTCCCCGGCATGGCGCGCTCCCAGCGGGTGCGCCGCTCCCAAAAGTGGGCTTCCCAACTCAGCCACACCGTGCCGCCGGTGGGCGTGAATTTGAGCGCGTTTTCCAAGAGGTTGGAAACCACCCGCTGGATCTTGTGATAGTCGAAGACGAAGGCCGGCAGCGGCGGCGGGGCCAGCAAATACAGCGCCACGCCCTTACGCCGAAAGGAATCGCTCCAAATGCCGTGCAACTCCTCCAAACAGGCGCCGATGTCGCCCCGGTCCGCCTTGAGGCGGACCCCTTCGGCCTCCATGAGCCCAAAGCTGAGACAGTCGTCAACGGTGCGCTGCAGGCGGGAGCAACTGCTCTCCATCTCGCCCAGCACCTCCCGCTGCCGCGGGGTCAAGGGACCGCATTGCCCATTCGTCAGCAACGCCGCATATCCGGCCATCGTCGCCAGCGGCGTCTTCATGTCATGCGCGGCCGCCGCCAACGCCAACGTGCGGCGCCGCCCCTCCTCGCCCCGTTCCGCGTTGCGCGGGCGCTCCGCTGGAACCGAAGCCGGACCGCGGCCACGGCGTGGCTGGCGGGCACGGCCGGCGGGGCGGCGGGACGGAGCGAGAGGTTCGGCGGAATTGGCCATGGGCAACGGAGAGGGATCTCAGGCGCAGCGAGGGTGCGATCTCATGGGTAAATCAGAGAAAGAGGCAAGTGAGGCAAAGCAACTGAGTAAGCGCAACCGGCCATCACTGCCGGAACGAAGCCAAGTGACCCTAAGTGTAAATGGCTGCACATCCGGCGTCAAGAATTTTCCCGCCCGCCGACGCCCGGGAACCGACGGCGTCATCCCCTGCGATGCACCCGCGCCGGCACGGATATGGCGGCGGGCCGCGATTTTGCCGCCTTCCCGGTGCCACATTGGTCTCCACGCCGGCGCCGCGCCGGCGTCCCAGGAGTGGGAAGCGCCACCGGCGGCGCAGGTGCAAGCGATTGCAACCCGGCCCCCGGAGGGGCCCGCACCAAGGGAAATCTGATTCCCCATTGCGCCAGATTTTTTCCGCCCCGCGTGGGCTCCCCGGCGGGGGCGCGCAGGGCGGCGGTGCGGCGGGCGCAAGTAGAGGCAATGTTTGGGCTTAGGCGCTCCGCGCCGCCCCGCGCCGGGGGCCCGCCGGCGGGGCGCCGGGCAATGGCAGTGCAGGTGCATGCAGAGAGCACGGGGATCATGGACAGCCGAGTTGCCACCGAGGGCGTCAGCGCAGCGGCATCGCTGGCGCCGGCGCTGTTGCCCGCCTCCCTCTGCGGGCAGTTGAGCCGGGTGGCGGCCAGCGGCGTGCCGGTGCTGCTGGAAGGCGAAAGTGGCAGCGGCAAAGACCTGGCGGCGCGCTACCTGCATTTCCGGAGCGGCGCGGCGGGGCCGTTCCTGAAGCTGCATGCACCGGCGCTGGCGGCCGGGCAGGGGAGCTGGTTCGGGCTCGGCGGCGGCACCCTCTACCTGGATCAGATCGGCGAGTTGGCGCCCGCGTGGCAGGCCGAGTTGCTGCGGTGGTTGCAGGAACCCGAAGCGGGCCGGCAGCGGCCACGCTTGGTGGCGGCCACGCCGCAGGAGCTGGCGGGGCAGGCGGCGGCAGGCCAATTCCGCCGCGACCTCCTCTACCGCCTCAACGTCGTCACCCTGCGTCTGGCCCCGCTGCGCCAGCGGCGCGCGGAACTGCCCCGGCTGGTGGCGCTGTTCCTGGAGCAGTACAACCGCGCCCACGGACGCGCCGTTCCGCCGCCGCCGGCCGCGGTTTGGCGCGCCTGGGAAGGGTATGCGTGGCCGGGCAATTTGCGCGAGCTGGAAAACCTGGTGCAGCGCTATGTCATCCTGGAAAGCGCCGACGCACTCACGACCGGGCTGGCGGCGCGCCCGGCGGGTTGGGCGCCGGATGGCTCGCTCTCGCTCAAGCAAATCACCCGGCGCGCCGAACGGCAGCTGGAACGGGAGTTGATCGGGCAAGCATTGGCGGCCAGCCGGGGCAATCGCAAGCGCGCCGCCGGGCTGCTGCGCATTAGCTATCGGGCCCTGCTGTACAAGCTCAAAGATGCCGATCTGGCGCCGCCGCTGGCGCCGGCCGCGGCCCGCTCCGAGGACCAACTGCAAGGAGGAAGGGTATGACGCTCATCGCCATCGGCCGCCGCTGCGCGCGCACGGGGGGCTTGCTGCTGCTCGCCGCCGGTTGCGCGCTGGCGGCCGGCAACGGCAACCATCAGAAGCAGCACAAGGACACGCCGCGACCCAGCGCCAGCGCGCCGCCGGCCTACACCATCGGCCCCAACGACGTGCTGAGCATTAACGTTTGGCACGAAAAGGACCTTTCGGCCACGCTGCCGGTCCGCCCCGACGGGTACATCTCCCTGCCGCTGATCGGCCAGGTGCGGGCCAGCGGATATACCCCGCTGCAACTGCAACAAGCGTTGACGCGGCGGCTGCGCGCCTACATTGACCAGCCGCGGGTCACCGTGGTGGTCACCAAGGTCCTGAGCCGGCAGTTCAACGTCCTGGGCCGAGTGATCAAGCCCGGGGCCTATCCCCTCGACCAGCCCACCACCGTGCTGGACGCGCTGGCCCAAGCCGGCGGCCCGGCGGAGTTCGCCAATACCAAGAAGATTTACGTGCTGCGCTACAAACCGAACGGCTCGCGCTGGATCTATCCGTTCAACTACAACCAAGTCATCAAGGGCCACCTCCCCTGGGAAAACATCCAACTCAAACCGGGGGACACCGTGGTGGTGCCCTGATGGCGCGGCGCGCACGGTGGTTCGACCTGGCGGCGGGGCTATTTTTGGCGCTGGCCCTGGCCACTGCCGCCGCGGCGCAGAATGCCGGTCCGACGGTGACCAACCCCACCACGTTGGCGCAGACGGTGAGCGTCGGCGGGCCGGTGCAGCTGGCGCCGGCGCAGTCGGTGGAGACGTTTCAGCAGATGACCCTGACCGCCGACACGGGCTATGAGACCAACGTCACCGGGCTGAGCAATGGCGGCAGCGACTGGCTGGAGACCCTGGCCGGCAACTTCGCGGCGGGACAAAACCGGGGGGCGCTGCATTGGGCCCTGGGCTATCAGCCCAGTTACACCGTATACCGCACCTTTCGCGGCTATGATCGCTTCGACCAGGCCGGGGCGCTGGACCTCAGCTGGCAGCTCAACCCGCATTGGTTTTTGCGCCTCTCTGAGCACGCCGCCTATGGGCGCTATCTCGCCACTCCGCAGGCGGCGCAGGTCACCGGCTCGGTGGTGGCGCTGAACAACTTCGTGGCCACGCCGTTTGCCCGCCAGTTCAGCCAGCAGCCCACCGTGGCGTTGGACTACGTCGCCAGCTACCGCTGGGCGCTGCATCTCGGCGCCGGCTACCTGGAAAGCCGCTACTTCGGCCAAGCGCCCACCGCCGGTCCGGCGCTCAGCGACCTGCAAGGGGTGACGGGGACCGCGGGCCTCAGCTATCGGCTCAGCCGCCGCACGACCCTGGGCGGGGAACTGGACTATTCCAACATGCGGCTGGCGGGAGGCATCTCCCGCGTGCAGGTCGGCAGCGCGCTATTGCAGTTGACGCGGGTGCTGGGGCCGACCGCGCAGGTGACGCTGTTTGCGGGCCCGCAGGAGGCGGAACTGCGCGAGGACCTGAGCCGTTATTTGCCGGCCACCGTGCTGGCCAGCAACCCGGGGCTGGCGCGGATACATCAGAACAACCTGGGCTGGAGCGCCGGAGGCACGTTGGCTGTGCAAAGTTATCACACCGCCTGGAATTTGACCCTCGTGCGCCGCACCACCGACAGCGGCGGCCTGTTCGCCGGCGCCGTGGAGGCGGACCAGGCGACGCTAGGCGCGATGCGCCGGCTCGGCCGCGAATGGACCCTCAGTGGCAATGCCGGGTTTGAGCGCATCACCCCGCTGGGGCTGCCGGGCGGCAACAGCGCGCTATTCAGCTGGATCGCCGGCGCCCAAATGCGCCGCGGCCTCGGCCCGCACTGGGTCTTGACCGCGGGATATAACTACGTAGACGAGCATACGCAGGGAACCGTCCCCTTCGCCGCCGCGATCCTGGGGCGGCAAACGGTGGAGTTGGGCATCAGCTACCGCCTGGGGCGGGGCCCGGGAGGCTAGGCCATGGCTGCGCCGCCGCCGGCTTCGACCCTGGGATGGCGCGAGCTGGGCGCCCTGCTGCGCCGCCGCCGCTGGTGGATCGGCGGCAGCGCGGTGGCGGTTTGGGCCCTGGCCTTGGGAGTCGCCGCCTGGCTGCCGCCGCGCTATCGCAGCCAGGCCACGCTGCTGATTACCCCAGCGCAGGTGCCCAGCAGCGTGGTCGGTCCCGCGACCGGCAGCGATGACACCTTGCTCGAACAGGTCACGCAGCGGGTCTTGAGCCCGCCGCGCCTGGCGCGGCTGGCCGCGCGTTGGAACGTGTTTGCCCCGGGCACCAGCCGGGAACAGGCGGGAGAGCGGATGCGCCAGGCGGTGGAACTGAACTGGGTGACGGCGCCCGGCGAACGCCAGGGCAGCGCGCCGGCGGCCTTCACCATCGCCTTCAGCGCCCGCAGCCCGCGGCTGGCGCAGGCGGTGGACCAGCGCCTGAGCCAATGGTTCATCCAGACCAACCAGCATGCCCGCCAGGCGCAAGCCGCCGGGGCCGACCGCTTCCTACAATCCGCCCTGGCCGCCAGCCGCGCCCGGTTGCGGCAACGGCAGCAGGCGCTCCAGGCGTTTCGGGCGCAACATCCGGAACTGGACCCGGCGCAGGCGGCGGCCAGCGCGCAACAATTGACCCTGCTCGCGGGCCAGCTGAGCAGCGCGCAGCAGATGCTGGACCAGGACCGGCAGGAACAGACCTACTTGGGCTCGCTCGAAGCCGAGTACCGCCAGATGCTGGACGTACCGCCGAACCACGGGGCGGCGCCAGCGGTGGCCACCGCACTGGATCAGCACATCGCCCAGTTGCAGGCGCGCTTGGCGGCGCTGCGGACACGCTATACCGATCGCTATCCGGAGGTGCAGCGACTGCAGGCGGAACTGGCCGCGGCGCAGCGGCAGCGCCGCCGCGGCGATGCCACCGCCGCCTCCCCGCAACAGGTGGCGGCGATGACGCCGCTGCTGCAACTGCAGAGCCAGGCGCAGGCCAACCAGCTGGCGATTCGCAACGAGCAACGCCACCTGGCGCGGCTACGCCGACAGATCGCCGCGGCGCAGGCGGAGGCCAATGCCGCTCCGGTGCAGAAACAGCAGCTGACGCAGCTGGAGCAGCAGGACCAGCAAGCGCAGGCCGACTACGACCATCTCACCGCGGAACAGCGGCAAGCCAACCTGGCGGTGGCGCTGGACAACGGCCCGTCCGGAGCCCACTTCCGCCTGTTGGACCCGCCCACCCGCCCCCTCCGCCCGGCGTTTCCCAACCGGCTGCTGTTCAGTGGCCTGGGGCTGGCGCTGGGCGCCGCGCTGGGCGTGCTGCTGGCGCTGGCGCGGGACTGGAGCGATGACCGGCTGCACGGCGAGCGCGAGGCGCGCGCCTGGGCGGCGGCGCCGGTGCTCGGGGCGATCCCGGCGCTGGAGACACCGGCCGAGCGGCGTCAAGGCCGTCTGCGGGCGGTGGGGCAGTGGCTGCTGGCCAGCGCCCTGCTGTTGGTGGTGGCGGTGGGGAACGGCTGGCTGCTCTGGCATTCCTAGGCGCGGGCATGTACTGTGAGCACTTCCATCTCCGCCGCCGTCCGTTCGAGCTGAGCCCGGATCCCTATTTTCTGTATCCCACCCCGCGCCACAACGAAGCGCTCGCCAACCTCTACCACGCCGTCAGCGGGCGCCGCGGCTTCGTGGTGCTGACCGGCGAGGTGGGCACGGGAAAAACGCTGCTGTTGCGCTGCCTGTTCGATCTGTTGGACCGCAAACAGGTCGCGTTCGCCTATCTGTTCAATCCTCGCCTCACCGCCGATGATTTTCTCCACCACCTGCTGACGGATTTCGGCCTTCCCGCCGACTTGAACGGCAAGAGCGCCCGGCTGCGGGTGCTGAATCAGTTTCTTTTGGACCGGCACCGGCGGCAGCTCACCACCGCGCTGGTCGTGGACGAGGCGCAACACCTCAGCCCGGAGGTGCTGGAAGAGATCCGGCTCCTGACGAACCTGGAAACCACCTCGCAGAAGCTGTTGCAGATCGTCCTCGCGGGACAGCCCGAGCTCGAGGATCTCCTCGACTCCTCGGCGCTGCGCCAGCTGAAACAACGGGTGGCGCTGCGCTGCCGGCTGGCCGCCTTGAGCGAGCAAGAGACGGCTGGGTACATTGCCCGCCGCCTGGAGCGGGCGCAGGGTCCGAACGGGGCGCAAAACCTGTTTCCGCCTCCGGTGCTGGCGGCGATTTATCGCGCCAGCCGCGGGATTCCGCGGCTCATCAACACGCTCTGCGAAAATGCCTTGGTCACTGCCTATGCCCATCAGCTGACGGCAGTGTCCGAAAGCATCGTGGCCGAGGTGGTGGAGGATTTCCGCCTGCAAGAGACCGTCCCGCCGCCCACGCGCGCCCCATTGCCGCCCGCGCAGGATGAGCGGCGGCAACTGTTGGCCACGTTGCTGCGTCTAGCGCGGCAACTGGACACCGACGCCCCGGCACCCGAGTTGGATTGGGAGCTGCGCTCGGCCGCCAAGGGAGAACCGGTATGAGCCGCATTTTCGAGGCGCTGCAACGCGCGGAAGGTCAATCGGGCGAAGCCCACGCCGCCGCCGGCCCGAGCGCCTGGGCCGCCGCCCTCTCGGTCGCCAGCCCGGACCGGGCGCCGGAGACGGCTCCCGAGCCGGTCTTCCCCGCCTTCACGCCGCAGCCCGGGGCCGCGAGCCGGCTGGTCTGCTGGAACCAGTGGGAGGACAACGCGGCGGAAGCGTTCCGCCATTTGGCCGCGAAATTATTGCACTTGCGCGAACGCTGCCACCCCGAGCGCCGGCTGCAAACGGTGCTCTGCACCAGCAGCCTTCCGCGGGAGGGCAAAAGCCTCGTCGCCGCCAATCTCGCGCTGGCGCTGGCGCGCACCAGCGGGAATCGCACGTTGCTGCTGGACGGCGACCTGCGCCAGCCGGCGCAGGCGCAATTGTGGGGCGTGGAGGACGGCGCGGGGCTGGCGGATTGGATTCACCACGCCGACCCCTCCCCGGTCCCGACGCCTCCAGTGCGGCAGCTGGGCGAAACGTCGGCGCATTTGCTGCCGGCCGGCACCGTGGGCCGCGCCACCCAGCCGCTGGCGTTCCTAGAATCCCCGCGTGCCGCGCAGTTGCTGATGATGTTGAACAGTTGGTTCCCGTGGGTGATTATCGATGCCCCGCCCCTGCTGCCCGTCGCCGACGCCCACGCCTGGGCCCGCATGGCAGACGGCGTGCTGCTCGTCACCCGTGCTGGAGTCTCGCGCAAGGCGCAAGTACGAGAAGCGTTGCGCAGCTTGGATAGCCGCAACTTGTTGGGCCTCGTGGTGAATCAAAACCCGCAGTCGGCATTGGCCTATCCCCCGCCCCGTTCCTAGGCCGAGATTGGGAGACGTGCGCGGGCCACCGATGGGGGCCGCCCATTCGCGGTCTAGCGGCGCCATTGGGCGTCATGCTACAAAGCCGTGGCATGGGCTCCCCGCATCGCCATGCCGCCGTTGCCATGCTGCGGTTGTGTCATGTCGGCGTCGCCCGCCGCACGGTGTTGCTGGCGCTGACGGAAGCGGGGCTGATTGCGGTTGCGCTCGCGGTGGCCGTGCGGCTGTCATCGGCCGGAACCGGCGCGGAGGGAACCGGAGCGGGGCTGTGGTTGCCGCTGCTCTCCGCGTTTCTCGGCGCGCTCTGTCTTTACTATTGCGATCTCTATGACTCGGCCGCCATGGCCAGCGGCTCCGAAGTCTCGGCGCGTCTGCTACAAGCGGTCGGTCTACTGTTCCTGGTAACGGCGGGACTGAACGGCCTATTGCGCCCCAGCGAATGGACGCAAGGAGGAGCCTTGGTAGGCGTCGTGCTCGCCGGGGCCGTGCTGGCCATTTGGCGCGGCGTGTTTTGGCTGTGGAACCATTCCGACCGCCTGGCGCAGCCGACTCTCCTATTCGGGGGTGGCCCCCTGGCCATGCGCCTGGCAGCGGAAATTCAGCGCCGTCCCGAATTGGGACTGCACCTGGTCGGCTGTTTCTCGCCCGGCGCTCCGCCCGGCGCGGTTGATTCCGACGCCGGCAACCGCCTGCTGCAAATTACGCGCCGCGAGCGCGTTGCCCGCATCGTAATCACCATGGAGGAACGCCGCGGCCATTGGCCTGCCGAAGAGTTGCTATGCCTAAAGAACGACGGCGTGCGCATTGAAGACGGCACCGAGGCGTATGAGGCCATCACCGGCCGCATCGCCATCGACTCCCTGCGCTATAGCCAAATTCTGTTTGCCCGCGGGTTCACCGTCTCCGCCGCCATGCGCTGCTATAAGCGAGCTGCGTCCTTGTCGCTCGCCTGCTTGGCCCTGATCCTGGCGGCGCCGCTGATGTTGGCCGCCGCGATCGCGATCCGCCTGGACAGCCCGGGGCCGGTGATCTTCCGCCAGCGCCGCGTCGGATGGCGCGGACAGTTATTCACGCTTTATAAGTTCCGTTCCATGTACGTGGACGTGGACGCCAATGGGCAGCACCTCCCCGCCCGGCTCCGGGACCCTCGCATCACCCGCGTCGGGCGATGGCTGCGGCGCACGCGCTGGGACGAGCTGCCGCAACTGTTCAACATTTTGCGCGGCGATATGCATTTCGTCGGCCCGCGACCGTTCGTACTCAACCAGGAACGGGAGCTGGAGGCCCAAATCCCCTTTTACCGCCAACGCTGGGCGGTGCGCCCGGGAGCGACGGGTTGGGCCCAGGTCCATCGCGGGTATTGCGCCACGCTGGCGGACAACGAGGAAAAGCTCTCCTACGACCTGTTCTACATCAAGAATATGTCCTTCAGTCTGGACCTCCTGATCCTATTGCAGACCGTCAAAATATTGCTGCTTGGACGCGGTGGGCGCTGAACCTGCCGCCGCTCCCGGGGGACCGCGTCACGCCCATGCCATTCCTCGCCTTCATCTTTTGGTTCTGCCTGGCCTGGCTGACCTATGCATTCGCCCTCTATCCGCTGGCGCTATTTCTGGCCTCCGCCACTCGCCAACTCGCCGGCGATGTACGCCAAATTCGCCGTGGTGAACGGCGGCGCGTTCCCACCGATTGGCCGGGCGTAAGCCTCATTCTGGCAGCCCGCAATGAAGCCGCCACCCTGCCCGCCAAACTGGCGAACCTCGCCGCACTCGACTACCCGCGCGATCAACTTGAGTTCATCCTGGTCTCCGACGGCTCGGACGACGCCACGGCCGACGTACTCGCCACGTGGCGCGATCCCCGGGCCCGTCGCCTGGTTCTGCCGGTGCGGCGGGGGAAGGCTGCCGCCCTGACGGCTGCCGTGGCCTTGGCGCGATTTCCCGTGTTGTTGTTTTGCGACGCAGCGACGCTGCTGGAACCCGGCGCCGTCCGCCAATTGGCCGGTCACTTCAGCGACGCTCGGGTCGGAGTCGTTTGTGGAGCGGTTCATTTCCGCGGCGGACGCGAATCGCGGCAAACGGAAGGGGTCTACTGGCGGTATGAGATGGTGCTGCGTTTGCTGGAGGCGCGCCTGGGCGCCACGCTGACCCCCAGTGGCGCGCTGTATGCCATGCGCCGCGCCGCCTTTCGCCCGCTGCCGCCCGGCAGCCTGCTGGATGATTTACTCCTGCTGTGGTCCGCCCGGCGCCAGGGGTATGGCGTGGTGCTGGACATGGCCGCGCGGGGCGAGGATATCGCCGCGCCATCCGTGCGCGGGGAGTTCTCCCGCCGCCTGCGCATCGCCGAGGGCAGCTTTCAGGCTCTGTCTTCATGCTGGGGATGCCGGATGGGAGCCGCCACCCGTTGGGCGTTTGTCTCCCACAAGCTGATGCGTTGGCTAGCGCCATGGCCCGCCGTTGGAATGGTGGTCAGCACCTGCCTGCTAGTGGTCGCGCATCCCGGCTACCGTTTCGCCTTCGCCCTGGAGATGGCGGTGCTGCTCTGGGCGCTTGCAGGCGCCATTGCCCGGCGTTGGTTGGCGCGCGTTCCCGGCGGCCTGCTGGCGTATTTCGGGCTGGCGATGAACCTCGCCTTGGCGCTCGGGTTATGCCGCTGGCTGGCGGGACGAATGGGCTGGTCGCGCCCTGGCATGCCGCATTGGGAAAGTGCACAATGAAGCCCGCGGAAATCCACGCCCAATCCACTTCCTCCATCCGCCGGGTCTCGCGCGGCGCCGGTGGAACGCTGTTCGTCTTCGTATTGGTGGACGCGCTGGGTTGGAACCTGCTGCCGCCCTCCGGCTTGCTTCCCGACCTTCTGCCCCATCAGCGTCCGCTGCGGTCCATTTTAGGGTTTAGCGCCGGCGCCATTCCCACGTTGCTGACCGGCCAACCGCCGCAGGTCCATGGTCATTGGAACTTGCTGGCCTACGATCCGCCCAACTCGCGTTTCGCATGGCTGCGCCACTTTTCCTGGCTGCCCGCGTCCTGGCTCGGCAACCGCTATTCCCGCCGGCTGGTGCAACTCATCGGCCGTTGGTGCCTGGGCGCCGGCTCCAGTTTTGCGTGCGCCGTTCATCCCCGTTTGCTGCCCTTGCTGCGGTGGACCGAGGAGCGCAATTTCTACGCCCCGGGCGGCCTGGCGCCGGCCACGTCCGTTTTTGATGAATGGAAGCAACACGGTCTGCCGTTCCGCATTTACTCCTACCGTGATGGCTGGCGCCACGTGCCGGACGAAGACCTCCTCGGCCGGGCCGAGCGCGACCTGCGGCGCGGCGTGGCGCGCGCCTATTTCGTCTACTTGTCCGGGCTGGATCATTTTCTCCATCTGCACCGCACCGAGCCGGAATTGGTGCGAGCGCGCGTGAACCACCTGGCTGGGCAACTGCGCCGGCTCTTCACCGTGGCCCGGGAAGCGGATCCCGAAGCGGAACTGAGCGTAGCTTCCGATCACGGCATGGCTCCGGTCACGCGGCACTTCGACCTGGTGGCCGCGGTCGAGGCGCTCGGGTTCCGAATGCCGGAGGAGTATCTGGCCGTCTACGACTCTTCGATGGCGCGGTTTTGGTTTTTCTCCGCCGCCGCCCGACGGATGATCACCGCGCGCCTGCGCCAGCTGCCCTGCGGCCGCATTCTCGCCCCCGCCGAATTGGCGGCGGAAGGCGTCTTTTTCGCGGATCAGCGGTTCGGTGAAGTCGTCTTTCTCTTACATCCCGGCTGGCTCGCCGCCACCAGCGACTTCCATGGCCGCGGCTGGCATCCCACCGGAATGCACGGCTATGACCCCGCGGATGCCGACTCCTCGGCAGTGCTGCTCAGCAGCCACGCGCCACCGCCATCACTGACGACCATAACCGGTCTCCATGACTGGCTTCGGCGTCCGATCCTCGCGGCGGCAGCGGTTGGCCCGCGATGCGCCGAGGTGGCGTCGTGAGCACGCGGGCGCTGCACCGCGCCGCGCCGTCGCCCGCGGCCTCCCGGCCCCGTCCGCTGCGGGTGGCGCACTTCACCAACGCGCTACACCGGGGCGGCGCCGAACAACACATCCTGGGATTGCTCCGCCATCTCGACCCCTCCCGATTTCAGCAATGGCTCGTCTGCCCGCCGGGGTTGGCGGCACAACTCGCGCCCGACTTGCCAGCCACGGCCGGCGTTTGGCGCTGCCTGCTGCGCCACCCGCGCCACGTAAGGGCGGCGATCCAGTTCTCCCAATGGCTGCGGCGCCAGCGCATGGACGTGGTCCACAGCCATTTGTTTTATTCCAGCCTTTTCGCCACGCCGGTCGCGCGCTGGGCCCATGTGCCGGTCGTGGTGGAAACGCCCCACCTGCGGGAGCATTGGCGCCAGGGGTGGAAGGCGCATTATTTCGTGGACCGTTGCCTCAGCCGCTGGGTCAGCGGCTATATCGCGGTCTCCAACGCCAACGCCCAGTACCTGCGCCAGACCAAAGGCATCGCCCCTGGCAAGATCCGGGTGATTTGCAACGGCGTACATCTCTCGGAGCTAACCCCGTCCGACGGCGGCGCCGCGGCCATCGCACTCCGGGCGCAGTTGGGCCTGGATGAAGGCGACCCCCTTCTGCTCGTGCCGGGGCGGCTGGAGATGCAAAAGGGCCACGCGGTCCTCTTGCGCGCGTTGACCCGCATCCGCGAAGCCTTTCCGTTGACCCATGCCGCCTTTGCTGGTGAGGGTTCGCTACGGGCGGAACTGACGAACCAGGCCGCAGCGCTGGGGTTAGGCAGGGCCGTGCATTTTCTCGGGCGCCAGTCCGACATCGCCGCTTGGTTGGCGGCGGCCGACGTCGTGGTACTTCCGTCCTGGTTTGAGGGCATGCCGTTAGCCGCGATTGAAGCGTTGGCCATGGCCCGCCCGATGGTGGCGACCGCGGTGGATGGCACGGTGGAGGTCATCGCTCACGAACGGACGGGGTTATTGGTCCCTCCCGGCGACCCGGTGGCTCTCGCCCAGGCGATCTGCCGTTTGCTCGGGGACCCCCGCCTGGCGCGCCGTCTCGCCACCGTGGGCCAACAGTCGGTGCAGCGTTTTGACATTCGCCTCCAGGCAACCGCCACCGGCGCACTGTACGAGGACCTTTGGCGGCGGAAAATGGGCGACCTCGTCCAGCGACGGGAGGAAGCGTGAGCACCGTGGCCGCTTCCATCCCGCAGCCGTGCGATGCCGCGCCTGACCGCCGGCTATGCCGTGTGCTCCACGCAGCGTGCGGCGAGTTCGCGACCCAGCATCCCCAGCCAGGCTGGCGCGCCCTGCTCCTCACCGGCAGCCTGGCCCGCGGCGAAAGCAGTTGGCGACGCGCGGGTGACAGGTGGTTGCTGGCCGGCGACGCAGACCTGATTACCGTCGTTGCGTCCCGCAACGCCGCCCGCCGCTACGTTGGCCGCCTGCATGAACATCTCGCCGCGGCGCTGGAAGAAGCCGGCGTGCATGCCGACCTCAGCCTGGGACTGATGGATCTGCGCGCCCTGCGCCGCTTGCCCGCCAGCATCTTCACCTTGGAGCTGATTACATGCGGGCGGATCCTTTGGGGCGAACCCCAAGTTCTGCGCTGGGCGCCGCGCTGCACGCCGGCCCAGATTCCTCGCGAGGATGCCTGGCGCCTGCTGAATAATCGCATCGTCGAATGCCTGGCGGCGGTGGTCCAATCCAACCTGGCCGAACGGCTGAACCGCGCGTTGGATAAGCTCCATGCCGCCATTGCCGATTCCTGGCTGCTGTTCACCGGCCGCTACGCGCTCGGCGCTTGCCAGCGTTTGCGCCGCATTGAATCTGCCCTAGCCGCCGGCAACGGCGGAGTCCCATGGACCCACACCCCATCCCTGCTCGCTTCCCTCCGCCGCGCGGCTGCTCGCGAACCGCTCCCCACGGAGCCGCGACCCAAGGAAGCAACCCTGCGGCGGATAGCGGCGCACACGGCGGCGGCATGGACTTGGGAACTACACCAGCTCGGTGCCGAACGGCTTTGTGATGCGGCCCGGCGCAAGGATGCCGGCGGCGGCTCCCTGGCTTGGCTCGCGGCCGTCCACGCCGCTCCCAATCACCGAACGAAATTGCGCTGCCTATCGCGCGCGATGCGTCCGAACGCACCCTCGCCCCGCTATTGCGTTTATGCCGCAGCCGCCGCCTGCTGGTTCAGCTACCCGCATCTGACTGACGAGGCCCGCCGCGCGGCCGCGCGGATGCCCTGCCCGCCACCCACTGGGGCCGGATGGGAGGCCGTCGCCGCCGCGATCGCCAGCAATTATCGCCAATGGATCGAGCACACCAGCCGATGACCTGACTTCCACGCCACCCACCCACCGCCAGCCGGCCAATCCGATCCCCGATCTCCGTCGGGCCACATCGGTGTCGCCCAGCGCCATAAGGTTCCCCATGCGTCTCTTGGTCTATTCCATCCATTGCCCGTTTCCCGCCAACAACGGCGCCAAGATGCGCAGCGCCGCGCTGCTCCGCGCATTGGCCGCGGAGAAACACGCCGTGACATTGCTAGCGTTCGCGCAGCGCAACGAACCCTTCGACCAGGCCCCATTACGCGCGCTGTGCGACGCCTACCATCTCCTTCCGCTGGAGCTTCCGGCGCTGAGCAGCGGCGCGGCCTGGGCGAGGCGAGTCCGGGCCTTCCCTTCCTCGCTCCCATTCGCCCTAGCGCGCTTCGCGGTTCCCGGCATGCGCGCCCTGCTGGCACGGACACTGGAGTCGGCGCGCTTCGACGCCATCATCTGCGATACCCCATTCGGCGCGGCCAATCTTCCGGCGATCGAACTTCCCCTCATCCTGCACGCGCACAACGTTGAGCACGACCTGATCCGCCAATATGCCCGCCTGGCCCGCAACCCCGGAATTCGCGCATACGCCACCCTGGAGGGAGGGCGCATGCGCCGCTGGGAACAGACAATCGCCCGGCAAGCAGCGGTGATCTTGGCCTGCTCGGCCGCCGACCGCAGCCGTTTCCAGAGGCTGGCGCCCGGCACCCCGGTGGTGGTGGCGCCCAATGTTCTTTGCCTTTCCGAATACACCGCGGCGCCCGTTGGCGATGACCGCACGCTGATCTATCAGGGTGGGATGGATTGGATGCCCAACCGCGATGCGGTCGCCTTCTTCGCCGCCAACATTCTGCCGCTGATCCGCCGCCGCGTGCCCCAGGCGCGGCTTTTGGCCGCGGGCCGCACACCGCCACCCCGGTTCGCCCGCCGCTGGCGGAACGCCGCCGGCGTCGAATTCACCGGCACCTTGCCGGATCTGCGCGCCATCGTCACCCAATCCGCCGTCAGCGTGGTGCCGCTGCGCATCGGCGGCGGCACTAGGCTGAAAATTCTGGAGGCGGCGGCGCTTGGGCGCGCCATCATTTCGACGCCGCTGGGCGCGGAGGGACTGTGCTTCACGGCGGGCGTTGACATGGAAATTGCCGCCAACCCCGCGGCGTTTGCCCGCCTCGCCACCGATCTCTTGCTGGATCGCCAGCGGCGCGCGGCATTAGGCGCGGCGGCGCGCCGCTGGGTCGAGCGGTCGTACGGTTTGCACCAGCTCCGCGACGCCCTGCGCCACGCGTTCGACCTCATCGGCCCCACGACCGTACCCGCCGCGATTACCGCCGCGGCGGCGGCGAGGGCACAAGGAGGCTAAGCCCGGTGCTGCTGTATTACTTCCTCGTCGTCACGCTGCCGCTGATGAACGAGCGTTTTCTGGCTCACCCCCTGCTCGGCTTCACGGTCGAGAAATGGCTGGGCCTCGCCTGCTTCTTCTTCGCCGTGGTGGACTGGGCCATCCGCCGCCGCCCCGCCGCCCCCTTCGCCTCGGCCCAGACCCGCGCCTTCCTGGTTTTCTATCTCCTTGCCCTGGTGTCGTTCGCCACCATTCCCACCCACGCTCCGGCCAGCATGATGCTGGTCTATACCTCCCACCTGTTATTCCTGCTCACCACGCTGCTGCTGGTGCGGACCGTGGAACGCCTCCGGCGGGCGATGCTCGCCGCCGTGGGCGCCATGACCATTGCCTCGCTGTTCGTCATTCGGGAATGGCTGGCGGGCAGCGCCCTCTATGGCCTCTCGTTTCGCCCCGGTTATGTCCTCGGCGACGCTAACTACTTCACCGCTTCCATCCTCGTGGTGTTGCCCTTTGCGTTCTACGTTTTCACCGAGCGCCGTGTACGTTGGGAGCGGATCCTGTGCTTGAGCGCCATCGCCATCACGCTGTGGGCGGTGATGCTGAGCGCCTCGCGCGGCGGCTTCCTGGGCCTCGTCGCCGCCGGCTTATACCTCATCGCCCGGTCGCGGCGGCGCGCATTCAATCTACTGGGCGTGACGGTTCTCATCGCTCTGGCCTTGGCGCTGGCGCCTATCACCCCCATCCAGCGGTTCCTGCATCCCACGCGCGGCGATCAGCAAAGCACCCAAGACCGCCTGGTCCTGTGGGGCGCGGGGTTGCGGATGATCGCCGCGCACCCCTTGACGGGCATTGGCCTGGACAATTTCAAAGCCGAACTGCCCCACTACATGCCGGCTGGCGCGAATATTGATTTCATCGCCCATAGCACCTATATCGAGATTGGCGCCTCGATGGGGCTGCCCGGCTTGTTCGCCTTTCTCGCCATCCTCGGGTTCACCTACTTCAGCCTGCGCCGTAGCCGCCGAAGGGGCCAGGAGATCGGCGCCGAATGGATCTACCTCACCGCCGCCGGGCTGGAGGCCGGCATGGTGGGGTTTGGCATCGCCGTTTTCTTCCTATCCGCCGCCTTTCTGAAGATGCTCTGGTTCACCGTCTTCATCTCCGCGGTGCTCCCGACGCTATTGGCGCAGTGGGAGGAGGTCGAGGTTGCGCCGACCCCTGAACCCGAGGCGGAATCCGCGCAAGCCTCCGTGTGGGCCATCGCCGACGCAAGTTCGCCATTTTGGCCCGAGGTCAGCGACTCGGCTTGGACGTGGCGATCCGGCGAAACCAGCGTTTGGGCGATCCCCGCCGCCATCGAGGAGCCGCCAGCGTGACCGCGCGCGCCGCCGCATTACCCCTCGCACTGGCGGGGCTGGCGCTGATCGTGCACGTGATCCGATTGCCGCGCCGGCCGGCGCCAAGGCCGGATCCACGGCCGGCCGCGCTCTCCGGCTGCGGGCTGCCCGCATTGGATCGCTTCGGCGGCCTACGGCGCGCGGTGGCCCCCCATCGCCGCTTCTTTCGCGTCGTGCGGCTGGGCGCACGCTGGATCTTCCTCACCCCGGAGGGCGACCCGTTTTGGCTGCTAGGCGTCTTCAACGTGCAACCGCCGGACCGGCGATTCGGCGCCGCGGGCGTGCCCAACGCCGCCTGGGGGACCGCCGCGGCGCGGCGGTTACGCGCCTGGGGCTTTAACACCGCGGCGGAATATTCCTCGCCTTGGGTCGAGCCGATGTCGCGCTACGGCGCCCGCAACCACCACGATGCCCTGCCCTTCGTGGACCTTCTCCGGCCCGAGTGGTATAGCCTGACGAACCGCCATCACTATGCCCCTGGGCCGGTGAAAAACCTCCTTGCCGGCCTCGACGCCGAATACCACAACTACCGTGGCGATCCGCTTCCTGACATCTTCGATCCCAACTTCGCCATCTACGCCAATCGCCAAGCTGAAGCGGAAACATCCCCGACGCTGGCCGCTTCCCCCTGGCTGATCGGCACGGCGATCGGCGATACCGACAGCCTATGGGGTTTCGGACCGGGCGGCGTCTTACCCACTCACCCAGCCGGAAAATCCAGTTCCAACATCGGCTGGATCGCGCTCTGCACCAACTTCCGCCAAACCGGAAATGCCGCTCTCGGCGTTCGCTATCGCAATTCGCGGGTCTTCACCAAATACGCCCTCGCGCGCTGGCTTCGCCACCGCTATGGAACCATTCAGGCGCTGGATCGCGCCTGGCACGCCGCCTATACGCGCTTCGGCGACAACGGCGGCTATGGCCGCGGCACCGGGTTGTTGGACGAAGACGGGCGCGACCCCTGGGTCGGCCGCGATGACGTCAACTTGGCGACCGCCAGGCCGGCGGTGCGCGCGGACCTGAACGCCTTCCTGCGCAAATTCGCCGACCGCTATTTCGCCGTGACGGCCGCCGCCGTGCGCCGCTTTCGTCCCGGCCATCTCGTTTTCGGTCCCGCTACGCTCAACGGCTGGCATGGACTTACCCGGCCGCAAATTCTCGCCGCAGCCGCCCAATATGACGATGTGGTGCAAGCCAGCTTCGGATCCGCCCAAGTCTATCGGCAAACCGTGCGCGCGGCGCCCAACCGGCCGTTTGTCACCTGGATGGGCTTTACCGCCAACGCCGATAGCGATTTGGCCGCCTATGCCCGCCCCGGCGCCGAGGGCTTTCCCACGCAAGCGGCTCGAGGCGCTGCCTACGCGGCCCAATTGCGGCGCGACTTTGATCGTCCTCATGTCGCCGGCGCAAAACTGTGGGACTGGGCTGACTCTTGGGGGGAGAAAGCGAATTGGGGCCTGGTTTCCCTTGCCGGCCGGCCCTATGGACCCAGCCATCCATGCCCCATTGCCGCCGCAACGCCAACGGCGACCGGATTGCGTGGCAAGGACCATTCAGCTCCGCCTCGCCGCGCCGTTGCGGCCGGCTTCACCGGCGCGGTCGCCGCCGCCAACCGCTCCCTGCTCTGGGCTTTTCGCCGCCAAATGCGCACGATACAGGCCTTAGCCCATGGCCGCTAGCCCGTCGCATTCCAACCTTTCCGCCCTGCCGCGGGAGCTGCACGGGCCGATTCTCCGCGGCTTGCGCTGGACACTTTGGCTTTCGGCCGTGGCCATGCCGCTGGGTTACGCGACGCGGCTCATGCTGGCGCGCACCGGACCGCAAGTGATTGGCGCGTTTGGCCTGCTGCTGATCTACGTCCGCCTGGTCTCGACGTTTCTACTCCTCGGCGGCAATGCGGTGCTGATTCAGTTCCTTCCCCGCCTCCCACCGCGCCGCCGCCGCGCCTTTCTGGTGCAATACGGCGCCATCGTTTTGGCGGCGCTGGTGCCATGGTTCGCGGTTGCGTGGCTTTGGCCACAGGGATTGCGCTGGCTTTTCGGACCGGTGGGCGGCGCTCGCTTTCAGGTCATCTTGATCTGGCTCTCGCCCATTTACATCGCCCTTTCGCTGTCCACCGCGGCGCTCAAGGGCCTGCTGGAAATCGCCCCCGCGCAAATGCTCGGCCGAGCGGTAACGATCGGCTCGTTCGTGATCTACGCCGCGCTGTTCTTCACTGCCCGCGGCGTGTTGGCCCGCGAGTATCTCTTCCTGGTTTGGGGCATCTACTTGACCCTTGCGGCGGTCATGGCCAGTATTGGCCTGTGGCTATTCTGGCGGGCGACCCGAACGTCCTCGCGCGGCGCCGGGCGGCGGTGGCGGCCGCTGCCTTTCTTGCGGTCGTATCCGCTGCCCGCGGGCTTTTGGCGCTACACGCTCAGCTTGCAGGGCAACAGCGCCATCGGCTTCCTCAGCGCCAGCCTGGACTCGTTATTGGTGCTGCATTGGGGCGGCCTGCGGCAGTTGGGCCTGTATGTCGCGCTGATGACGCTGGTCACGATCATTCCCACCTTGCTCGACATTCTGCTTGACACCCTGCTGCCTTCCCTGACGCACGCCTTGGCGCAAGGCGGCTATCCCGCCGTGGCCTCGTTGAACGAAGCCACCAGCCAGGTTCTCCTATTGGCCGCGCTGGTTATGTCCGTTTTCCTGGCGTTATTCGCCCGCCCCATGGTGGCGATTTTCGGCCCGGTGTATCACGGCCTGGCGCCGATGCTCCGCATTGCGGCGCCCGCCGCCGCCATCCTCGCCGCCAGCCATTTGTACAACACCATCTTCTCCGCCATCGGACAGCCGCAGCGCTCGACCGTGGCGCAGATTTTCCGGCTGATCGTTTTCGTGGCGCTGTTTCCCGGCCTTTGGCGGACGCAGGGCCTGGCTGGCGCGGTATGGGCCTGGGCCGCATCGGAGCTGGCCCATCATTTGGCCTCGGTCTATTTCGTCCGCCGTGGCGGCCTGCACCTCCCCTTTCCGCGCGGTTACGCCGCGTTTTGGCTGGGCTTGGCTGTGGGCAGTGGGTTGGCCTTGGCGGCTCCCCGAATGCCGCTGGCGCTTGACGCCGCCGCCTGGTTGGCCATCGTAACCGGCTTTTTTGTGGCCGCCGGCTACGCCCCGGCGCAGATTCGCGACTTTCTCCGTCTTTTGTTGCCCGGCGCCACCCCCCGCGCCGCCTAGAATAGGCCGACGGCACCATTGCCACCGCCGCTGCGAAGCCCGCGCCTGAACGCTCGCCATGATCCGCCTCGCCATTTTGTGGCACATGCATCAGCCGCTCTACCAAGATGCGGAAAGCGGCGAGTATCGCTTGCCGTGGACGCGCATGCACGCCTTGAAGGATTACTACGGCATGGCGCGGCTGGTGAGCGAATTTCCCAACCTCAAGGTCACGTTCAACCTCGTGCCTTCCCTCGTTCGGCAGTTGCAGGAATACGCCAGCGGCCAAGCCGACGACCCTTTCCTGCGCGCGGCGCGGACGCCGGTGGAGCAACTGGATACCGCCGGCCGCGAGTTTTTGCTGCGCTATTTTTTCCAAGCGCATCCCCACCGCCTGATCGGCCGGTATCCCCGGTACGCCGAGCTGCTGGCCAAGCTGCGGCAGGACAACGGGAACGTCCAGCGCGCCGCGCGCCATTTCAGCAATGGCGAATTGCAGGACCTCCAGGTACTGAGCCAACTGGCTTGGGTGGATGAATATTGGCTGGAACAAGAGCCGGCGCGCGGTTGGGTAGCGCGGGGCCGGGATTTCCGTCCCGAGCATCGCGACGCCATCTGCGCCGCACAACAGGAGTGGATCGCCGCGGTCCTGCCCGCATACCGGCAGTTGGCGGCGAGCGGGCAAGCGGAACTCTCCACCTCCGCCTTCCACCATCCCATCCTCCCGTTGCTCTGCGACACCGATATCGCGGCCAGCGCCCATCCCGGCATCAAGCTGCCCCGGCAGCGATTTCATCATCCCGAAGACGCCCGCGAGCAGCTGCGTCGCGCCCAGAGGCTGCACACCGAAGTCTTCGGCGCGCCGCCGGCTGGCTTGTGGCCCTCCGAAGGCGCGGTCTCGGCCGACATGGCCGCCATCGCCGCCGATCTCGGTTTCCATTGGATCGCCAGTGACGAGCAGATTCTCGCCCGCTCCCTGGGCAGCCGCTTCGAGCGCGATTCCGCCGGCCAAGTCTCCAATGCTGTTCAGTTGTATTCGCCCTACCGCCTCGCCGCCGGCAGCGGCGAAATCGCCATCCTCTTTCGGGACCGCGTCCTCTCCGACCTGATCGGATTCGTCTATTCCCAAACGCCGCCGCAGCAGGCGGCCGAGGATTTTGTCCACCGCCTCCGCAGCGCCGCCGGCCCAGCGTTGGCCGCGGGCCAGGAACCGGTGGTGGCGGTAATCTTGGACGGCGAAAACGCCTGGGAGTACTACCCCCGTTCCGGCCGGTCCTTCCTCCGCGCCTTCTACCACCAAATCACCTCCGCCCCGGACATCACCACCTGCACCTTCTCCGAGGCCGTTGCCCGCTCCTCGCCGCGGCTTTCCCGCCTGGCCCCCGGCTCCTGGATTGACGGCAACTTTGACATTTGGATCGGCGGCGAGGAAGACAACCAAGCCTGGGATCTGCTGACCGCCGCCCGGCAGGCGATAGGGCCGGCGCCCGAAACCGGCGATCGGGCCGGCGCCTATGACGCGGTGCTCGCCGCCGAGGGCAGCGATTGGAACTGGTGGTACGGTCCCGAGCACGAGTCCCAAAACGCCCGCGAGTTCGATTCCTTGTATCGCTCCCTGCTGAGCGCCGTCTACTCCCGTCTGGGGCGGACACCGCCCGCCAGGCTGATGGCCCCGATACCCGCCGGTTGGCGCGCCCCTGTCGCGTTCACGCCCGCCACCGGACTGATCCATCCCCAACTGGATGGCCGCGTGAGCAGTTATTTCGAGTGGCTCGGCGCCGCCGAGGTGCATACCGATGAACGCGCCGCCGCCATGCACGGCCGCCGCAACGTCTTGGCCGCGCTCTATGCCGGGTATAGCGCGGACTTTGCATTCTTCCGTCTCGATTTCGCCGCCGCATTGGGCGAACTGGCCGGCGAGCTCCACATCGAGCTGTTCGCCGCCGGCCAGGAGCGCCGCATGGAGTGCGAAATCGCCCGTGGTGAACTGCGCGGCCTGACCGCCACGCCGCCGTTTGCTCCCGGCGATGCCGAGGCCGCACTGCTTCGCATCCTGGAGGTTCGCGTTCGCCTTGCCGCTTTGGGCCTGTCCGCCGCCGATTCAGCGCTCGAGGTCCGCGCGGTCTTTTGCACGGCCGGCCTGCGCGTCGAAAGCCTGCCCGCCGAAGGCAGCTTGGCGCTTGCCCCGCCGCAAATCGAGTTCTAGCCCCGGACGCCGTCCCGCGGCGGCCCGGGACTCCGCCCTGGCGACATGGCATCGCCCGCGTCGCTACTGTGAAATAACCGTGAGTTCGGGTGAGTTGGCGGCAGTGGGATGTGGGCGAAATCGAAGCAGGGCTTGCCGCCGGGAGCGGGCAGAACGAAAGGCGGCGCAGCAGCGGCGAAGCGCTCCGTTTTTTGGATTTTTTAGTTTGCTGACGTGTTTGTTTTCAGCAAGACATTCGCGTTTTTCGGTCCAAAAAGCGGGACTCGGCGAAATGCCTGCCAGGGATTGACTGCAGGGCGCGGGGCGTCCAGGGCATGCGCCCGGCCGAGGCCGGCGCCGGGCCGAGCGAACGCTTAGGCGCGCGCCTGCGCCACCACCCGCCGCACCGCCGCAATCACGCATTCCGGCTGGTCCAACTGGACCCAATGGCCGCAGGGCGGCGCCACCACATGCCAGCCCAGGGGCGATAACCGGGCCGCCCGCTCTTGCTCGGCAATGCGCTGAGGGGACGGCTCACTGGCGCTGATTACGCCCACGGGAATCGCCAGCGGACGCTCCCGCGCCTGGACTTCGGCGGCCAGCCCTGGCAGGGCGGCGAGCTGCTGGCGGATGCCGGCGTAAAACTTGGGCTGAATCCATAGCCGCGCCAGCGTTTGCCGCATGGCCGGCGAAAGTTGGGCCACCGGCGTCAGCAGTCCGCGGTCCGAAGGGCCGAGAATGCCAAAGGTGACGGCGGTGACTACGGCACGGGCGGCGGTTTCCGGCGCCGGCCGGGCCGCGCGCCGCGGTTCTGCACCCGCTACTGCCCCGCGGGCTGCCGCTGCTCCCCGTACGTCCGCGCCATCGGCGCTCGTCGTCAGCTCCGGCGCACCGGCGCCCGGACCAGAAGCGCCTCCCGCGCGGCGCGCTAGCGCCAATTCCATCACCAGCCGCGCCACGCCGAGCCGCGCCGCCCAGACTCCGCGCCCCGCCAAATGCCGCCCGACCTTCAGGCGCAAGCGATCCTGCGCGCTGATCTCCGTCCATTGTTCCGGCGCGGCGGCATCCACCAACACCAGGCCCGCCACCTCCCGCGGATACAGCGCGGTATATAAACGCGCCAGCAGCCCGCCATAGGAATGGCCCACCAGGATGATGGGTCGCGGCACCCCGGCCACCGCCAACAGCGCTCGCAGATCCTCGACCATCTCGCGCCCGGTGCGCGGCCCGCCCGCGCCGCGCGGCGGAGCGTCACTCCACCCCATCCCGGCGCGGTCATAGGTGAACACCGGCGCGTCCGCGGCCACGCCGGGCAGCACCTGCTCCCAGCCAATGGAGCTGGCCGCCAGCGCCGCCTCGAATACCACCGTGGGCGCCGCCGCCCCGCTCCGCGCCCTGCCTCCCGGCGCGGGATCGGCCGACGACCGCACCGTGAGTTCGGATACGCGCGGTCCATCCCTGCCGATGGCATGCAGGCGCCGGCCATCCGGAAGCGTGAACAGTTCCCCCGGCGGAGGAAAGCGCCGCCGGTCGCGGCGCCCTTCCACCGCCTGCCAGGCCGCGCCCGCCGCCGCCAGGCCGCCCACCGCCGCAGGAATCGCCAGCCACTTGTTCATCGCGCTTGCTTTCTTGCGCCTGCCTTTTCGCGCCCGCTTTTTTTCCTGCGTTCCCGCCGCGCCGCTTAGGTCTGGAGCACGCCGGTGCGGAACGGCGGAATCTCCGGGTTCAACGCCGCCGCCTCCAGCGCGGCGATCAGCCGGTCCCGGGTCTCGATGGGGTCCAGGACCTCATCCACCCACAGCCGCGCAGCGCCATAGCGAATCTCGGTCTGCTCCTCGTACGACGCCTGGATCGCCGCCAGCAGTTCTTCCCGCTCCGCCGCCGCCAGCTTGCGCCCCTCTTTTTCCAGCTGCCGGACCTTGATCTCCAGCAGCGTCTGCGCCGCCTGCTCGCCGCCCATCACCGCGTAGCGCGCCGTGGGCCAGGCGAAGATGAACCGCGGATCATAGGCCTTGCCGCACATCGCGTAGTTGCCCGCGCCGAAACTGCCGCCGAGGATCACGCTGATCTTCGGCACGACGCTGTTGGCGACCACGTTCACCATTTTCGCTCCGGCGCGAATGATGCCCGCCGCCTCCGCCTCCTTGCCCACCATGAAGCCGTTCACGTCATGGAAGAACAGCAGTGGAATATGGTTTTGGTTGCAGTCCATGATGAACCGCGCCGCCTTGTCCGCGCTCTCCGGATAGATCACCCCGCCGAACTCGATGCGCTTGTCCGGGCGGCGGATGGGCAGCTTCTGGTTGGCGACCACGCCCACGGCGAAGCCGCCGAGGCGTCCATACCCGCAGACCAGCGTCTGCCCGAACTCGGCGCGGTATTCGTCCAACAGGCTGCCGTCCAGCACCGCGGCGAGAATGTGGCGGACGTCATAGGGCTGGTGGGGATCGGCGGAATAGAGCCCATACAGATCCTCCGGCGCCGTAGCCGGCTCCTCGGCGGCGATGCGGTCGAAGGGCGACGCCGGCGGCGGCGCGAACCGCCCCACGAGGCCGCGGATGCGCGCCATCGCGGCGCGGTCGTCGGCCTCGCGGTAATCCACCGTGCCGCTGACCTGGGCGTGCATCTTCGCCCCGCCCAATTCCTCGCTGCTGACCCGCTGGCCGATCGCCGCCTGCACCAGCGCCGGTCCGGCCAAGTACAACCCGCTGCCCTCGGTCATGATCACCGTGTCGCACATCACCGGCAGATAGGCCCCGCCGGCGACGCAACTGCCCAGGATGGCGGTGATCTGCGGAATGCCCCGCGCCGAGAGCACGGCGTTGTTGCGAAAAACGCGGCCGAAATCATCGGTGTCGGGAAAGACGTCTTCTTGCAGCGGCAGGAAGATCCCCGCCGAATCCACCAGATAAATGACCGGCAGCCGGTTGGCCAAGGCGATGTTCTGCGCCCGGATGACCTTCTTCGCCGTCATCGGGAAAAACGCTCCGGCCTTCACCGTGGCGTCGTTCACGATCAGCATGGCCAGCCGCCCGGCCACCCGTCCCAGCCCGCAGATCACCCCCGCCGCCGGCGCGCCGCCCCATTCCCCGTACATCCCAAAGGCGGCGAATTGCCCCAGTTCTTGAAATGGAGTCTCCGCATCGCAGAGAAGGGCGATGCGTTCCCGCGCCGTCAGCCGGCCTTTGTCATGCTGCCGCCGGATCGCCCCCGCGCCGCCGCCTTGGGCGATCTCCGCGCGGTCCTTCTGGATGCGCTCCACCAGCGCCGCCATCGCCGCCTGGTTGGCGCGATACCGCGCCGCTTGGCGGTCTATCGTCGGCGCAATCAAACCTCCGGCTTCCGGCACACCACAGTGTACCGCCCGCATTGATTGCGGGCCGCGCAGGAGGCGTGGCAAACTTGGCCCGGCGCCCGTCCCGCCCGCGGAGGCACTGTGTACGACGAGCAACTGGCAGAGGAGATATTGGCGAAGTTGGCTGCGGCGCACCCCGGGAAGGAAAGGTTCGCGGACCTCAGGGCGTCCTTGCCCAGCTACGGGGCGGCCGCCGACGCGGCCTTCCTGACCGCTATCGAAGCCCTCGAGGCGGACGGGAGGGTGACGTGCGTAGGCCGGCGCGACGGACTCAGTGGACGCCTAGAGGTCGCCGAGAACATCGCACTCTCCGCGACGGAGAGGAGCGCGCGCCGACCGCCCCGGCCGACCGACCCGTATCCGGACTCCGCCGAGGAAGTCCTCAAAGACATCCGCTACTGGGCTTCGCGTCAGGGTGAGGGGCAGCCCGGTTCCCAATGGGAGGAGCAGGTTCGGAATCGGCTCGATCAACTGCGGTTTCTTGCTCAGCATGGTGCTACCGCTCGGGCACCAGGCGGCTCCGAGGAAAGCCGCGACGCGGTGACGGGCATTCGCGGCCGCGCCCAATTTGATCGAGACCTGCCGCGCACCATTGCGGAGAGCCAGAGGGGTCCGGTGCCGCTCTGCCTCGCCATGGCGGATCTCGACCACTTCAAGGGCGTCAACGACGGCGGGGGGCACCAGGCGATCGCCGCGGCCTGCGCCGAAAAAGAGATGGGTTACCGCTACAGCGGCGACGAGTTCACTATCCTCCTCCCGAATTTTGAGCAGGCGGAGGCAGGGCCCGTCGCGGAGCGGGCGCGGCGTGCGCTGGAACGGGCCTGCGGCGGGGCTATAACCGCGAGCGTCGGGGTTGCGTCGCACCGACCGACGGAAGGTGCGGAGTCCCTGCTCAAGGCGGCGGACGACGCGATGTACGCCGCGAAGAGGGCTGGTGGAAACAGAGTCGAATTTGCCCAACGAACGGAGGGAGGCGCCGAGCCCGGGCCCGGGTAGACTGCCCCGCGCTACATGGTGTTCATGGCGGCGAGGAAGTCGGCGTTGGCCTTGGTCTTGAGCAGCTTGTCGCGCAGCAGTTCCATGGACTCGGTGACGGACAAGGGGGTGAGCACCTTGCGCAGCACCCAAATGCGGTTCAGGTCGTCCTTGGGAATCAGCAGCTCTTCCTTGCGGGTGCCGGAGCGCTGGATGTCAATGGCGGGAAACACGCGCTTGTCCACCAATTTCCGGTCGAGGATGATCTCCATGTTGCCGGTGCCCTTGAACTCCTCGAAGATGACCTCGTCCATGCGGCTGCCGGTGTCAATCAGGGCGGTGGCGATGATGGTCAGCGAACCGCCTTCCTCGATGTTGCGAGCGGCGCCGAAAAAGCGCTTCGGCCGCTGTAGGGCGTTGGAATCCACGCCGCCGCTGAGCACCTTGCCGGAGGGCGGCACCACGGTGTTGTAGGCGCGGCCCAGGCGCGTGATCGAATCCAAAAGGATCACCACGTCGCGCTTGTGCTCGACCAGCCGTTTCGCCTTTTCGATGACCATTTCGGCCACCTGCACGTGGCGCGAGGGCGGCTCGTCGAAGGTGGAGCTGATGACCTCCCCCTTCACCGTCCGCTGCATGTCGGTCACTTCTTCCGGCCGCTCGTCAATCAGCAGCACCATCAGCACCACTTCGGGATGATTGGTGGTGATGGAGTTGGCGATGGACTGCAAGAGCATGGTCTTGCCGGTTCGCGGCGGGGCCACGATCAAACCTCGCTGCCCCTTGCCGATCGGCGTCAGCAGGTCCATGATCCGCCCGCAGATATTCTCCCGCACCGTTTCCAACTTGACGCGCTCGTTGGGATAGAGCGGCGTCAGGTTGTCGAAAAGAATTTTGTTGCGGGCTTCCTCCGGCGAGGCGAAGTTGATCGCCTCCACCTTGACCAGGGCAAAGTACTTCTCTCCCTCGTGCGGCGGCCGCACCTGCCCGGAGAGCGTGTCGCCGGTGCGCAGGTCGAAACGGCGGATCTGCGACGGGGAGACGTAGATGTCGTCCGGGCCGGGCAGATAGTTGTAGTCCGGCGATCGCAGGAAGCCGTAGCCGTCGGGCAGAATCTCCAGCACGCCTTCGGCGAAGATATGCCCCTCTTTTTCGCTCTGCGCCTGCAGAATCTTGAAGATCAAGTCCTGCTTGCGCATCCCGCTCGCGCCGGGCAACTCCAGCGTGCGGGCGATCCGAGCCAATTCGGTGATGTTTTTTTCCTTCAGTTCCGCGATGGTCATGCGAGTGGAAACACGCACCGCGACGGCCGATTCTGAGAATCGCCCCGCCGCCTTTTCAGGTAGGTTTGCGCTGCCCCGCGGCCTTTACTTCCTTCCGCCGCCCCGCCACCATGGGCGGGGCGCCGCTGGCGGGCGCAACGTAAAATACGGGCGGTGAGAGGGAATTGAACCCGATGCGGTCCATCCGCAGAAGTTCAATAGAAGAACTGATCGTATCACGGCCCGCGCCATTTGGCAAGGGTGTCGCCCCGCCGGCAGGCTGCTCACGTTGATCTCTTCTGACGGCCCAGGCCGCTTCTCTTCCAGAGATACGTGAGCCCGGCCGCCAGAAGAATCACACCGACGACGAACTGGCCTATGCTGTCGGCGAAAAACCCGTTGTACGGAACCGCCAGCAGCACGAGGAAGCCCGCTATCGTTGCGGAGATCGATAGGAATACCTTGATCGCGTCCATCGCTACGGCCTCACGGTTCGTTCGTTTCTTCGCCTCCGGTGGCGCTCATTGTTGCATTTGCGGCACTCGCAATGCAGCCCGCCTTCCGTTCCCTGGTGGCTAATCCCGCCCGGAGAAAACTCCGTATCCGGCTTCCAGGCCCCGCAGGTCGAGCACCGCTTTTGCCTGATCCCGTCCTGGATGCGCAGTTTTGATTCCCGTCCCTCGGCCACGCTCCGCCTCCTGTCCTGCCGCTGCGTGGCGGCCTGCCGCCCCCCGGACCGCGCCGCGCGGCCGCCTGGCCAGGTCCTGGCCGCGGCGCTATTGGCTCAGCGCCAGTCCACGCTGGATCATGGCATCCAGTTGGGCGTAATCCGGCGGCTTGGGCAGCGAGCAAAACGCCCCCGCGTCCCGTCCCAGCGCCAGCACCGACGTGTCGTTCACCGCCGTCAGCAGAATGGCCGGCAGGCGGCAGCCCAAAGCCCGGCTTTTCAACAAAAATTCGATGCCGTTCATGCCCGGCATGGCGATATCGGTGACGATCACGTCCGGGGTTTGGCTTTGCAGCAATTGCAGCGCCTCGGCGCCGCTGGCCGCTTCCACGCAGACGTAGTTGCGGCGCTCCAGATGCTCGCGGATGGACTCGCGCACCAGCGCGTCGTCTTCGACCAGCAAGACGCAGGTCGGCGGGCCGTTCCCGCTCGGGTTGCCGTTGCTGCTGCCCGCAGCGCTCATACCCTCACTACCACCCAATGCGCCTCAGCTTAAGCGCCTCCGCGCCATCGGGCAATTAGCAAACTAGTAAACAGCGGGCGGCGGCTAGCCGCGCGCCTGCGCCAGGGCGACGATTTCGGCGATCAAATCGCAGTACGACCGCCCCGCCTTTTTCGCCGCCATGGCGAACTCCGCCCCGCTCGCCAGCCAGGGGTTGGGATTGGCCTCCAGCACATAAATCTCATTCCGCTTGGTGAGCCGCATGTCAATGCGGCCGTAGTCCCGCAGCTTCAGCGTGCGGTAGGCCGCTAGCGCGGTTTCCTCCAGCCGCTTGGCCGTGGCCTCCGGCAGATCCTCGACCGGCGCGGACTTGGTGACGCGGTAGCTTTCCGTCTCCTTTTCCCACTTCACCTCCGTGCTGGCGATGCGCGGCGTGCCCTCCGGCAACTTGGACAGATCCAGTTCCACCAGCGGCAGCACCGCCGGGTCCTCGTTGCCCAAGATGGAGGCGTAGATCTCCCGGCCTTCGATGTATTCCTCGATCAGCGCCGGCGAGTCGAACTTGTCATGGATGTAATGAATCCGCTCCATCAGTTCTTTGATGCTGCCCACCACCGAATCCGCCTCGATGCCGATGGAGCCGTCCTCGGAGACCGGCTTGACGATCAGCGGAAACTCGATGTCATGCGCGTGGTCCAGCCGCCCGCGGTAGGAGGTGGCGAAAAACGGCGTCTTGATGCCGTGAAACGCGAACATCTTCTTGGCCAGCGCCTTGTCCTGCGCCAGGTACAGCGCGTGCGGGCCGGCGCCAGTATACGGCGTGCCCAGCAGGTCCAAGAAGCCGGCAATCTGCATGTCCTTGGTGTCGTCGCCGGCGTAGGACTCGGTCAAATTGAAGATGACGTCGGCTTCCATCTTGGCCAGCGCGCAAAGCGAGGCGTTGCGGCCGTCCAGCAACTGGTAGAACGGCTCGTGACCGAGCTTCTCCAGCGCCTCGAAGATCTCCTCGTGATCCGGTTTGTCGCGCTTGCGGCGGCGGGAACGCCGCGGCGCGGACGGCGCGGCATCCTCCTCGCCCCACACGTCGTACAGAACCGCGACTTTGAGCTTGCCCGCGGTCATGCCGCCGGCTCCTGCCCGCCGTTGCCCGATCCGCGGCGGCCCGCGCCCAGCCGCGCGGGTTGCGCGCCAGGCGCCGCGCCGCCCGGCGGACGGCGGCCATGGGTCCCGATCGCCTGCGGCGCCGCCATGCCCTGCATGGCCATGGCGGTGATGAAGGTCGCCAGTTCGGTCAAATGGTCGCGTTCCCGCCGCCGCTCCACGCGCAAGTCCAGCCCGCGCAGGCGGCTTTCGATCGCCTCCACCAGGCGCTTCACCGCCGGCCGCCGCACGCCGGTCCAATACGCCGCCTTATCCGTCAGCGCCTTGCGGTGCTCCCGCACCATGTCCTCCGCCCGCCGCCGCGCGTTCCGCGCGGGCGGAAAAATATCCCGCAAATCCGCATCCATCGCCGGATCGGCGGGCACGGCGGGCTGTTGCGCCGCCGCCGCGCGGTAGAACTCGCCGACGGTCATCTTCATTTCCCGCACCGTGAAGTCGGGACGCCCATGGCGCAGCAGCGGCGCCCGTCCACCCACCTCCGCCGCCACCCGTTCCACATACTCCAGCTTGCCCAGCGCCGGCCAGTGGCGGTATTTCTCCCGCCATCCGGAGCCGGGAGTCAGCCACACGGCGAAGGTTTCGGCGAAGTCCTCGTCGGGGTGTTTCTGCGCATACCAGCCGGCGATATGCCGTACATAGTCGCGGGAAAAGGCTACCGGATGGTAGTGGTCCCGGTACGGCCGGCGGTAGGGCCCAAACCAGTGCCGCCATTCCGGCCGACGGTAGAGGCGGTAGGCGTAGTTGAAGGCGTGGCCGGCCTCATGCCGCAGGTACATCAGGATCTCCCGGCGGTCCTCTAAATCGTTCAACTCCCGTTCCCGCCGCGCCAGGCGGCGGTCGGCAAGATAGAAAGGTATGCCGATCACCGGCTCCCCCGAAGGGCAACCCCACTCATCGGTCAAGTAACACATCGGCTGAAAGTGGCTCAGCCCCTTGGCCTCTAACTCCCGGTACAGCCGCCGCACCGGCGCCGCCAGCGGCGAGCCGGGAATGCGCAGCCCGAGGTCGCAGATGCGCCGGTCCAAGATGGAGCGAGCGGATGGGCGGTGGGCAAGTCGGGCCATGGTGGGCGGGCAGCGCCGCGCCGGCAACGCCTTTCGGGTCTTCCTTGCAAACCGTAGCACGCCGCGCCCCGCGGCCGGAAGCGCCGGGGTTGGCGAGCGCGGCACTGACCGTATTGCCAGGCTTTGGCGCCGCGCCGCCCGCGCCTTGGCCGGCGGCAATTCTCCCCCGGTTGCGCCGCCGCCAGGGCTAGCGCGCCAACTGCCCGTTGCGCAGTTCGGCGATCACCGCGCCGTGCTGCTCCCGCACGCGCTCCCGCACCGCCGCGTCGTCGTCCGTGGCGCACTCCACCCGGCGCGTATAGTGCACCTGGCCGCCGCGGAAGATCGTGGTTTCGATCGCCAGGCCGTCCTCGTCGCCATCCTCGCTCCGCCGGCGGCAGGGCTCCGTCTGCACGTGAAACGACTCTCCGTCCAGTTCCACCACGCTGTTGTAGCCAAACCCGCGCGTCATGCTCTTCCGACTCGCTCCGCCGCTGAACGCCGCCTTGACACTGCCTTCGCTAGCCTCTTATATTGTTATGTTTTCCCTATTCCGCGGCTCAGCCGTGGGCGAGTATACCATCGGACGGGGTAATTCCACCCGCGAAATTGCCGCCATGACTTCCACCCCCAGCTACATGGCCAACTACCTGCCGATCTTGATTCAGTTCGTGCTGGCGTTGGCGCTGGCGCTGGGGCTGATTGTCGCTTCCCGTCTGATCGGCCAGCGGCGCCGCGGCAAGATCAAGCTTTCCCCCTACGAATGCGGCATGACTCCCAAGGGGGACGTGCGCAGCGGGTTCGCCGTCAAGTTCTACCTGGTCGCCATCGTCTTCATTTTGTTCGACATCGAAGCCGTCTTTTTGCTGCCCTGGGCGGTCGAGTTCCGCCGCCTGCGGGTGCTGGGCTTCGTGGAGATGATCGTCTACATCGCCATCGTCCTGGCCGGCTTCACGTACATTTGGAAGCGTGGCGTGCTGGACTGGAACACCCCCGAGCGCAACGAACTGACCCTGCCGCCCTCCGTCGCCCGCACCGGCAACCGTTAACCCGCTCTTGGACGCGAAAGCCGAATTGACTCCGAACCCACCCCAGCCGCCTTCTCCATCGCCCGACGCCGCGACGCCGCCTGACTGGCGCCAACAAGCCGCCGCGCGCCGCCTCTTGGATTGGAACCCGGAGGCGATCCTAGACGGTCAGTTCGCCTTGGGCGAACTCAGCCTGACCATCGCCGCCGCGGCCTTACCCACCGTGGCGGCCTGGCTGCGCGACGACGCCGAACTGCGCTTCGACCTGCTCGCCGATATCACCTGCGTGGATCATTTCCCCGCCGATCCCCGCTTCGCCGTCGTCTACCAGCTTTACTCCACCGCCCGCCATCATTGGCTGCGCCTCAAGGTCCGCACCAACGCCGACCAGGCGGTGCCGAGCCTGACGCCGGTCTGGCCCAGCGCCAACTGGTGCGAGCGCGAGGTCTTCGACTTGTTCGGCGTGCAGTTCGCCGGCCATCCGTTCCTGCGCCGCATCATGATGCCGGATAATTGGGAAGGGCATCCCATGCGCAAGGACTATCCCGTCGAAGGGTACCGCTAGATGCCGGAACTGACCCAAGCTCCGGGCGTGGATACCGAAACCACCGGCCACAACTTGATTCTGAACATGGGGCCGCAGCACCCCTCCACCCACGGCGTGCTGCGCCTCATCCTGGAAATCGACGGCGAAATGGTCGTCCGCGCCCTGCCGGATATCGGCTATCTGCACACCGGCATCGAGAAAAGCGCGGAATCCAAGTTCTATCAGCAGGTGGTCACGCTCACCGACCGCATTGACTACCTGGCGCCCATGACCAACAACCTCTGCTACGTGCTGGCGGTGGAGAAGCTGTTGGGCCTGGAAGTCCCCCGCCGCGCGCGGTGGGTCCGGGTGCTGCTCAATGAGCTGACGCGCCTCAACAGTCATCTGGTCTGGCTGGGCTCGCACGCCTTGGACATCGGCGCCATGACGGTGTTCCTGTACTGTTTCCGCGAGCGCGAGGAACTGTTGAAGATCTTCGAGTACGTCAGCGGCCAGCGGATGATGACCTCCTACTTCCGCGTCGGCGGCCTTGCCCTGGAGCCGCCGCTGGGCATGCTGGAGCGCGTCCGCACGTTCTTGGACGCCTTCCCGGCCAAGATTGACGAATACGAAAACCTGCTGACCGCCAACGCCATCTGGATCGGCCGCACCCGCGGGGTCGGCGTCATCTCCGCCGCCGACGCCGTCGCCTTGGGCCTGACCGGTCCCTGCCTGCGCGCCAGCGGGATGCCGCTGGATCTGCGCAAGGACAATCCCTACTCCAGCTACGACGAGTTCGACTTCAACGTACCCGTGCGCACGGAGGGCGACGTCTACGCCCGCTATCTGGTGCGCGTCGAGGAGATGCGGGAAAGCGTCAAGATCGCCCGCCAGGCGCTGGAAGGCATGCCCGAGGGCCCCTGGAAGGCCGAGGTGAACGGCGTCGTCCTGCCCGACCGCGACCGGATGAAGTCGGAGATGGAGGCGCTGATCTATCACTTCAAGATCGTCACCGAAGGCTTCCGCGTGCCGCCGGGCGAAGTGTTCCAGGCCATCGAGTCGCCGCGCGGCATCATGGGCTACTACATCGTCGCCGACGGCACGGCCAAACCCTACCGCTGCCACATGCGCGCCGCCTCCTTCGCCAACTTGCAGGCGCTGCCCCGGATGATCGAGGGCCGGCTGATCGCCGACGTCGTCGCCGTCATCGGCAGCATTGATATCATCCTGGGCGATGTGGACCGCTAATGGAGAACGCACCGAACAGGGCCGTTGGCCGCGCCGCGAACGATGGCCCAACCGGGAACGGAAGCCGTAAGGCGCGGACGCGATTTTCTGCCCTCCCCGCGCAGGCCAGCCACCGCCATGTCCGTCTTTAGCCCCGCAACCCGAGACCGCTTCGAACGGCTGGCCGCCAGCTATCCGCAGCCCCGCTCCGCCCTGGTGCCGATGCTGCTCTATGCCCAGGACGAACTCGGCTATCTGCCTCCGGAGGCGATCGCCGAGATCGCCGCCCTGCTGGGCGAAACCGAGCTGGGGGTACGGGAGGTCATCGGCTACTACTCCATGCTGCGCACCGCGCCCGCCGGCCGGTACCACGTGCAGGTTTGCACCAACATCAGCTGCATGCTTCGCGGCGGCGAGGAGATCCTGGCCCATTGCCAGCGCCGCTTGGGTATCCACAACCGCCAGACCACGCCGGACGGCATGTTTTCCATCGAGGAGGTCGAGTGTATAGGCGCCTGCGCCTGGGCCCCGGCGCTCCAGGTCAACTACGACTTTCACCAGGAGCTCGACCCCGCCAAAGTGGATGAGATTCTGGAAAAGTACCGGAGGCAAGGCTAGCCGTGGCCGAACGCCCCGCCTATCCCGCCGCGCACCCCGCGGAAGTCCGCGTCGTCAGCCAGCGCTTCGGCGATCCCCGCGCCGCCACCCTGGCCGGCTATCTCGACACCGGCGGGTATCAAGCCCTGGGCAAGGCGCTGGGCCTGAACGGCGGCGAGGCGATGGCGCCCGAGGCCATCATCGAGGAGGTCAAGAAGTCCTCCCTGCGCGGCCGCGGCGGCGCCGGCTTTCCCACCGGCCTCAAGTGGTCCTTCATTCCCAAGGGCGGCGACAAGCCGAAATACGTGCTCTGCAACGCCGACGAAAGCGAGCCCGGGACCTGCAAGGACCGCCTCATTCTGGAGCACGATCCGTTCGCCATCATCGAGGGCATCACCATCGCCGGTCGGGCCATCGGCGCGCAGCGCGGCTTCATCTACATCCGCGGCGAATACCGCTACGTGCTGGACATCATGCAGCGCGCCTTGGCCGAAGCCTACGCGGCCGGCTATCTGGGCGCCAACATCCGCGGCAGCGGCTTTTCCTTCGACATCCTCGCCCATACCGGCGCCGGCGCCTACGAGTGCGGCGAGGAATCGGCGCTGATGGAGTCGCTGGAGGGCAAGCGCGGCATTCCCCGGCTCAAGCCTCCCTTCCCCGCCCTCAGCGGGCTCTACGGCTGCCCCACGGTCATCAACAACGTCGAGACGCTGGCCTCGGTGCCGCCCATCATTCTCCGCGGCGGTGACTGGTTCCTCAATATCGGCCTGCCGAAAAACGGCGGACCGCGCCTGTTCTCCCTCAGCGGCCAGGTGCGGAACCGCGGCGTCTACGAGCTGCCGCTGGGCTTTCCCCTGCGCCGCCTGATCGAGGAGATCGGCGGCGGCGTCCTCGGCGGCGGCTTGAAAGCCGTCGTCCCCGGCGGTTCCTCCACGCCCATCTTCACCGCCGAGGAGGCGCTGGGCCTGAACCTGGACTACGATTCGGTGGGCAAAGCGGGCTCCTTTCTCGGCTCCGGCGGCGTGGTGGTCATCAACGACCGCACCTGCATGGTGCGATTCGCGCTGCGCGTGATGCAGTTCTACCGGCATGAAAGCTGCGGCTGGTGCGTTCCCTGCCGGGAAGGCACCAACTGGCTGCAACTGGCCCTCACCCGCTTTCACCGCGGCGATGGCCGGCCGGAGGACGTGGACCTGTTCACCGACGTGGCGCAGAACATCCTGGGCCGCACCCTTTGCCCGCTGGGAGACGCGGCCGCCATGCCCATCCTCAGCATCGTGCGCAAGTTCCGTTCGGAATTCGAAGATCACCTGCACGGCCGCCCCTGCCCCTTCGCCGCGGAGTCCAGCGCCGTGCCCGTCGCCTAAGCCATGCCCGAGACCCCGTCCAAACCCGCTCCCGCCGCCGGCGCTCCACCCGCCCCGGCCGAGGTGCATTTCACCGTCAACGGCCACACCCTAGCCGCGGCGCCGGGAACGCTGCTGATCGAGGCCTGCCGCGCCGCCAACATCGAGATCCCCTCGTTCTGCTACTACCCCAAACTCTCCCTCCAGGCCGCCTGCCGCATGTGCCTGGTGGAGGTGGAGAAGATCCCCAAGCTCCAGACCGCCTGCACCACCGTCGTCGCCGAGGGCATGGTGGTCCATACCGAAACGCCGACGGTGCAGGCTGCGCGCAAATCGGCGATCGAGTTCATCCTCACCAACCATCCCCTGGACTGCCCCGTCTGCGACGCCGGCGGCGAGTGCGAACTCCAGGACATGACCTTTCGCTACGGCGCCGCCGTCAGCCGCTTCGACGAACCCAAGCGCCACCGCGACGAGCAGCAATGGTCGCCGGTGGTCTACTACGACCGCCCGCGCTGCATCCTCTGCTACCGCTGCGTGCGAGTCTGCGGCGAGGGCATGGACGTTTGGGCCCTGGGCGTGGGCAATCGCGGCATCCTCTCCACCATCCTGCCCAACCATCAGGATCATCTGGAATGCGAAGAATGCGGCATGTGCATTGACATCTGCCCCGTCGGCGCGCTCACCAGCGGCGCCTACCGCTACCAGACCCGGCCCTGGGAGATGCAGCACGTCGGCGCCATCTGCGCCTTCTGCGGCGATGGCTGCAAGACCACGCTCGGCGTCCGCAACGGCGTCATCCTGCGCGGCGACAACCGCGACAAGAACGGCATCAACGGCGATTTTCTCTGCGTCAAGGGCCGATACGGCACCGACTTCACGCGCCATCCCGAACGGCTGAAAAGCCCCTTGGTGCGCGACGCCTCCGGCGAGCTGCGCCCGGTGAGCTGGGCCTACGCCCTGGAAACCATCACCGACCGCTGGCGCGGCATTCAGGCCGCCCACGGCCAGTTCGGCGTGATCGGCTCGACCCGCTGCACCAACGAGGAAAGCTACCAACTGCAAAAGCTGGCGCGCCGCGTGCTCGGCACTAACCACGTGGACCACCACCGCAGCGCCGACTTCCCCGCCCTCTTCGATGCCCTGGCGCAGCCGGCCGGCGCCGCCGCCCGGCCCCTGCCGCAACTGGCCGATTCCGGCGCCCTCAAAACCGCGAAGGCGGTGCTGCTGGTCGGCGGCGACCCGACCCAGGAACACCCCTTGCTGGCCTGGAACCTGCGCTGGGCCCACCGCCTCGCCGGCGCCAGCCTGTATGTCCTCAACCGCCGCGACATTCGGCTGCGCCGCCAGGCGCGCCGCATGGCCCTGCTGACGCATGGCACCGAGGCCGACGCGGTCCGCTATTTAGCCGCGCCGCAGCGCGGCGATCCGCCGCAGGCCGAGCTGACCGCCGTCAGCCCTCCCGGCGACAAGCGCTGGCCGCAAACCCCGCCTTCGACGCCGCAGCCCATCCCCGGCGGGTTGGAGGAGTTCCGCGCCGAATTGGCCCAGGAGCGGGACGTCATCATCGTCTTCGGGCCGGAGCTGACCGGCGACGCCGTCCAGGCCCTGGTCCGCTTCGGCGCCTCGCTGCCCGGGCACACGCGTTATATCGCCATGGCCGACAACGCCAACTCTCGCGGCGCCGCCGATATGGGCCTGTATCCCGATCTGCTGCCCGGCTATCTGCCGGTCTCCGACGGTGCTGCACGGGCCCATTTCGCGGCCGCCTGGGGCGGCGACATCCCCGCGGCGCCGGGCTGGAACCAGCGGCAGATGGTGGAAGCCGTGGACCGGCGGGAGCTGGACGCCCTGTATGTCGTCGGCGCCAACCCCTTCCGCCTGGACCCGGTCAACGCCGCCACCCTGAAATCTTGTTTCCTGGTGGTGCAGGACCTATTCCTCACCGAAACCGCCCAGGCCGCCGACGTGGTCCTGCCGGCGCTGTCGCTCTATGAAAAGTCCGGCACCGTGACCAACACCTGCGGCGAGGTGCAGAGCCAGCGCCGCGGCGGCTCCTTCGAAGGCGCCAAGACCGACCTGGAGATCATCCACGCGCTGGCCCGGATGCTGGGCGCCGACTTCGGCCGCCCCGACGCCGACCGCGTCTTCTCCGAGATCCGCGCCCAGGTCAAGGGTTACGCCGTTTCCCTGGTTCAGCTCATGGCCGGCCGCGGCGCCCTCGCCGTCCCGCTCAACAGCGCCGTGCCCCACCAAGCCGCGCCGCAGATGATCCGGCCCAACCACGATTCCCTGTTCACCGCCGGCACCCTGGGCCGCTATAGCGCGACGCTCAACGCCGTCATGGAGAAACATTCCCGCCCCTAATGCCTCTCGGAATCTTTTTCCTCGTCTCGCTGGTCAAGGTCGTCATCACGCTCGCCGTGCTGCTGACGCTGGTGGCCTACGTGCAGCTCGCCGAGCGGCGCATCGTGGCCCGCATCCAGAGCCGCGTCGGCCCCACCCGCGTCGGCCCCAGCGGTTTTCTTCAGCCCGCCGCCGACACCTTCAAGTTCATTCTCAAGGAAGACATCACTCCCACCGAGGCGCATCCTTTCCTCTATGTCCTCGCCCCGGTCATCTCCGTCGTGCTGGCCCTCACCGCCCTCTCCGTCGTCCCCATCGGCGGAACGTTCCATCTCTTCGGCTACCCCATCCAGTTCCAGGTCACCGACATCAACGTCGGACTGTTGTTCGTCCTCGGCGTCACTTCGCTGGGAGTCTACGGCATCGTCCTCGCCGGCTGGTCCTCCAACAGCAAATATTCGTTCCTGGGCTCGCTGCGCGGCGGCTCGCAGATGGTCAGTTATGAGCTGGCCCTGGGCCTGGCGCTGATCGGCCCGATCATGCTCGCCGGCTCGCTGGATCTGCGCCAGATCGTCAACGCGCAGAACCACATCTGGTACATCGTTCCGGAGTTCGTCGCCTTCTGCATCTATTTGACCGCCGCCTTCGCGGAAACCAACCGCGTCCCCTTCGACCTGCCGGAGGCGGAAGGCGAATTGGGCGCCGGCTACCACACCGAATACAGCTCGATGAAGTTCGCCATGTTCTTCCTGGCCGAGTACGTGAACATGATCACCGTCAGCTGCATCGCGACGATCGTGTTCCTGGGCGGCTGGCACGGCCCCATGTTCGGCCCGGCGCTGCTGCGCGTCTTTTTGCCGGTGATCTGGTTCGCCCTCAAGGTGGCCTTCTTCTTGTTCCTGTACATCTGGGTGCGCGGCACGCTGCCGCGCTTCCGCTACGACCAACTCATGGGCTTCGGATGGAAGTTCCTGGTTCCCCTGGCGCTGGCCAACATCGTGGTCACCGGCGCGGTGCTCAGTTTCCATTGAGGAACGCGGCGATTGCCTAACGGCGCAACTATGTATCCGGCTTTGTTCTTCATCTTCGGCGCGATCGCGGTGGCGGGGGCCATCAACCTGCTGGTGCAGCGCACGCCGATCTTCAGCGCCCTTTCCCTGGTGGCGGTGATGGGCGCGCTGGCGGTGCTCTATCTCCTGCTCGGCGCCGAGTTCATCGCC
>DAHUYO010000180.1 GCA_027315185.1 Acidobacteriota bacterium
GCGACGCGGCGGTCCCGGCGGCGCATCCCACGGGCGGGAGCGAGCGGTGAACTGGGCGGCGTGGATCCAAAATGCGGCGTTGGGCGTGCTGGCGGCGAGCTTGGTGGAGTTTGTCGAGCGGCGGCCGCCGGAAAAGGGCGATTGGACGCAGCTGGCGGGCGTCGCGGGCCGTTGGGCGGCAGGCGGCGCGATGGCGGCCGGTTATGCCCGCCTGGTGCCGCGGGAACATTGGGGGATGAGGTCCGGCGTTGCGTTCGCGCAGTTGCCGGTGGTGCTGACGCTGCATGAAACGCTGGGCGGCGGCGGCGATGCAGCGGGATGGATGGCGGAATTCGCCGTTTGGGGAGCCGTGGCCGGGATCCTGGTCCGATTTTTTGGGGCGGGGCCAGGAAAAGACGCAGAAAGCGAATTGGTGCTGCGGTTACCGCGACGTGCCTTGGGCGGATGACGGTGGGCTATTGCGCTGGCCGGCCACGGGCCGCCCGGCGGAATGTCGCGGCCTTTCCGCGCCGACTTTGCCCCAGTGCGCGACCCCTGTGACAGGAGTGGCGAGGCTGCCGGAAGGGTTAGCCGACTGCCTATAGCCCCCCGCCTTCCGGCGCGCATGCGCTGGCCAACCTCAACTGCGGAGGGGTGGTTGCGCGGCGCTAGGGTTTGAGAATGGCGTTGTAGCCGTCGGCCTTCAATCGCGACTGCATTTCCTGCGCCTGCTGCTGGGTGGGAAACGGGCCAACCTGTACGCGGTAGTATTGCTGGCCGATCGCGGCATCCGGTAAAAGCACATAAACCGGATATTGCCGCGCCTTCAGCGCCGCGGCGAGGTTTTCCGCATCCGAGCGATTGACGCCGGCGAAGACCTGCACCGCAAAATTCGCGGCTCCCGGGATCTGAACGGGCGG
>DAHUYO010000181.1 GCA_027315185.1 Acidobacteriota bacterium
CCAGCGTCAGCCAGGCGGTGTACTCCGCCTTGCGCTCGCGCAGCAGTTGCGCGGCGCGGCGCACCAGCGCGATGCGCGTTTCCGGCTGGGTGCGGCTCCAGCTTTCGAAGGCCTTCAGCGCGGCGGTGACCGCCTCGCGGGCCAGCTCCGGGGAGCTTTCCTGGTGCACGCCGACGACTTCGCTGAATTTGGAGGGGTTCAGCGACTGGAATTTGCGTTCGGAGCGGCGCTCGCGGTTGTCGGCGCCGACCAGGCAGGGATACTCCTTGCCCAGCTCGCGGCGGGCGGCGGCCAGGGCGGCAAGATAACGCTCGCGCACTTCCGGGCGGGAGAAATCTTCCACCGGTTCATTGCGAAATTCCGGCAATTGAGTGACAGCGGCGGCGGGGGATTCGGTGACGGTGGCCATGTATTCATTATAGAATACGCAGCATTGCTTGGCGCGGGCCCCAGCCCCGCCTACGGCGGGGCGTCCCGATTTTATAGGCGCAAGCTCCAGCCCCGCCTGCGGCGGGGCGGCCTGCTTCGATTGGCGCGGCGCGCGGTGAAATCGGGTGCGGGTACGGCGTGGCCGCGGCGCACTCCGTTGCCGCGTCGCCGCCCGCGCGTGGCTTCGGGCGCCTGGCGCGCGGCGCCGGCGGCGAGCGCGCGGGCGGGCGCAACGCCTCCCGTACAATGGTTGGACGATGACGGTTGCACCATGAGTGATTTCGCAGCGACCCCCGGCCGCTGGCGCGTGGCGGCCATCAGCTTTCTCAACACCGCGCCGTTGCTGTGGGGGCTGGAGACCGAGCCGAGGTTGCAGCTCAGCTACACCGCTCCTTCCGCCTGCGCCGAGCAGATGCGCCGCGACGAGGCGGAGATCGGCATTATCCCGGTCATCGAGATGGCGCGGATCG
>DAHUYO010000182.1 GCA_027315185.1 Acidobacteriota bacterium
GCCCATGCCGAGGCACCGCACCGGCGCGATGGCCAGCGCCGCCTGGCCAGGGAGATCACCACGATCGTGCACGGCGCGGAGGCGACGCAGGCCGCGATCGAGGCGAGCGCCATCCTGTTCGGCGGCTCCCCGGCCGGCGCGTCGGCGCAGGCACTGGAGGTCCTCGCGACCGAGGTCCCCACCTCCCCGTTCACCGCCGGGGCGACGCTCGCCGCCGCCCTCGCCGCCTCTCTCCTGGCCGCCGTCGCCCCGTCCGCCGCCGCCCAGTCTCTCAGCCGCAGCCAGTCCCGCTCCATGGTTGTCACCCGCTACGGCATCGTCGCCGCGGAGAGCCCTCTCGCCGCCCAGGCCGGTGCGCAGATCCTCGCCCACGGCGGCAATGCCGTCGACGCCATCGTCGCCACCAACGCCGTCATGGGCGTGGTCGAGCCCATGATGAACGGCATGGGAGGCGACCTGTTCGCCATCGTCTACGACGCGAAAACCGGCCGCCTCTACGGCCTGAACGCCAGCGGATGGTCGCCCGCCGCGCTCACCCCCGCGTTTCTCGCCGCCCACAGCATCGCCAAAATGCCCTTGTTCGGCATCGACTCCGTCACCGTCCCCGGCGCCGTCGATGGCTGGACGCAGCTCCTCCAGCGCTTCGGCCGCCTCTCGCTCCACGACGACCTCCAGCCCGCCATTCGCACCGCCCGCGAAGGCTTCCCCGTCCCCGAGTGGGACGCGATGTACTGGTCCGAAGCCGCGCCCGCGCTCGCGAAGAATCCCGGCACGGCGCAGACGTATCTGATCAACGGCCACGCCCCCGCGCTCGGCCAGGTCTTCGCCAACCCTGACCTCGCCCGCTCGCTTACCCTCGTCGCCGACGGCGGAC
>DAHUYO010000183.1 GCA_027315185.1 Acidobacteriota bacterium
CATGATCATGCGGAATGCGGCGGCCGATCTGCCGAACTGTCTGGCCAGCGTGCGCGGCGTGGCGGACGAGGTCGTGATTGCCGACACCGGTTCGACCGACGGCAGCATCGCCATTGCCCGGCAACACGGGGCGCGCGTTGTCGAGAGTCCCTGGGACAATGATTTCGCCGCCGCCCGCAACGCCGCCTTGGCCCAGTGCCGTGCGGATTGGATCTTGTCGTTGGATGCCGATCAGCGGCTGGACCCGGCCGCCGGTCCCATTCTGCGCGGACTGATGGCCAACCAGTCTGGGCCGCTCGGCTACCAGGCCAGCATTCGCAATTATGTCCTTTCGGCGCGCGTCCACATGTATGCCGCCGCGGCCAAACCCAACGATCACCGCATCGCGGAGGCGCGGCCGTATCCCGCGTACGTGGAGCACGAAAACGCCCTGTTCTTCCGCCGTCACCCCGACATCTATTTCGTCGGCCGGGTGCATGAGACGACCGCCCGTTGCATCGAGCAGCTTTGCGGCCAGGTGGGGCCGCCGTGCTTCATCGTGCATCACTTCACCTTCACCGAAAATCCCGAAACCCGCCGCCGCAAGGACGTTCTCTATCGGGAGCTGGGCCGGCAAAAGCTGGCCGAGCGTCCCGATGATCCCCGCTCGTATCTCGAGCTGGGCGCGGAGGAATTGGAGCATTTCGGCAATGCCGCGGAAGCCCTGCAACTGTTTGCCCGCGCCTGCCAGATTGCTCCCACCTTCTGGCTGGCTTGGTACTACCAAGGGCTGGCGCAGCTGCGCCTGGGCCGCCCGCGGGAAGCGTTGGCCGCCTTTGCGCGCGCGCGCGAGGGAGGGCTGGGCGGGGCGTATTTTGAAGCGGCG
>DAHUYO010000184.1 GCA_027315185.1 Acidobacteriota bacterium
CGCCCACGCCAGCGGCGCCAGCGCCACCAGGCCCGCCGCCGCAAGAAGTGCAATGTGCTTGTTCATATTTCCTTTCACGCCCGCTGGAGCGATGGGGTTACGCCCCTCAACGGAGGTCCGCAACGCGGCCGGTGCGTATTGGTACGATTTGGCGGGAGTGGGCCGCTCGCCTTCGGCGCGCGCCACGCGGGCGGCGAGCGCAGGGCGGTTTCCGTTGCGGTATGGATAGCCGCGGTGCGCGGACCCAACGATGGCGACCGGCGTGGAAGGACGTTCCCCACCCAGCGCCGGGCGCCATCGTTTCGCTCGCTCTTCACGATTGGTTGCCGGCGGCCAAGGAAAAGGTTCCCGGCTTTATTGGCGCGGGCCCCCGCGCGCCTGCGCCGCTCGGGGTTGCGACCGCGGGCTGAAGCCCGCGGTACACCGGCTAAAGCCGGTTCCACGGGGGCGGGGCGGCGGCACGGACTCACTGCTTGGCGCGGGCCCCGGCCCCGCCGCCGGAGCGCCGGCCGCGGAGACAAACCAGCGGAGACAAACCGGCGGCAGTACACTAACCCCACTCACGCCAAACAGCCCCACTCACCCGGGAGTGATGGGTGACGGGTCGGCGAGACACAGGAGAACCAATGTCAGACTATTCGCGCCGAGACTTCGGCAAGCTGGCCGCCATCGGGCTGCCGCTGATGGCCCAACCCAAGGCTTGGGCCGGCGGACCCCGCCCCAATGCCGCCGACGAGCCGCGCGCCGCCGGAGATGCGCCGCCGCAGTTCTTCCCGCCGCGCCAGGCGGAGGCGCCGGTGCCCGCCCCCGCGGGCGGCTGGAAGGCGCATATGGGCCTGGAGCTGTACACGGTGCGGGAT
>DAHUYO010000185.1 GCA_027315185.1 Acidobacteriota bacterium
GAAGCCGGCAACTGGACCGAGCCCGGCCACGCCACCGGACGCCGGGTCTACCTGCCCAACAGCTTCGTGTTCACCGGACCCTATTTCAATTTCTCCACCCGCGGGCAATGGTTGTGGGATGAGATTCGCCTGGCCCCGGCCGGCGGCGCGCCTTGGACGCCGCAATCCTTGGCCGCCATTGCCGGCTTGGTCGAGGAGGAAACCCGCGCTGACGCCGCCTTGGCCGCCAAGGAGTGGGAGGAACAGCACCGGGAGCCGCACCCTCGCGGGCGCGGCGGCTCCGCGCCCGCGGGCATCGCCGCCGCCAAGCTGGAGTTCAGCCCCGTGGTGCAAATCAAGCCCAGCGCCGCCGGCGGGGATCTTTGCATCCGTTACATCACCACCGCCGCCACCCGCGCCCAGCGCCGTGAGTCGCTCTACCGCCGCATCTTCAATCAGCGCGGCGTCGCCCCGCCACCCGCCGCCTCCGCCGCATCTTCCGCCACTGCCTAAGTACTGCCCGGCAATGGCCCGGCAATGGCCCGATGGCCATTCGCGGGGCCCGCGCCGTTTGCCCGGGGGCAACGCGGGTGCGGGAAGGCCGGGAAACTCCCTGCGCGCCTACGGCGCGCAGAAATAGGCTGCGGCGCGCCCGAGCAAGGGGTGCGGCGCGGTCCCTGGCCCAGCTGAGCGCATAAGCGGCGCCCCGCGCCGCGCCAATCAAAGCGGGATGCCCCGCTGCAGGCGGGGCTGCGGCCCGCGCCAATCCATGGCGGCTTGGGGCCTCCCACGCCCGCTCGTCCGGCATCCCAAGCTTAGGCGCGCCTGCGCGCGCCTGCGGCAGCGGCGCCTGGGGGTCGGTCCCATGCCCTGGTATT
>DAHUYO010000186.1 GCA_027315185.1 Acidobacteriota bacterium
TGGCGGGGATGGCCGAGGTCGGGCGGCTGTTCAATAACAATGAGCTGATCGTCGCCGAGGTGTTGCAGTCGGCGGAGTCCATGAAGACCGCCGTCAGCCACCTGGAACAGTTCATGGAGAAGTCGGAGTCCTCCCGCCGCGGCAAGGTCATCCTGGCCACGGTCAAAGGCGACGTCCACGACATCGGCAAGAACTTGGTGGAGATCATCCTGGCCAACAACGGCTATGAGGTGGTCAATTTGGGCATCAAGGTTCCGCCCGAAGCGCTGATCACCGCGTTCCACCAGCACCAGCCGGACGCCATCGGGTTGTCGGGGTTGCTGGTGAAGAGCGCGCAGCAAATGGCGGTGACCGCCGGCGATCTGCGCGATGCGGGGATCGCCGCGCCGTTGCTGGTCGGCGGCGCGGCGCTGTCGGCGCGGTTCACGCGCGCGAAGATCGCCCCGCAGTACGGCCGCCCGGTCTGTTACGCCAAGGACGCGATGACCGGCCTGGCGCTGATGAACGGCTTGATGGACCCGCAGCAGCGCGAGGCGGTGCTGGCCGCCCATGCCGGCTCCGAAGACGGCGCCGCCTCCGCCGCCGGGACGGCGCCTTCCGCGTCGCCATCCTCTCCCGCGTCGCCCGCGTCTCCCGCGGCGTCCGCGCCGCTGGTCGTCAACGCGCCGCCGGCTACGCCCGCGCCGGACCCGGCGCGCGGCCGCCGCAGTTCCAAGGTGGCGGCGGATCTGCCCATTCCTCCCGTGGCGGACCTGGAGCGCCACGTCCGCGACGTTCCCCAGCTCGACGAATTGTGGGCCTACATCAATCCCCAGGTGCTGTTTCGCCATCACCTCGGCTATAAGGG
>DAHUYO010000187.1 GCA_027315185.1 Acidobacteriota bacterium
AACGACATCACCGTCGCCGAGCAAACCGTGCGCATGGACGCGGCGCAGGTGGAGGCGCGTACCGCGGCGGAGGCGGCCGCGAAGCAAGCGGCGGAGGCGCTGCGGGCGCTGGAACAATATCTTCAGGTGCGGGCGCCGTTCTCCGGCATGGTGGTGACGCGCATGATCTCCACGGGCGCTTTGGTAGGGCCGGGCGGGGCGCCGATGTTCGAGTTGCAGCAACTAGATCCGCTGCGGCTGACGGTAGACGTGCCGGAGCACGAGGTGGGCGGCGCGGCCGTCGGCAACCACGTAAACTTCACGGTGACCAACGCTCCCGGGGCGCAGTTCACCGCGGTGGTGGCGCGCATCGCCCACAGCGTGCTGCCGCAGACCCGCACCATGCCGGTCGAGGCGGACGCCGCCAACCCCCGGCTGGTGCTGGCGCCGGGCATGTTCGCGCGCGTGCGCTGGCCCATCGAGCGGCCGCAGGCGTCGCTCTACGTGCCATCGGATGCCGTAATGGACAGCACCGCCGGCCATGCGGTGGAGGTGGTTCGTGGCGGGCGCATCGCCATGGTGAACGTCACCCCGGGCTATACCGATGGCGGGCGGATGGAGGTCTTCGGGCCGCTGCGGGCCGGTGATGCGGTGGTAGCGCCGGCGGATAAGGACTTGACACCTGGGATCAAGGTGCGAGTGGCGCAGGCGGCGGCGCCGCCCCGCCATTGACCGCGACGGGCCGCTGTGCTTGCGGGGAGCGGGCCGTCCTACGGAAAGTCGCGGCCTTTGCACGCTGCCTTTGCCCAGGCGCAAACGGCGCGGCCACCGCGGAATGCCGCATCGCGGCCACCGAAACCCCGC
>DAHUYO010000188.1 GCA_027315185.1 Acidobacteriota bacterium
CGGCCGCGGAGCGCGACCGCACGCAAGCCGAAGGCATACCCCACATTTGCGCGTCTGGCGCGCGGCGTGGGGATGGCCCGACACTGCCATGTGGGCTTTTACCGCCGCCACCTGCCGCACTGGGACGCGCCCTGCCGGACGCTGTTCGTCACCTGGCGCCTACACGAAGCGCCCCTCCCGCCAGCGTCGCGCTCGGGATTGCACGGCGGGCCGCTTTTCGCGTGGAGAGACCGCGCCGACGACACTGCCGAGCATGGCGCCCGCTGGCTGGGGCAGCCGGAGATCGCGGCAATGGTGGTCGCCGCGCTGGAATACGGGGAGCGCGAACTGGGCTTATACAAAACTCACGCCTTCGCGGTGATGCCCAACCATGTCCATGTCTTGTGGGCGTTGGCTGTGCCTTTGGCCCGAGCGACCGGCGCCATTAAGGGGTACACGGCGCAGCGCGCCAACCGGGCCTTGGGCCGGTCGGGCCCGTTTTGGCAGCGTGAGTCGTTCGACCGCGTCGTTCGCGGCGCGGAGGAGTCGGCCCGCATTCGCCACTATATCGAATGGAACCCGGTACACGCTGAGCATGCGAATCAGCCGCGGGATTGGCCCTGGTCGAGCGCTCACAGGGTGGGGTAGGGCTCCTGCCCTGCGTACCGTCGCCCTCCCGGGCGGTGGAAACCCACAGCCGGGACGGCTATCCCCCGCGGAGCGCGACCGCACGCAAGCCGGAGGCATACCCCACAGCCAGAGGAATGCCCCACGTCAAGCCGGAAGCATGCTCCGTGCGCTGTGGAGTAGGGCTCCTGCCCTGCGTAGGCGCTCGCGTTCTGTCGGCGTCCCGCCAGCGG
>DAHUYO010000189.1 GCA_027315185.1 Acidobacteriota bacterium
GCTGTTCGGCGACGCCATGAACTTCCTCTCCGGCGTGGCGCAGAAGCGCGGCACGGTGATGTTCGTGGGCACCAAGCGCTCGGCACGCGAAGCCGTCGAGGCCGAGGCCGCGCGCTGCGGCATGCCCTATGTGGCGCAGCGCTGGCTGGGCGGCACGCTGACCAACTTCCGCACCGTCAAGCAGTCCGTGGCGCGCCTCAAGGAACTGGAGGCCATGGAAACCGACGGCCGCTTCGAAAAGCTGGTCAAGCACGAAGTGCTGGCGCGTCGCCGCGAGCGCGACAAACTGCAGAAATCCCTGGGTGGCATCAAGAACATGAATCGGCTGCCGGATGCCCTGTTCGTGATCGACATCGGGCACGAGAACATCGCCGTGCTGGAAGCCAAGAAGCTGGGCATTCCGGTGGTGGCGGTGGTCGACACCAATTACGACCCGGCGCTGGTGGACTACGCCATTCCGGGCAACGATGACGCCATCCGTGCCGTGCAGCTTTATGCCCGTGCCGCCGCCGATGCCGTGCTCGAGGGCAAGGCCGCTTCGCCGGCCGCTGCCCAGGGTGACGGCGACGAGTTCGTCGAGCTCGACGCCGAAGGCAACCCGGTCGCCAGGGACGAGGAGGGTTCGCGTCGCAAGGCGCCTGCGCGGCGTGCGCCGGGCAAGAAGGACGCTCCGCGCGGCGCACGCCCGCCGCGTGCCGGTGGTGGCAGCAGCCACGGTCGTGATGCCGCGGCTGCCGGCCCGGGCGTCGGTACGGGCTCCGAAGCGAGCGAATAAGCATCCGCATCCGGCGCGCCGCACGGCGGCGCGTCGTCACGCAGGAGGATTCAC
>DAHUYO010000018.1 GCA_027315185.1 Acidobacteriota bacterium
ATGGAGCGGCGTAAGCAGCTTGGGCGGGCAATTGCCCCCGGCGGCGCGCTGCCAGGGAGGGCCTAGCGGCAAGCGGTATTGCCGGCGGCGGGAAAGGCGAAGAAGCTGGAGCTGCGGGGCGGCAGGGAAACCCTGCCGGGATGCACGCCGCGGCCGCGGATGGGCGGCAAGGCGTTATCCGCGCCGAGCCGCAGGGTGCGGCCGTTGAGCTGAACGCGGCGGGATTCTAGCCCGCGTGCGGTTAGCGTGTAGCGCTCGGCGGCCAAGGGCAGGCGAATGGCGCTCGCGCGGCGGCCGGCATTGATGGCCAGCAGGGTGACGCCGCCGCGGCGGCCACGCAGGCATTGGGCGTACAGGTAGGTATTGGCCCGCGGCCGGCCGCGGAAGCTCACGCCGGGATTCAGGACGGTGGCGCCCATCAGGCGGCGCCACAGCAGCGCCGCCCAATAATTGGGGCGGGGGCGGAAGGTCCGCGGCGACAGCAAGCCGTAGGTGCTGCCCACCAGCGTGTTGTGCATGATGACCTGCACGCCGCGGCGCGCCAGGCTGGCGTGCTGAATCAAATAGCGGAACGTGTCCAAATAGCGGTCGGCCCAGGGATTCCCGCCGCAGGCGGCGCCGGCGGTCTCCGTGATCCACAGCGGCGTGCCGGGGTCGAAGCGGTCGCGCAGGCGGGCATAGAAGGCGGCGATTTTTTCCGGCCGCGCGAACCATTCGGACGACAAGGCTTGCGCGGCGGTAATGCCGAGCGGCGAGCCGGGCGGCGCGCAGCGCGGCGAAAGCGCGGAATAAAGGTGATAGCTGAAGACGGGAAAGACCGGGCCGGCGGCGCGCATCAGGTCGGAAGTTTTCAGCATCGGAATCGCGCCGCCGCCAATCGCGAAGGGCCCTTCGCCCGCCGTGCCCGGGCCGAGCAGCAGCGTCCGCGGCGACGCGCGGTGCAGAAAGCGGCGGAAGATTTTGACGTCGCGGCCGAACTCCGCCGCGTCGTAGCCCTTGGGCGCGCCGCCGAACGCGGCGAAGTTCGGCTCGTTCATGAACTCCGCCGCCGCGATGCGGCCGCCCGCTGCGCGGGTGAACGCCAGCCAGCGTGCGGCCTGCGCGTCCGTCCAAACCCCGCGCGCATCGCGCGTGCCCGGGCTGATGGCGAAGGAGGTGACGATGGCGGCATGGGTCGCGTGGGCAAAGCGGATTACGCCGCGCCATTCTCCCCGCGTCAGAATCGTGGCAAAACCCGCGGGCGGCTGCTTCGGAGCGGGCCGATGCGAATCCCAAAAATCCACTGAGTTGGCGGAGGTGCCGCTGACGCGGAGATAATCCGGGCCCAGCGCGGCAGCCAGCCGCCGGAGGCGGGAGTTGGCGAGATGGATCGGCGCAAGCTGGGTGAATAAATCCGCCCGGTTGGGCCGCCCTGAGTGCGCCGCCACGGGATGCCGGGGATACGGCTTCCAGTACTGCCCGCCGGTGATCTCCACCATCTCAATGTTGAACGACTGAAATCGCGGGCTCACGCGGCCCGCGCGGGGCATGGTGGCGGGGTTGAGCCGCGGCGGCGGGGGAGCGGACTGCGCAGCGCCGGGCAAGGCCAGCAAAATCGCCACCGATGCCAAGGCGATGGCAGCGGCGGTCCGCCGCCAATGACTTCCGGATCGCGACCACCAACTTTCGGGTTTTTGCGCCACCAACCTACCGCCTCCGCCGCTGCTCGGCTCAGTTTAGGCGACGGTGGCAGCCGGTTCAATGCGCGGAATCCGCGCCCATCAATGAACGGCGGGCTGATGCATCGTTGGCGGCGCCGGCGCGGCGGCCGGTGGCTTCGCCTCGTTGTGGGGCGGCGATCTCCGTGACGGCGATTGCCGAGGCGGCGTTTGCGGCGGTGTCGCTGGCGGCGGCGGCGCCAGCCGCAGCAGCGCCCAGTTGGCGCCCAGCGGCGGCTCGATGGCGATGCGGGCGTCCAGGCCGTGGCGCAGCGCGGCGTTGACCAAGGCGGGAATCTGCCGGCGGCCGGTGGCCACCAGGCCGGCGCGCGGCCAGTCGGCTTGCGCGGTCAGCGGCAACGGGCGGCGATGAAGATAGAAGCCCAGCCCGTAGGTCATTTTCCGCGGCAGGTGGAACGCGTAAAGATTTTGGCCGGCGCAACTCCCGCCGGCCATGGGGGCGGACGCTTGCCGCGGATCCAGAATGGGCAGCCGCACCGTCGTCGGCGGTCCGCACTGCGCCCAGACCCCGGCGGCCAGGGGGCGGGCGCTGGCGATGGCGTTGACCTGGGGGCTCAACGTGCCGGTCAGCGACCAGGCGGCGGCGGCCAGAATGGCGCAGGTGAGGGCGATGTAGGCGGCAAAGCGGCGCCGCCACAGCAGCAGCCACAGCACCACCGCCGTTCCCAGGCCGGCCATCCACACCGCCGGATTGTGCAGGAAGTAATCGGCCGGAGGCCGCCAGGACGTGGGCGTGAACAGCCAGGGAAACAGCAAGATGCCGACGGGGATGGCGGCCGTCAACGCGGCGCTGATCAGCCCCGGCCAGCGCGGCGGGGATTCTTCCCCGGCGGCGAACGCAATCAGCAGAATGGCGGCGGGGATGGCGGGCAAAATATATCCGGGCAGCTTGGACTGGGAGAGGCTGAAGAAGCCGGCCACGGCGATCAGCCATAGCCACAAAAACCACAGCAAGCCATCGGCCGGCCGCGACGCTTGCGCGCGCACGCCGCCGCGGTTACGCCCGGTGATGCGATGGAAGGCGTTGGCCAGCGGCAGCAGGCTCCAGCCGCTCCAGGGAAACACGGCCAGGAACAAGATCGGAAGAAAAAACCAAACCGGCTGGGGATGCTGGTAGCGGTTGGTGGCGAAGCGCTCCAGATTGTTTTGCCAGAAGAAGACCTTCAGAAACGCCGGCGTGCGCATGGAAACGGCGATATACCAGGGCAGCGTGACCACGGCGAACACCGTGATGGCCCCCGGGGTCAGCACGCGGCGCAGCCAATCCCAGCGCCGGCAGCGCAGGGCCATGAACACCAGCACCAAGCCTTCCAGCACCATCGCCACCGGTCCCTTGGCCAAGACGGCTAGGCCCAAGAAAGCGGCGGCCGCCCACAACCAGAGGCGGGAACCGGCGCCGCCGCCGGTGATCTGCGGGCGCAGCCAGAGATAGAGGCACAACAGCGAGAACGCCATCATCGCCGCCAGCGGCATATCCGTCGTGGCGGCGCGGGCGAAGCCGAACATGAAGCCCGAGGTCAGGGCGATGGCGGCCGTCCATCCGGCCGCGCGCCAGCCGCGCAGCGCGGCGGCGAAGGCGGCCAAGGCAGCGGCGAGCAGCAAGCCGAGCAGCGCGTTGGGCAGGCGCGAGCCGGCGGCGTTGACGCCTTTCACCGCGTCCCCGGCGGCCACCAGCCAATATTCCAGCACCGGCTTTTGCAGCCAGGGGGTGCCCAGCAATTTCGGGGTGACGAAGTTCTTGGCCGCCAGCATCTCCGCGCCGATTTCGGCATAGCGGGGTTCGTCGGGGCCGACCAAACCGAAGGCCGCGAGGCCATGCAGGAACATCACCCAGCCCAGCGCGGCGAAGCCGGCGGCGGCGAGCAGGCCCAGCAACAGGGCCCGCGGGCGGCGGGCGGCGGCCCGCAGTGGCGGCGTGCCGCGCGCATCCGTGGCCGGGCGGGGGGAGTTGGTGTCAGGCATCAGCGGCCTCTGTTCTCAATAAATCGGCGGCTCGCCGGCGGGGCGGGTTTTCCAGCGCCGGTGCACCCACAACCATTGGTCGGGATAACGGCGAATCCACCGCTCCAGCACGGCGTTGTAGGTGGCGGTGTTGGCCAGGGTGTCGGCGTCGTCGTCGCCGCTGCGCTGCGTCGGCGCCTCGCGATCAAAATACAACACGTATTTACGCCGCGCCTCCTCCCAAACAGTGAAGCCCGGCACCACGGCCGCGCCGGTGCGCTGGGCGATGCGCGCCAAGCCCGTGGCGGTGCAGGCCAGGACGCCGAAAAAAGGGACAAAGCAGCCCTGCGGAGGAGAGGAGTTTTGATCCAAAAGGATGCCCACCGCTTCGTTGTGTTGCATCGCGGTGACCAGTTGCCGGGCGAAGCCGCGCTTGCCGATCGGCTGGTTGCCGTGCAGGCCGCGATAGCAGTTGACCATGGCGTTCAGGTACGGATTGTCCAGCGGGCGAATCACGAACTTCATGGGATGGCCGTTGAGGCTGTGCGCGAAGCTGGATAGCTCCCAGGCGCCGAGATGCGCGGTCAAGATCAGCACCCCGCGGCCACGGGCTTGCGCGGCGAGAAAATGCTCCAGCCCTTCGGTCTCCACCAAATCGCCGATGGTTTCGCGGCGCGCCCGCGGGAAAAGGCAAAACTCGGCCAATTGCCGGCCCAGATGATGGTACAGGCGGCGCAGCAGGCGGCGGCGCTGCGCCGGCGGCATGGCGGGGAAGGCGAGGCCCAGATTGCGTTCGCCGACCCGAATCAGCCGCCGGTGGCCGTAATAGAACGCGGCGGCGACAGAATAGCCGATGGCGCGGGCGGCGGGCCGGGGCAGGGCGCCGAGGACGCTTTTGGCCAGCCAAACCGGGGCGTATTCCAGCCGGTAGCGCCAACGCGCCCGTTTTCCGTTGTCCCGCCGCACCGGTGGCGGCGCAGGTGCGGGGGCGATGGTGGGTGGGACAGCCACGACAGTTTGATTGTGCCAGGGGACGGGCCGAAGGTCCGAGCGCAGGCGGCGGCGTTCTCGCCGCGGCGCCGGGCAGGGACGGGCCCGCGGCGGGCGGAGGCGGCATGGCCGCCCATGCCGGCGCCGGGAGGCCCCAGCCGCGCTGCGCCGGAACGGAAAATGCGGTACAATGCCGCCAGCTTCGGGAATCGGGCAGATTGCCGCAAGCTGGAGGGGCCCGCCGTGATGCGCCTCGTGTTGTCTTTGTTCCTGCTGGCCGGTTTGAGCGCCGCCGCCCAAGCCCAAGTGACTCCCCTACCGGGGAGTGCTCCCACCGCCCCGCCGCTTCCCAAAGCCACTGCCGCCGCCAGCGGCGTTTCCACCGCCGCCGCCAACGCGCCCCCGCCGCGTCCGCTCACGCTCAGTGAGCGGGCCGACATCATGATGGCGCGCAAGGAATACTACGCGGCCGTGGATCTGTTGCGGGAGGATCTGCGCCAGCACCCGCATGACGCCAACCTGGCGAACCGCATCGGTATCTCCTATCAACTGCTCAACCAGCCGTTCGCGGCCTCGAAGTATTACGAAAAGGCCATCCGCTTCAACCGCCGCTTGGCCCAGCCATACAACAACCTCGGCACCATTTACTACGATGAGCGCAACTACGGGCATGCCCTGACGCTGTACCACCGGGCCATCCACTTGAGCCACGGCACCGTGGCGGCGTTTTACGTCAATGCCGGGACCGCTGAGTTCATGCGCAAGCACCTGAAGAACGCGGGCAGGGATTATCTCGCCGCGCTGCGGCTGGATCCCCTGGCGCTGGATCCGACCCACGAAGGCGGCAACGCGGTCCAGGACAGCTCGGTCAGCGATCCGGCGCGGTACCATTTTTTCCTCTCCAAGCTCTATTGCGAGCTGGGGGACTTGCCCGACGCCATGCACCAGTTCCGCCAGGCGCTGGAATTGCAGTATGCGCACATTGCCCGCGTCTGCCATGACAAGGTGTTTCAGCCGCTGGTCGCGCGTCCCGACTTTCAGGCGATGGTGACGCCGCCGGCGCCGGGCCAGCCGTTGCCGCCGGGCTCGCCCAGTTTGGCGGTGATTCAAAGCCTGGCGGCTTGCCGTTTGCCGCCGCCGAAACCCGCCGCCGGCGCCACGAACGGGCCGGCCCAACCGGCGCATCTCATTCCCTAGCCGCGGGGAAGAGCCAGAGCGGCGAAAAGCGGCGCGGCGGGCCGTGCTACGCTGAACGTCAACGCCTGTTTGGCCCCGCTCGATGTGTCCTTTGTGTGAAAAACGACGCGCCAAGCGCTTCTGCCCGGCGCAGGGTGAAGCGATTTGCGCGCCGTGTTGCGGCAGCTATCGCGAGGTCACGCTGGACTGCCCGCTGAGTTGCCCGCATCTGCGGGCTAGCCGCGCCCACGGCGCGCGCGAGACATCCCTGGAGTTGCCGCCGCCGGTCTCGCCGGAACTGCGCTTGCCGCCGCATTTCGGCGGTGATCATGAGGATCTGCTGCGGAGCCTGTGCGCCGCCATTGGCGGTTTCTGGGCGGAGAGCCCGGCGTTGAGCGATCCCGATCTGCTCGATGTGCTGCGCCACGCGGCGCAAACCTGGGCGGCGCAGCGGGCGGGAGTGGTGTTCGAGTCTCATCCCACCGGAGCGCTGCGCGAAGGGCTATACCGGCGCCTGCAAGACGCGCTGCGGGAGTACCGGCCGCCGGAGCGCGGGCTGGCGCCGCTGCCGCCGCCGCGAACCGAGGAGCTGGAAATGGCGGTGGTGTATTTGGCGCGGCTGGTGCGGCTGCGCGCCAATGGGCGGCCGCGGTCGCGCCTCTGCCTGGAATGGCTGGCGCCGGAGGCGCTGCGTGCCGCCGCCCAGCCGGCCGGCTCATTAATCGTCGCCCCGTAGCAGCCCATGTCCACGCCTACGCCACCCACTCCCCCATCGCAGTTGCGGCAAGCCCGCCAAGACACCGTGGCGCTGGCCGTGCTGATCGCGGTGGTTCTGATCGGATTCGCCGTCACCGCCTGGCTGGTTCGCCGCTATGACGCCGTGCGTGCGGCCCGTGCCTGGAACTGGCAGCGGGACGGCGCGCAGGCGCTCCAGCGCGGCCAGCCGCGGCAAGCGGCCGAGGATTATCGCAACGCGCTGGCCTACAACAGCGACAACGCCGGCTACCAATTTGGCTTGGGCACCGCGTTGTTTCAGAGTGGCGAACTGAACCAGGCGCGCCATTACTTTTCCATCCTTTGGCAGCAGACGCCCCAGTCCGGGCCGGTGAACCTTAGCCTGGCGCGGGTGGAGGCCAAGGATGGCAATGCGAGCGCCGCGGTCCGCTATTACCACAACGCGATTTATGGCTTATGGCAGAGCAATGGCGCCGCCCAGCGGGAGGCGGCGCGCCGGGAGCTGATCGCGTTCTTGCTTCGCGAGGGCGAAGAGACCCAAGCCGACGCGGAGATTTTGGCGCTCGGGGCGACCTTGCCGCCCACCGCCGCGGCGCGCATCGCCATCGGCCAGCAGTTGCTGGCGGTGGGGGACAACCATCATGCCTTGCAGGAATTCCAGGCGGCGCTCCACCAAGGCGCCAATAACTACGCGGCGCTGGTGGGGGCGGGGCGGGCCTCCTTCCGCCTGGCCCAGTACGCGCAGGCCCGGGCCTATCTGCAACGCGCGGTTCGCCTGCGGCCCCACGACATCGTCGCCGCGCCGTTGCTGGCCACCACCAACGAGGTGCTGGAGCTGGACCCCTACGCCTTCGGCGTTTCCCGCCCGGAACGGGACGAGCGCGTGCGGCGGGATCTGCAAATCGCCCTGGCGCGGCTCCATCGCTGCCTGCCCGCCCCGCCGCCAACCAAGGCCGGCGGCAAGTCGTCCGTGGCTCCGGCGGCGCCGGCGCCGGCTCCCGCGCCGTTAGCCAAACTCGCCGCCACCGGCCAAGCGCTCCAGCGGCAAATGGCCCGCGGGCAGCTATTCCGTGGCCCCGACGCCGTCTCCCAAATCATGGGCTTCGTTTTTCAGGTCGAGCAAGCGACCGCAGCCACCTGCGGCGCGCCCACCGGCTCCGATCTGGCGCTGTTGCTGATCGCCCGGCAACGGGCTGGAGGCGGACAATGAGCACCGCCTCCCACGGCGCCCGGCCCGGCGTGCTGCCACCCGGCGCCGGCGCGGAACAGGCCAACCGCCGCGCGGCCCGCAAATGGGCGGCGGTGCGCGAGGAACGCCTATTCCTCTTCCTGGCCATCGTCATCGGCGTCATCGCCGGCCTGGCCGTGGTCTGCTTCCGCGTGGTGATCGGCTGGCTGCAGCTCTATCTGCTGGGCAGCCCGCTGACTCCCTTGGCGCACCGCCTTCCGCTGGTGCCGGCGCTGGTCGGCTTGGTGATCGGCGCCTTGCTGGTGCTGGTCTTTTCCGGCGCCCGCGGCAGCGGCGTCAACCAGACCAAGGCGGCGCTGTACATCTACGACGGCTACATTCCGTTCCGCACCGTGGTGGGCAAATTCATCACCTCGGCGCTGGCCATCGGCAGCGGGCAGTCCCTGGGGCCGGAGGATCCGTCCATCCAAATGGGCGCCGGGCTGGCGTCGCTGGTGGGGCGCAAGCTCAAGTTAAGCCGCGCGCGCATGCGCCTGCTCGCCCCGTTGGGCGCCGCCGCCGGATTGGCCGCCGCCTTCAACGCCCCCATCGCGTCCATCCTCTTCGTCATCGAAGAGGTCATCGGCCAGTGGAGCATGAGCATTCTCAGCGCCGTGGTGCTCTCGGCGGTGGCCGGCACGGTCGTGGAGCGGTGGTTTCTGGGGGCGCATTCGCTGTTCACCGTCCCGCCCTTCGAACTGCGCAACCCGGTGGAACTGGCGGCCTACGCCGGCCTGGGCGTCGTCGGCGGCTTCGCCTCCCTGGCCTTCGTCAAGGCCGTGATCTGGCTGCGGCCGAAGCTGAAGGCCATGCCGCGGTGGACGCAATATTTTCAGCCGGCGATCGGCGGATTGCTGGTGGGCATCATCGCCATTTGGTATCCGCAGGTGCTCGGCGCCGGCTACATCATCATTAACCAGGCGTTGCACGCGCAGTTCCTCTGGACCACGCTGGCGATTCTGGCGGTGATGAAAATCCTGGCCACGTTGTTCTCCTTCACCAGCGGAACTCCCGGCGGCATGTTCGCCCCGACGCTGGTCATCGGCGCCCTGGTGGGCGGCGCGGTGGGCGGCTTCGAGCACCTGCTGTTTCCCCATATCGCCGCCGGCGTCAGCGCCTATGTGATGGTGGGCATGGGGGTGGCGTTCGCCGGCATCCTGCGGGCGCCGATGACCTCGGTCTTCATGATCATTGAGATCAGCGGCAGCTATACCGTGGTGCTGCCGCTGCTGATCGCCAACTCCATCGCCTTCTTCATCTCCCGCAGCTTCCAGCACACTCCCATCTTCGATGCACTGACGCACCAAGATGGCCTCGACCTGCCGTCGATGGAGGAGCGGCGCGAGGAGGAGGTGCTGCACGTGGAGGACGCCATGCAGCCGCCGACGTCCCCGGTGTTGCAATGGTCGGATACGGTGGCCTCCGCGCTGACTGCGGCCGGGGATAATGCCTTCGTGCTGGTGCATGGCGGCGGCGCCCGCTGGGCCGGCATTCCCACCGCGCGCCTGGCCGCCCTGGTGAAGGACGGCATGGGCCAGCACCGGTTGGGCGAGGTTCTGGCGGCGTCGCGGCTGCCCACGCTGCATCCCGACGAACCGCTGGAGATGTTCCTGCGCGAAGCCGGAGATGCGCCGCTGTTGCCCGTCGTTCACCGCGCCGACGACCGGCTGCTGGGCATCGCCACCCTCAGCGGCGTCCTGGCCACCTACCGCCACGCCGACACGCCGGTGCCCGCGATGCAATCCCAAAAGGGACTCGCTTAGCCGCAGCGCGCCTGCCGGCGGCGTCCCCGCCTCCCGTTCCGATTTCCCGCCGCACGGTCGCGCCGCTTGCCCGGGGAAATGTCCCCGCCAACAGGCCGCGGCGCCCCGCCGGGGCGGTTCGGAGCGCTGGCGGGCCGCCGCGGGATTGCGGAAACCGCGTGCGGGCCCGCCGCGCGGCCGCACCGGCGCGCGACATCCAAACACGCGCCGCCGTGCCGCGCCGGTGCAGTCGCTGCCTGTCCCTCCGGACAGGCGCCTGTACCGGAACTGTCCCGCAGCGCCGCGATGAACCCGCCGGCCTGAACCGTTGTACCGATCTCCCCCGGAATGTCACAGCGGAGCTGCGCCATGCCCTTGGGGAACATTTGCCCGTGTCCAGATGACCGGCTCGCCGCCGGAGCGAACGCCACGGGTCGGCAAGATGCCGGTTTGCGGCGCTCCAACCCCAGCCGGGCCCCCGTAAGTCTTTTGTTATCTGGCCGGCCGTCTTTGGTCCCCCAACTGCGGAATAGCTCGTCCAGAGGACAGGTGACAATGTGCATGGCGGCAACAAGGACAGGGCGGCGGAATCGGACCGTCCTGTTTTCCGGGCAGGCGGGCGGGCCGCGCCCGGTCCACGACGGCCGCGGGGCCAGTTGCAGCCGCGGGGAAGGCTGTGCGGATAATGCCGGCAGTTGTTCCCCCCGGGTCTGGAGGCAGGCGATGCAGCGCTCAGAACCGGAATCCACGGCAATCGCGCTTGGGGCTGCGCAGCGGCGGACCCAAGCCGGCTTCAGCCTGATGGAGGTTCTGATCGGCATCGTGGTCCTGTCCGCGATGATGGCGGTGGCCGTGGTTGCCTATCAGCACATGTGGCCGGGCATTCAGGCCAATGCGGCGATGGACGCGGTCGAATCGCAGTTGCAGATGGCGCGCCAGGATGCGCTGACGCAGCGCCGCACCTTCGAAGTCCAGTTTCAGCCGCCCGATCAGCTCACCGTTTCCCGCGTTGCGCTCAATGGCACGCTCACCGCCGAGCCCGCCTACACGCTGCCCTACGGCGCGACTTACCAGCTCTTCGCCGGCCAGCCGGATACCCCCGACGCGCTCGGCAACAGCACGGCGATTGACTTCACCGACGTCAACGGCGGCGCGGGCGGCGACACGCTGCTGTTCCAAGCCGACGGCAGCGTGACCGATTTGGCCGGCGCCGACGTCAATGGCACGGTCTTTCTCGGCCTCACCGGCAACGCCGTTACGGCGCGCGCGGTGACGCTTTATGGCATTACCGGAATCCTGCATGGGTACACCTATGATGCGGCGACCAACAGCTTCCAATAGCCGGAGCGGGCGGGGCGATAGGCGGCGCATGGCTTCGTTGGTTCCGGGGCTCGGGCTCCTCACGTACATCCGTGTACGCTGCGGGCCCTCGCCCCGTCCCGCCTCGCCCTGCTTGCTTCTCGCCCCGCTCGGGCGTCACTGGCCGGGCGGGGGGGCACCCCGCGGAATTTCGCGGGCTTCCTTCAGCCTGCACTACGCTCCGGCGTCCCACTCGGACGTGGCGTCACCTCGTTCCCGCGGCGAACGCGCGGGCCGTCGCCAGCGGAGCGCCCGGGGCGCGCGGCGCGGCCGCGGCGGGGCCAGCGCCCAGCAACGGCGCAGCCAGGGCTTTTCCCTCATCGAGGTGGTCATGGCCAGCCTGGTGCTGACCATTGGCCTGCTGACGCTGGCCTACGGCTATGGCCAGGGATTGCAACTGGTTTCCACCACGCAGGAAGAGGCCATCGCCCGCCAGAAGGCGCGCGAGGCGATGGAGGCGGTGCTGACCGCCCGCAACGACCAAGCCATCACCTTCCCCCAGATCGCCAACGTCAGCCAGGGCGGCATCTTTTTGGATGGCTTCACCCCGCTGACCACCTTCGGCGCCGACGGACTGCCCAACACCGCCGATGACGGGCCGGCCGAGCAGATCATCGAGCCCGGGCCCGACGGCATTTTGGGCACCAGCGATGACGTCACCCTCACGCTCAATCAGTTCCAGCGCCAGATCGCCATCACTTCGCTGTCGCCAACGCTGCGGCAGGTGGTGGTGACCGTCGAGTATACGACCGGGCGCGGCGTCACCCGCTCGGTCACCTTGGAGACTTATGTTTCGGCCTACTCCTAATCCGCTGCCGCCCGCCGGCACGATGCGGCGCGACCGGTCCCGCGCGGGAGCGCCCGTCCTTTCCCGCGCGCGCGGCGCGGCCGCGCTGAAGCCCGCGCCCGGCAATGTCCGGTCGCCCCGCGCCCGCGGCCGCCGCGCCAGCCGCGGGCTCAGCTTGCTCGAGCTGCTCCTGGCGGCGGCGCTGACCGTCTTGATCTTGACGGTCGCATTCACCTTGATGGACCAGTTGCTCAACGTGGCGGGCGAGGCGACGCAAACCGCCGAGATGGACCAAAATCTGCAAGCCGCCGCCAACCTCATCGCCCAGGATCTGACGATGGCCGGCGCCGGCATCCCGATCGGCGGCATCCCGCTGCCCAGCAAGAACAACGCGCCGATGCCGGTGACCCGCCCGGGCATCGCCGGCATCTTGTTTCCCGCCACCAACCTGCAGATCTCCGCCATCACCCCCGGCTTTGGCTTGGGGCCGCCGCAGAGCGGCGCCACCGTGGACGACGCCTATGGCAGCGGCGCGCTCACCGACAGCGATGAAATCACCATCCTGGAGGTGGACAACCAGTCGCAGATCAGCGCCTATCCGCTGGCCAGCATCAATCCCTCGGGCAGCCAGATCACCTTTAACAGCAACACCAACTTCGGCTCCGGCCCCGAGGCCCTGGCCAAAGGCGATTTGATCTTGCTGGAGAACACCAACGGCTCGGCGCTGGGCATGATCACCAACCTCAATGGCGACCAAGCCGAGTTCGCCGCCAGCGACCCGCTCAACTTGAACCAGCCGTCGGCCGCTTCCGGCAACATCGCCAGTCTCGCCAGCGGCGGCAGCTATCCCAGCACCACCGCCTACCGAGTGGAGATGATCACCTATTACCTCGACTTCTCCGTCCCCAGCCGGCCGCGCCTGATGCGGCAGATTGACGACCATACGGCCCAGCCGGTCGCCACCGGCATCACCGGCCTGCAATTCAGCTATGACCTTGCCGACGGCAAAACCGTGGACGACCGCAATCCCGCCAACGCCAATCAGATCCGGCAGGTCAACATCGTCATCTCCGGGCGCTCGGCGGAGCCATCGCTGAAGACCCATCAGTATTTCACCAACAGCATCGCCACCGCCGTGGCGATCCGCAACCTGGAGTTCACCAACCATTACGCCAACTGACCGGCGTCGTGGCGGGAGGCCTTATGCTGCAACATCCTTTGGATATTCACCGGACGATCGCGCGCGGCGGCAAGCTAGCGGCGGCCCAGGCCGCTGGGCCCGCGCCCCTTGTCCTGGGCGAACGGGGGCCCCGTGCCGACCAGGCAAGCAAGCGAGTCGCGCGGCGCAGCCGCGCTGGGGCCCGCGCCGATCATTTGCCCCACGCCGCCCGTCCGCGCCGCGCCTCGGCGGGCATTGCGCTGATCACCGTGGTGATGATGACCGCGCTGTTCAGCCTGATGCTGGCGGGCTTCTTCCTGGTGGTAAACGGCGATCAAAAGGTCACCGCCAGCCAGCGCGATCACACCCAAACCTTCTATGGCGCCGAGGCCGGCGTGGAGAAGATGTCCTCCGATTTGGCCAGCTATTTCCAGAAGCACACCTCGCCGACCCTGACCGAGCTGCAAAGCGCCCTGACCACCCCGGCGGACCAGCCGGTCATTTCCGGCATCAGCTATCCCGCCGCCGGCGGCGACTTTCCCGACGGCGGCTACAGCATCGCCGCGGCCACGCCGGCCGCCGGCACGCCGGGTTGCGTCCAGTCCGGCGGCTTGTGGTCCTGCCCCGGCACCATCGGCGGCACCGGACCGTTGGCCGGGCTGCAAGGCGTGATTACCCCGCTGACGCTCAGCGTGGTGGCCCAAGGGGATGGCGCCAGCGAAGTGAAGATGTCCCGCGTGGTGCAGGAGGTGGCGGTGCCGGTCTTCGAGTTCGGCATCTTCTCCAACACCGATCTTTCGTTCTTCGCCGGCCCCAATTTCAACTTCGGCGGGCGCGTCCACGCCAACGGCAATTTGTATCTCGCCGAGCAGAGCGGCACCCTGACGCTGGGGGAAAAGGTCAGCACCGCCGGCGACGTCATTCGCACCGAGCTGGAAAATGGCTGTTCCACCGACGGCGGCGGCGGCGCCGCCGGCGCCACGCAGAGCGGCTGCCAGACCTACGAGGGCGCCGTGGACGTGGACACCGCGCCCAATACCTACCGCGCCCTGGGCATGACCGAAGGCAGCGTGACCGGCGGCCCCGGCAGCGCGCCCAATTCCAACTGGCAGACCATTTCGCTCACCGACTATAACGGCAACATCGTCAGCGGGACCACCGGCGGCAAGACGCTGAACATGGCTTTGGCCTTTTCCGGCGTTTCGCCGATCGAAATCGTCCGCCGGCCCTTGGCCAACGACTCCCCGACCGTCAGTCAGGCGCGGCTCTACAACCAGGCCAGCCTCATCGTCCTGCTTTCCGACAATCCGAATGAGCTGCCGCAGATCCAGGAGGCCAACGGCGGTCCCGCCGGCCCGGTGGCGCTGGACGCCAGCTTGATTCTCGATCAGCCGCTGAGCGCCACCCCGAACACCCCCGATCCCTGCCATCCCCCGGTGGCCGTTTCGTCCGGTCCCACCACCGCTCCCGGCTATCTGGCCCAGAATGGCTACGCCGATCCCGAGTGGCTTCCCGCCGGCGCGCCGCTGGTCGGCGGCTATTTGGAAGTGCTGATGCGCGACGCCAACGGCAATCTCCACAACGTGACCCAGGAAATCGTGGACCAGGGCATCGCCGCGCTCTATACCGGCGGCGGCTCCAGCCCCTCCTGGAGCGCGGCCAATAGCTGCTCCTACAACGGCCAGACCTACGATCCGATTTTGGAGCTGGAAAGCCTCCCCGTGGGCGACACCGCCCAAGCCTGCCAGATGACCACCTCCGGCTCCGGCTGGCGGAAGACCACCACCTACAACTGCGACACCCTCGGCGATGAAACCGCCACGGATTACATCCCGCTGTCCATGTATGACCCGCGGGAAGGCGAACAGCAGGACGTCAGCCAGAGTGGCCTGGCGCTCAATGGCGTGATGGGCATCGTGCAGCTCAACGTCGGCAATCTCCAGAAATGGTTCGCCGGCCAAATTGCCAGCGATACCGTCTTCGGCGACAGCGGCGTCAACGCCCTGAACAACGGCGGCTACATCGTCTACTTCTCCGATCGCCGCGGCCTGCGCCTGGCCGGCAGCGGCGGCGTCGGCCAGAACCAGGAATGCGCCACAGTCAACGGCTCGCTGGACTGCGGCTTCTATGGCGACAACGGCAACGTCGCCGCCAACATTTCCAACGGCATTCCCGACACCGCGTATTGCACCGCCGGCTGCACCAATAGTCCGGGCGATGAGGCGCCCAGCGAGGAACTGTACGATTACACGGCGCCCGGACAGGGCCCGGTGGCGCCGCAGACGGCGTGTAGTTTCAACCCGCTGACGCAGAACTGCTGGGGCGCATGGCTGGACAGCAGCACCCAGAACCTGACGCCCTGGACCCGCGTCACCGCCCAGCAGGCCGAGGACAATCCGCCCATTTTCTTCCGCCGCGCGCTGCGGCTGGCGGACGGGCAGCTGGGCAGCCTTCCGCCGCTGGCGACGGCGGATTGCGGCTCGGCCACCGCCGGCGGTTTCACCGTCGCCAGCGAAAATCCCGTCTACGTTTGGGGCAACTACAACGCCCTGTACAGCGACGTCAATTTCGGCACCACGCCGCCTACCTTCCAAGATGCCGGCGGCTGCCATGTGCCCGCGGCGATTCTCGCCGACGGGGTCACCGTGCTTTCCAGCAACTGGACCGACGGGGAAAGCTTCAACTCCCCCGACAGCCCCGGCGGCCGTCCCGCCGCCAGCACCGCCTATCGCATGGCGGTCTTGGGCGGCACCAACGCCAGCTTCTTGCGCACCAACAGCGGCACCGCGCACGACTTCGGCACCGATGGCGGCGTGCACAACTTCCTGCGCTTTTTGGAGAACTGGAGCGGACAGACGCTGGCCTATGACGGTTCCATGGTGGAGATGTTCCATTCCGTCCAGGCCACCGGCGTCTACAAATGCTGCACCGTGGTCTACGGCGCGCCCAACCGCGCCTTCCAGTTCGACACGGATTTCAACAGCATCACCACCCTGCCCCCCGGCACGCCGCGATTCACCGATGTCAACGCCCTCTCGTTCCAGCAGGACCTCCTGCCCAACGAATAGCGGACGGGAGCGCCGGCATCCTGCCGGCCTCATGCCCGCGCGGCCCCGGGGCGCGGGCGGCTCGCCCGCAAAGAGGGATGGGCGTCCCCGCCTGTCCGCGTTTCGGCGGCCGGGCACGGCGGCCCCGCTGGGCAGCCGGGACGGCTAACCTACTGGCGCGCTTGCAGCGGAGAAAGTGGGATGGGCGTCCTCGCCTGTCCGCCCCGCGCCCCGCCCGGCCGCGCCGCAACCCAATCTTCAAGTTGGCCCGGAGAACGGACGCTGCCCCGGGGCCACGGGCCGCCCGTCCATAGACAGCGCCGCGCATCGCCGCGCTCCCCTGGGCCGGGGACAGGCCCCTTGGGCCCGTGGCCTCCCAATAGGGAGTGCCATGTGTCAATGGCTGGCCTTGGCTCCATGCTTCACCTCGTTTCTTGGCGGCGCCGCCGCGCCGGACGGCGGCTTGGGGAGGCAAGCGCCGATGTCGCCGCCGCCGCGGCAGAAAATCCAGTGCACTTCCGGCACGTCCGGGCCCTCGGCCGCCAGCACCGCCGGCCCGACGCCGCGTCCCCGCATCCGCGCCACCAGCACCCTGTCGTTGACGCGGTAGGCCACGCGCCCATCCGCCGCCACGCCCAGCACCTCGCTGTCCTGCTGCCCGGTAAAAATCTTGACCACCCGTCCCGTGGCCAGATTCCGCAAATCCAGCACCCCGGGCATGTACGTTGCGCTACTGTAGGCGCCGCGGATGTCGGGATAGGGCAGGCTATATTTACTGCCTAGCCCGACAACACGCTCATTCTCCTCGCCGGGGCTGGGTAGGCCATTGGGGTTTGGCTCCTGCACGATGGTGCACAGCCAATCGCCGAACAGCCGCGGCGGGATGTCCATGTACGGCAGCTTCAGCGTGAACCATCGCCCCGTGCGCCGGTTGTGGATGTAAATTCGCTTCGGCCAGCCGCCCGCGTGCCCGGGAAGCGGCGCGCGGAGCGCGAACCAGCGTGGCGTCGCGGCGACTAGCGCCGCGTTCCGCGTCGTGACCCGCTCGCGCCGGCCGCTCTCCAACTCGGCCTCGGTGGTGACCTCGCCGGCGCTCGCGGCCAGGCCCGGCGGCAGCCCCCCGACCACGCCCTGGCCCGGGCTCGTGGTCGCGCCGAGCTGCACCGCGCCGGCGACGATCACCGCATCCGGAGTTATGAACGCGTACGGCCCGGCGCCGGGCCCGTGTAGCGGTATTTTCGGTAGAGCGCCCAGGTCGCCAGGCGAACGCGGGGTGACCCGGGCCGGGCGTCGCCCGCGACCCGCACCACAGCCAGGCCCGGGCCCGTGCAGTGCTTCGAGTCCGCGAACACCGCGGCCGAACTTCGTCCCAGGCCCCCGACCACGCCCCACGCCTCCCAGTACCCGCACAGGCCCCAGTTCAGCACCGAAGCTTGGCGGCGGTTCTCCGGCCCCGGCGCCAACACCAGATCCGGCCGCTCGGGGTCGCCCTCGTGGATGACGCTAACCCCGCCCTCGTCGACAACGTAAATGCGCCCCTTGCCGTCTCCTCGCACGTCGGAATAGCCGCCGGCGAAGCGAAATATGGTGCGAACCTTTCGCAGCGCGCCCCCTGTTCCCGCCCTGTATAGGGTGACAGGGAAGGCGTAGGCGCCGTGGATTTGTGGCGTGGCGGCCAGGAGGTAAAGCCCGGGCTGCGGCGGCGTTGGGACGCGCGCCAGGCCGGGCGCGGAGAGCAGCACCAGTGCCAACGCGGCAAGCGGGGGGTGAGCTAATGGGCGCCAGGCTGGGTGCTTGCGATCAATCTTCACGGATAAACTCCCTCCTCAACGCTTGGCGCTGCCGTGGGCCGCAGCCGCCGGCGGCCGCGGCGGGCGCTGGACCAGAAGACCCAATGGATCTCCGGCACGTCCTCCCCTTTCACCACCAGGTTCGGCGCTGAAAGCTTTTCCCCTTCGATCCGCGCCCGAAAAATCTCGTCGTTCACGCGGTACAGCACCAGCCCATCCCTGCGCACGTCCAAAATCTCGCTGTCCGCCTGACGTGCTCGGAGCGCGATATGGCGCCCGTCCACGAGGTTGTCGAGCGTCAGCACCCCTGGGACCCAAGCGTCCCTCGCAATCCAGAACGCGAACGCGCTCTGCACGTTGGGCAGCAGCCGGTTTCCCCAGTCCCGCTGCGACCGAAGCCCGGGATAAAACTCGTTAGCCCGGTCCCCGGGCCGCCAAGACTCAACGATCGTCGCCATCCAGGCGCCGAAGATTCTGCGCGCGTAGGGGACCGTCGCCGCCGAGCGAAACACCCGCCAGGTGCGCTGTTGGCGCTCGAAGAGGTACATCGCGGCCGGCGGCGGCGGCGCGACCGCGAGAAAACGGCGGGTGCCGAACGCGAGGTAAAGGCCGCGGTGCGTCCGCGACAAAGGTAAAGGCGGCAGGGTCGGCGCCAGCGTCAGCCCGGCGACCGTGGGCTGCCCGCGAAAAGGCGGTCGGCCGGGCGGCGAAAGCTGGACAACCAGCCGACCGCTCCGGATGACCGCCAGGGGCAGAGTGGCAGGGCCGACGGCCCCGCCCGGCTGGCCGTAGAAACGGAACCGCCGGTACAGGGCCCAGCGGTTCTTCCCGAAACGTTGGCCGCCCGGCGACGCGCGCGCCGGCACGCTTGCCAGGGAGACGGACAGCTCTCGCCGCCCCGTCCTACGGATCAACGGCAGCAATGCGTACGCTCGGCCTCCCACGACGGCGACTCCCGCGCCCGTCTCGTCCACGGCGGTCCCACCCGGGTTGAATCGGACAACGTCGCGTTCAAGCGGGCGCGCCTCGTGGACGAGGCTCGCCGTGGTGGAGGTGATGTGGGGGAAGACCACGAATAGCGTCCCCGGCGCTGCGTAGACAGAGAAGAGCCCCTCGCCCGGGCCTGCGACCCGGCGCACGGTGCGCAGCCTCATGCTCTGTCCTGCCGTGTAAAGCGTCACCGGAAAACTCGCCGGGCTATTCAGCGTCGGCGTTCCGGCGAGCAGGTACAGATATCGCCCGGTCGGATCCGGAGCGCCGGCGGCGGCGGCCCGTTGCGCCAGCGGTTCCCGAGCTGCGAACACCGCGAGGATCGCGCAGGCGCCGACAACGCACAGGCCGGTCCGCGGCGCTGCACCGGACATACTCCTACCTCCCTAACGCCGCGCGGTCCGAGCGCCGGCGTGCGGTAATAACTTGTACCCCTATCCCGCTGCCCCGTCAAGGCCATATGATTCGGACCGCTCGTCTGATCTCGGGCCACGCTTTCGCGGCGACAACTGTCTGTCCGGGCGAAAACGAACGCCCTAGCATGCGGATGCCTAGCTCGGCCCAGGCACGCCATTCCTCTTCCCACCCGCAATCCGCGCCGGGCGGATAGCGGAGCATGGAAACCTGGCCGAGCACCGTCGGCTCGCGCAGGACCAGGGCCCCGGTCGAGTCCAGCAGCCGCGCCAGCAGCGTCGAGCAGCAGAAAGCCGAAATGAAAATAAAATGCGCCGGCGCTCCGCCGACCGGAACGGATCGGTCGCGGAGAAGCACATCGTCGAGATTGAAACCGTACCGGGCCTCGCCCATCGGCGCCATCCGGGGCGTCAGGAACGCCGCCTGGCGGTACCCCTCCGGCGCCATCTCCGCGAACCAGACCATGCGCCGCCGCGGGTCTATCGCTGCCGGGAGGTAACGCCCAGAGGCGAGGGCCTCGTCCAGGCGCGGCGTCGCTGGGGATTGGGAGAGCACGCGGGGCCTACGGGACGCAACGGCGCGGATCGGTGGAGCAGTTGCCGCCGCCGCCGGGCGAGCTGGACACGAAGCAGGTTCCGTTGCCGCAGGTCGTGCAGGTATTCACTTCGGCGAACGAGCTGGGGTAGATGTAATAGCAGCCTGGCGGCGGCCCGCTGGTTACGCACGCCACGCAGCAGCTGGTGGCGAAGTCGGAGCAGCACTCCGGGGTCCGCGTGCTGCAGACCGGGCAGCTGCTGGCCGCGGCGCCCTCGGCCGCCGGGCGCCCGCTTGCCAGGAAGGCCGCGGCGAGCGGGGCGGTCGCCACGTCGCGCGCCGCCCAACGGTGGACCACGTAGCTCTGGAGCACACCGGTCGTGTCCGGCCCGGCGAACGTCCCGTCGCTGTAGACTACGCCGTCGAGGGTCACGCTGGCGAGCGTCGCGCCCGCCCGCCCCTCCGAAAAGAACCTGGGGCCAAGCCAGGGCGCGTACGCTGCGGGCGACCGCTGGTACCGCTCCGGCGAGATGCTCTTGACCCAGGACACCAGCCGAACGCCCTGGGGCGGGATGTAGCTGGTGGGCGGCATCCGCAAGGGCCAATTGACATAATCGCGGTAATGCGTGACGACCTGGCCCGTCGGCATCCGCTCCTTCCAGACGACGGCGTACGCCACCGCCGGGAGCGCGGTTGGGTTCTGGAGCAACACCACGAACGGCCGCGCCGCCTTAGCAAAGCCGGGCGTCTGGGCGGCGCCCGGAAAGTAGCTGCTGAGCATGCCGGTGAAATTCGGGTCCGAGGGCGTGATCATACGCAGTGGCTGCGGGGCGGTCTGCCGCACCCGGAGCCGCCAAACGACGCCCTGGGCGCGTGCCAGCGGGGCCAGCGCCGCCGCCGCGAGCGCGAGAACCGCGGCACGGCGCCAACCCGCCCGTGCGCGGGGGGCGCTGTGGCGGCACCGCGGCGCGCGGTGCCCGGCAGGAGCGGGCGTGGCCCCCGGAACCGCCGTGCCTCCGGCCGGCGTCGAGCTTGTGTTAGTGGCTGGCCTCGGCGTCATGTTGTACCTCGTTTCTCGGCGGCGCCGCCGCGCCGGACGGCGGCTGGGCCAGGCAAGCGCCGATGTCGCCGCCGCCGCGGCAGAAAATCCAGTGCACTTCCGGCACGTCCGGGCCCTCGGCCGCCAGCACCGCCGGCCCCACGCCGCGTCCCCGCATCCGCGCCACCAGGACCCGATCGTTGACGCGGTAGGCCACGCGCCCGTCCGCCGCCACGCCGAGCACCTCGCTGTCCTGCTGCCCGGTGAAAATCTTGACCACCCGCCCCGTAGCCAGATTGCGCAATTCCAGCACCCCGGGCATGTACATGTCCGGCTTGTAGGCGCCGCGGATATTCGGATACGGGTTGCCGTCGGGCCGGTAGACGACGCGACGCTCGTTTTCCAGGCCGGGGCTGGGCAATTCATTGGGGTTCGGTTCTTGCACGATGGTGCACAGCCAATCGCCGAACAGCCGCGGCGGGATCTCCATGTACGGCAGCTTCAGCGTGAACCATCGTCCCGTTTGCCGACTGTGCACGTAAATCCGCTTCGGCCAGGCACCCCACCGCCCGGGCAGCGGCGCACGGATCGCGAGGTAGGCCCGCGTGTCAAGGAGCAGACTAGCGGAGCGGTTGTATTGCGTCCGGACCGAACCGGACGGCCCGGAGGCCCCGTACGAGCGACCGCCAGCGGGGCGGGCCAGGGCGGGCGGGGCCGTTCCAATGGCGACATCCATCGGGCCCATCGTGTCCGGTTCGCCTAGGGATGAGCCCGAGATCTTGACGGACGGCGCCAACGTCGGCAGCGGGCCGCCCGGGTGACCAAAGTAAATGTAGCCACGGTAGACCGCCCACGGTGCCAGCGCCACTCGCGGGAGCCCCCGCTGCGGGTCCCCGGCGACGCGGACCACCTCGAGGCCGGGGCCCGTGCAATGTTTGGAGTCGGCGAACACCGCGCCCGACCGGCGCCGGGGGCCCAAAACGACGCCCCAGGCAACCCAATAACCGCACGCTGCCCAGTTGGTGACCGGGGCTCCGCGCCGGATGCTATTAGGTCCCGGCGCCAGCACGAGGTCATTGCGCCCCGGGTCCGCCTCGTGGATGATGCTCAGGCCGTTCTCGTCAACGACATAGATGCGACTGCGGCCGTCGGGTCGGACGTCCATGAATCCTGGCGCGAACGTGAAGATCCGGCGCGCCCGCTGCGTCCGGCCGCTAGGCCCGACCGTGTAAAGCGTGACCGGGAAGCCGTACATGCCGTAGATATCCGGCGTCGCCGCGAGCAAGTAGAGGGCGGGCCGCCGGGGCGCCGGAGTGGCCGGGTGGGCGGTCGCCAGGAGCGCCACCGGCGCCAACAAGAGCGCCGCGACTCGCAGCGGAAGGGAGGCTGTGGGGGTGAGCATTGAGCTAATAGGGGGCGGACGTGCAAACGTTTTGCACGTAGCCCGTTTCGGCGTTGAAGGACCAATCTTCCGCGCCGTTATTCCAGTAGATGAAATTGCCGTCCGGCGCGCCGTTGTATTGCTGGATCAGCTCGGCGTCCTTGTAATTGCTTGGCTCGCCGCTGGCCTCGTCGAAATTGCAGTAGGTGTAAACCGTGCTCACGTTGAGCGCATAGCTGCACGACCCGTCGCCCGTGGCTGATCCTTGGTCGTATCCGCCGTTCTCGAACTGGCACATTTGACTCACCTGGCTGTCCCAGAAGGAATAGGCGCCGCAGCCCGACTGGCCTATTGCGCAGGTGGTTCCGAGCCCCTCGTCATTTGTGAGGATCTGCCGGGCGTCTTGAATGTCGGTCGCGAAGTTCCAAAATGGCGAATCGTTTGGGTTGGCGAAGTAGGTGGAGTTGCCGTTGTTGACCTGCGCGATCCCGACGTCCCGCGTACCGTTCGTATTGTTGTTCAGGGTCGGGTAGCCGTTCGAGGCGAACTGCTTCCCGCCGCTCTCCCAGCGGATCATGCTGCCGAAAAACCACGGGCTGCAGTTGGCCGTGCAGCCGGTGATGGCATCCACCTGGGACTCGGTGGGATTGGCGCCGTCGTTGGCGACCAGGTAGAAGGTGAGGCTGAACATTTGGCCGGTGCACCCGTTCAGCGTCGCGGTGATGGTCACCGTGCCCCCCAGGTCCGCCCCGTTCCAGTTGACATTCCACTCGCCCGCCGGCCCGGTGGTTTCGCCCGTGATCGCGGAGGGGAGGTCGTTCGTGTCGCCGTAGGGATCGGTATAGGTGATATTTAGGCTCCAGCTGACGCTGGTCGTTTTGCTTGGCGCATCCCGCACGAAGGCGTACAGAGCCGGCATCGGGAACGGGCTGGCGTCGCTGGGGACCACCTGGACCGTCTGCGTGCCGCTGTTCCCGTAAAGGTGCGTGCCATTCACCACCGCGACGACATCCGTCGCGCGGAGCGCCAGCGGCGTGGCGGCCGACGCAAGGACCACGGCTGCCGCCCGAGCCCACCGGGCGGGGGCGGCGCGCGAAAACTTCCGGGCGGTTCCGGCCGGGCCGAATGATGCGCCTCGCCGCGGAGAATGCCCCGCCGGGCCCAGCCCGCCCGCCGCCCGGCGATCGGGGCGGCCTCCGCTCCCTGCCAGCTTCGAGGTCGTTTCGCTACGCATGGGCTGACGCTAAACCCGCCGATCCGGCGCCCGCAAGCCGAATCGCTTGCCCGAATCGGACATTACTTGCCCGAATCGGCCGCCAACCCCCTTTTTTGCGGGGTGGCCCGTAGCGCGCCTCACCCATCGGCGCCACCCGGGGCGTCAGGAGCGCCGCCTGGCGATATCCTTCCGGCGCCATTTCCGCGAACCACATCATGCGCCGCCGCTTTGGAGGCAACGACGGCGATCGCCTCCCCAATCCCGCCCGGCGGGGCCTGCGCCGGCCGCGCGGTCGCGGTTGGGGCAGGAACCGCCGCAGCCACGCCCGCCCGGCGCAAGAAGCGGGAGAAGGGGCTGGGGGATTGGAAGCCGAGGTCGAAGGCCAGGGATTTCTTCGACGCCGGCGGCCAATCCGCCAACGCCGCGCGGGCCGCCTCGCGGCGCGCTGCATCCCGCAACCCGCGGAAGCTTAGCCCCTGCCCCGCGAGCGCGCGGCGGACGGTCCGGCGGTGGACGCCGAGCCGGGCAGCCGCCTCGTCCAGGCTCAGGGCGGGCCGGGCCCTGAGCAATTCGCCAAGCGCGGCGGCCAATCGGGCGCTTCTGCGCTGCTCTGGGGCTCCGGTCGCGGGTGGGTCGCGGCGCGGACTTGGGTCGGACATACTCCTACCTCCCTAACGCCGCGCGGTCCGAGCGCCGGCGTGCGGTAATAACCTGTATCCCTATCCCGCTGCCCTGTCAACCCCGCGGGACTCAATTTGGCTGGTTAGTCCCGGCCTCCGCCCGTTGCCCTGTCCGCCAGGCCCCGATCTCGGGCCTTGCCACGCTCCCCGCTCACCTGCTGGTCGTCTCAAATTGTCGTGGGCCGTCTCTGCCCAATCACCTTCGTCCCGCCGTTCCGGCCCGCGCCCCCAGGGCCGGCGGCACAGCGGAGATCGCGGCGCCGCAGCGCCGCGGAGGGCGGCTTCGGATGTCCGTTAGCGACGGATCACGGGACCCGCCGCTGCCGGAGGATGAACGCTCGCCTGGGGGCGCGGACGGCTCGTCCGCACTTCTCTCGGCGCCTCCGCCGACGGGCCGCCCTGGAAGCAGCCGCGCCGCCGCCCGTGGGGCCAGGGCTCCCGCCCTGCGTGCGTGCCGCGCTTTGGAAGCGTCCCGCCAACGGCGGGGCGGCCGCCCTCCGGGTGGCGGAGCCGGCCGCCCGGACGGCGGTCCCATAGTCTCCTTTGCGGCAGAACGGCTGCTTCCTGCGCCGCGGGCGGCTGCAGGCTAAAGCCCGCAGCACACAGTCTGAAGCCTGCTTCACGAGACGCCGCGTGGCAGCCGCGTAGCAATGGAGGGACGTAACCGCGCCCGAGCGGCCGGCCGGCAACGCCGAAATGAAGCCATGCGATGCGTTATCGCTCCGGCCGAACCGGGCTAGCATGGCCCTATGCGCGTGCGCGTGCTTTTGTTCGGGCCGCTGGCGGCGCGGCTGAACCGCCGCGAGGAAGTGCTGGAGCTGGACGGTCCGGCCACCGCCGCCGATGTCTACCGCCATTACGCCGCCGCCGACGCTGCCCTCGGCGCGCTGGGCCGCGACGTGCAGCTGGCCGTGAACGCTGAATTTGCCGCGCCCGATACGCCGCTCGCCGAGCAGGACGAAGTGGCGCTGCTGCCGCCGATGAGCGGCGGATCGTCCGGTGATTCGGGCTCCAGCTCGGCCGCCGCCGAACGCTCCGGCCTGAACAGCGGCGGCGTGGAACTGGTTCGCGGGCCGATCGTTCTGGATCGCCTGCGCCAGATGGTCGCGGCGCCGGGGCATGGCGGCGTGGTGGTCTTCGAAGGCGTGACCCGCGCCGACGTCGTGGACGGCCCGCCGGTGCTGTATTTGGAATATGAAGCCTACGAGGAGATGGCGCTGCGCCGCATGCGGGAATTGGCGGCCGAGGCGCGGCAGCGGTTCGCCATCGGGGCCATCGCCATGGCGCATCGCCTGGGCCGCGTGCAGGTAGGAGAAACCAGCGTGGCGATCGCCGTCGGCGCGCCGCACCGCGGCCCGGCGTTTGCCGCCTGCGCCTGGGCCATTACCGAGCTGAAGCGCAGCGTCCCAATCTGGAAGCGCGAGCACACGGCCGAGGGCCACCGCTGGGCGGAGGGAACGCCTTTTGCCGGCGAGCCCGCCGGAGAATAATCGGCGCGGGCCCTCGCCCCGCCCATGGCGGGGCATCCCGCTTATGTCTCGCTGGCGGCCGCGCCGCTTCCCTTGCTCGGGCGGACCGCGGCTTTCCTCTGCGCAATGCACGGGGAATTTCGCGGCCTCCCGCGAGCTGGCCGCTTCCGTTGCTACATTCCGCCGGCCGCGCGGCCGCCGTGCGTTCGCTCGCGCCTAGCCGGCTTCGCGCCGCCAGGCCGCGAACGCCGCCAGCGCCCGTTGGCATTGCGCTTGGCGCCGCGCGGCGCGGTCGCGAATGGCGGCATCGGCGGCCTCGCGCGGCAACAGGTCGAAGGTCATGTTCGCCGGGATGTAGGCGGCCGATGCGCCCTCCGCGCGCGGCGCCATGTATTGCAGCAGCGACCCCAGCGCCGTGGCCCGCGGCGGCGGCGGCAAATCCCGCCCCAGCGCGGCGGCGGCGGCGAAGCGCCCCGCCAGCAAGCCGGTGGCGATGGCTTCAACATAGCCTTCGGTGCCGCACAATTGGCCGGCGATAAAGATGCGGCGCCCCGCATCGGCGCCGCCGGCGGCAACCAACTCTAGCCGGCCGTTCAATACGCGCGGCGCGTCCAGATAGGTATTGCGATGCACCTGCCCGAAGCGCAGAAACCGCGCCTGCTCCAGCCCGGGAATCATCCGCAGCACCCGCGCCTGCGCGGCGGTGCGCAGATGGTTTTGGCAGCCCACCAGATTGTAGGAATCGGTGCGCCGGTTTTCCCGCCGCAGCTGCACCGCGGCGTAGGGCCGGCGCCCGCTGCGCGGATCCACCAGGCCCACCGGCTTGAACGGCCCAAAGCGCAGCGTCTCCGCGCCGCGCCGCGCCAGTTCCTCCAGCGGCAGGCAGGCCTCGAAGTACCGCGGTTCCTCGAACGAATGCAGCGGATAACTTTCGGCGGCTTGCAGGGCGGCGCAGAAGCGTTCGAACTCGCCGCGGTCGAAGGGGCAGTTTAGGTAATCGTCGCCGCCATGGCCGTAGCGGCTGGCGGCGAAGACGCGGGACCGGTCCACTGAATCGGCCTCGACGATGGGGCTGATGGCGTCGTAAAAATACAGCCCGTCAGCGCCGGAACGGTGGCGCAGGTCGGCGGCCAGGGGAGCCGAGGTTAGCGGTCCGGTGGCCACCACCACCGGGCCCGGCGGCAGTTCATCCAGCGCCGTGACTTCCTGGCGATGGATGGTGATGCGCACGTCGCCGGCGAGCGCGGCCTCGATGGCGCTGGAAAAGGCGACGCGATCCACCGTCAGCGCCTGTCCCCCGGGCACGGCCGCGCCATCGGCGCAAGCCAGCAGCAGGGAACCGGCGGCGCGCAGTTCTTGTTTCAGCAGCCACGGCGCCGAATGCGGCGCCTCGGACTTCAAGGAGTTGGAGCAGACCAACTCGCCCAGCGCGGCGGTGCGATGCGCCGGGGTGGAAACCCGCGGCCGCATTTCATAGAGCGCCACCCGGCAGCCCGCGCGGGCGATTTGCCAGGCTGCTTCCGGCCCGGCCAGCCCTCCGCCGATGACCGGAACCAGCGGCGCCGCGTCGGCCTCCGCCATCGGATTACGCGCCGCCGGTGCTGAAATTGGGCTTGGCGGTGGACAGAACCTTAAAGGTCAACTCTTCCTCGCAGTGGTCGCACTCCATCACATACTGCCGCTTGACCAGCGCGTTGACCATCTCTTCCGGGCCGGGATAGATGTTGTAGACGCGCCCACAGCGGGGGCATTCCACCGCCAAAATCGAGCCACTCATGGGAATAGTCTAGCAGCCGCGGGGCGGCGCGGCCGCCGCCCTGTGCCGTTGCCGGGTTGCCGGCGCGGTTAGGCCAGTACCGTTGCCAAACGCTCCGGCACCACTTCGATCTCGCGCCGGGAATAGTTCAGCAGTCCATTGGCGCGGAAGTGGTTCATGTGGTGGGTGATGATTTCGCGGGACGTGGCCACTTCCTGCGCCAACGCCTCATGCGTTAAGGGCAGGGCGCGCACCCGGCCGTCGGCCATGCGCGTGCCGAAACGGGAGGCATGCCGCAGAATCACCCGCGCCAAGCGCTTCGGAATGGGGTCGAAGGACAGCGTCTCAATGCGGTCGTGCGCTTCCGCCAAGCGGGTCGCCAGCAGCGCCGAGAACCAGGCCGCCAGTTGCGGCGTTTGCAGGACGCGGCGATGCACCTCGGCCGCGGGCCACCCGGCCACCACGATATCGTCCATGGCAACGGCCTGTTCCGGGCGCTTGGCGGCGCCGAGCGCGGCGACTTCGCCGAACACTTCGCCGCTCTTCAAAACGTGCAGGACGCTCTCCCGCCCGTCTCCCGCCACGCGGGTCAGCCGCACCCGGCCGGAAAGGACCAAATACACCGCGTCCGCGCTCTCTTCCACGCGGTAGATGGCGGCGCCGCGACGATACGCGTGCCGCACCGCCGGTAGTTGACGCAATGCCGGAGGCAGATCCCCGGCGATTTCCTGCAATAGCATGATCGGTTGAGTATGAATTGCGTTCACGGGACTCCCCTGCGGATTGAGATGTGAATCCAAGCTTCTTACCGGCAAGCGCAAGATGATCCGCGCGGACGAAAACGCGATGACCCCGCAGCGAGCCGGAAACTTCTCTATTGCTATGACGGACGTAAGTGGAAAAAGTTGCAAGCAAATTGCGCGACTGTCCGCGTCCGAACGGCCCGCGGGCATGAACTGCGAGGGGAAACCTGAAGGGATGATGAAGATTATGCAGCCCCTCGCCGTTGCGCGGGCGGTTCGTCCGGCCAGGCGATGGGAAGGGAACGTTCCTTGCCGCGCCGCATATGCTCCCAGTCGTACCAGAACTCGCGTCCGCAATCCAGGCAGGTCACGTGCGCCGCTCCCCCGTCCTCGCGGGTAGTCAGCGGGAACGTGAGGCGGCGATGGCGGCAGCGGAGCCAGGGGCGGGGCATTGCCTGGAAGTATGCCGCGGCGGGACCGCGCGGCGCAGGCCCACCGAAGGGGAAATGGCGGGGAAATCGCCGCCTTCCGTCGGGATGCCGCGCGGAGGGCCTTCGCTCGCCACGGCCGGCCTGAGGGGCGGGGCGGCGGCCTTCCTCGCCCTGGCAGAGAGGGCAGTAACTCCTGCCGGGCGCGAGCCGTATAATTAAAAAGATTACCCGCCCCGAATTCCCGGACCCGTTTTGCCGATCTCTCGCGTGCCGCGTCTCTCCTTTCGTTGCTGGTCGGGCGCCCTCGTCGCCATTTCCGCGCTGTGCTTGGCGGCATGGGGGCTGCCGCCCGCGCCCGTTCCCGCTCCCGCCGACCCTTCGCCGACGGCGCGCTTCCAGCACGCCGAGGCGGCGTTTTCGCATGACTCCGCGGCGCCGGCGCGGTTGGTGGCCCTGTACCGTTTAGTGGAAGCGGCGCCGCAAATGCCGCGGCAGAGCCGCGTGCTGCCGGCGCTGGAAAAAATGGCGGCGGCGCCTGGTCTGCCGGCGTTGCTCCAGGGGGAAGTCGAAGCCCAGATCGCGGCGCAACAACTGCGGCAAGGCCAGGCCGCCGCCGCGGCCTCTACCTGGCTGGCGCTGGGAGAACTGGAGCATTGGCGGGCCGTCGGACCGTTTGACAACTCCGATGGCGCGTTTGCCCACAGCGAGGGCCCGGAAGCGGGCATTGACCTGAAGGCTGCCTACAGTGGCAAGCAAGGTCCGGTGCATTGGCGGGTGATGCCGTTTCCCGCCAGCCAGGGCGTCTATGACCTGGACCAACTGTTTACCCCCTCCCATGGCGCCTCGGCGTATTTCGTGACCTGGGTGCGCAGCCGGCGCCGCCAGCCGGTGGCGCTGCGCCTGGTGGACAGCGGATACACGCGGGTGTGGGTGAACGGCGCATTGCGTTTTTCGGAACAGGCCAGCCATCCCCGCTCCGGATTCGATATGCATGCCGTGGGGGCGAACCTGGGGGCGGGATGGAATGAAATTCTAGTGAAAACCGGTAGCAGCGAAGACCACCCTTGGCGGTTCGCGCTGCGCGTCACCACGCCCGCCGGGGCGCCGCTGCAACTGGCGTCGTCGGATCAGCCGCATCGCCGCGCCGCGGCGCGTTCCGGGTCCGTTCCCGTGCAAGATCTGACGGTGCAGGCGAACGCCGAGGCGAAGACCCCGCAGGGCGCGTGGGACTATGCCTGGATTCTGGCCAAGAAGGGCAACTACGCCGCCGGGCAGCGCGTGCTTGCCACCGCGTTTGAAGCCGCCGAGGCGTTGAATCCGCGGTCGGAGCGGTTGCTGCTGGACTTCGCCGAGCACGATAGCGATGGCAGCCGGCGCTACCGCACCTTGCAGAAGGCCCTGCGCCTGGCGCCGGGCGATCCGCGGGCGCTCGCCGACCGGGGCTTCGTGGCGCTGAAGCGGCGCGAATACTGGCCGGCGCGGGAGGATTTTCGCGCCGCGCTGGCGCATGTGGCCCGGCCCAGCGAACTGCCGCAAGCCTGGGTCGGTTTGTTCGCCACCTATGCTGGGTTCGGCATCCACCCGGTGGCATTCCATTACCTGGATCTGCTGGCGCAAGCCGGCTATCAGCACGCGCCGGGCATTGCCGGACTGGTGGCGCCCACCCTGGAGCGCATGGATGCGTTCCATCGCGCCCTGCCCTGGGCCCAGGGCTATGCCCATGCCGACCAGTCGGATCTGGCCGCCGTCTTCGCGTTGGCCAACGTGCAGCGGCAGCGCGGCGACTTCGCCGCGGCGGTGGATACCGTCGCGGCCGCCGCGCGCGCCATGCCCGAGGCGCCGATACTGCAAAGGGTGTTGGCGCAGGCGTTGGCGGGCCAAGGGCAGCGCGCCGAGGCGCTGGCGGCCTCGCGGCGGGCCGTCGCGCTGAATCCGGAGAATCCCTCGCTCCGCGTGGATGCCGGGTCGGTGGCGGCGGAGTTCGGCGGCGAAGGCGCGGCGCTGAAGGATTGGCGCGTCGCACTGGCGCTGAATCCGCAGGACGCCAATCTGCGCGACCGGCTGCGGCTGGCCAAGGGCGGCGCCACCGTCGAGGCCAGCTTTGAGCAGCCCTATCACGTCACCCTGGCCGCCGCCATCGCCGCGGATAAGCGCCATCCGGCGGCCGACGCCGGGCCGGTGACGGTGCTGGTGGACTCGACCGTCGTGCGGATTTTTCCTTCCGGCAACGTCGGGCGCTACGTCGAGCAGATTTTCCGCGTGAATAACCGCGCCGGCGCGGCGCAGCTGAACCAGTACGCGGTGACCTACGATCCGGACAAGCAGGAAGTGCGCTTTATCGAGGCGCGCGTCCGCCATCCGGACGGCAGCATCTCCCAGGCGCCGCAGGCCAACGACACGCCGGTCAACCAATCGGTCGGCTATGAGACTTTCTACGACGTCCGCGACAAATGGGTGCAGATGCCCCAGATCCGCCCCGGCGATTACGTGCAGATCGCCTACCGGATTCTGCCCATCACGCTGGAATCGCTGTACGGGCAGTACTACGGCGATTTGGTGCCCTTCCAGACCAGCGCGCCGGAGCGCTTTCAGCAACTGGTGGTGATCGCGCCGCGTTCGGTGCCGCTGTATTGGCATGCGGTGCGCTTCCGCGGCCGGCACGACATCACGCAACGCGGCGGCCAGACCGTGTACCGCTGGACGCTGCGCGATGAGCCGGCCTTCACCTCCGAGCCCAACGCGCCGCCCGATATCGAGCAGGAGCCGTACGTCGAGGTCTCGGCGTTTCGCACCTGGAATCAATTCGCCGATTGGTATCGCAACCTCATTCGCGACGTCTTCGTGCCTGACCAGGCGCTGCGGCGGACCACCGCCGGGCTCGTTCGCGGCAGGACCAGCCTGCGGGCGAAGGTGCAGGCGATTTACAACTACGTCATTCGCAACACCCACTATGTCGCGCTGGAGTTCGGCATCCATGGCTACCGGCCGTATCCGGTGACGGAGGTCTTCAACCGCCGCTTCGGGGACTGCAAGGACAAAGCGTCGCTGCTGGTCGAGATGCTGGCACTGGCCAAGGTGCCGGCGGATATCGTGCTGGTGCGGACGCGGGATTTGGGGCTGGTCAGCCCGGCGGTGCCGGCGGTGGGCGACTTCGATCACGCCATTGTGTACGTCCCGGCGCTGCATCTGTACCTGGACGGCACCGCGGAATACAACGGCGCCGACGAGCTGCCCAGCGGGGACCAGCGGGCGTTCGTGTTCCGCATTCCGGTGTTGCTGGCGGATCCGCCTCGGGCGCATTTCCACATGGAGCCGGCGGTGACGCCGGAGTTGCCCGCCGGCGCCAATCTCCGCGACAGCGAGGTGAGCGGCAGCGTGGACAGCCAAGGCGACCTGCATTTCACCGCGCACTGGACGGTGCGCGGGGAACAGGCCCCGGAGCTGCGCGCGGCGATGCAAATGCCGCCCCGCCAGGCGGGAGCGTTGCAGATGATGCTCCGCGATCCGCTGCCCGGGATCAGCATTGACGACGTGGAGGTGCAGGGGGCGCACCATTGGAACCGGCCGATTCAAATCACTTTCCAAGGCGAGGTGCCCGGCTTCGCGACGCCCGACGCCGGCGGCGGCGCGCGGCGATTGCTGATTCCGCGGCAGATGATCAGCCATTCCTGGCTGCCGCGGCTGGCGCCGTTGGCGCGGCGCCGGTACCCGGTTCTGCTCGGCCCGCCGCGGACGCGCACCACGGTGCTGCAGCTGCGGCTGCCCGCCGGCTTTCAAGCGCGGCTGCCCGGGCCCTTTCAAGCCACCGCGCCGTTCGCCCAGGTGCGGGCGACGGCCCGGATGCAAGACGGCGTGCTGCGCATCGCCACGCACGTGAGGATTTTGCAATCGCTGATCCCGGTTGCCGAATACGCCGCGTTCCGCGCCTTCTGGGCCAACGTGGACGCCCATCTTGGCCAGCCGGTCATCGCGGCCGCCGGAGGCCAGTCATGACGGCGCGCGGCCGGATTGGATGCTTCCGCCGGCGCTGGGCGCCGCTGGCGGCGATGGCCCTGGCGCTGGCCGCCTGGGCGGCGCCGCCCCGCCACCACCGCGCCGGAGGCGCGGCGCCGTCCTTGCTGAACCGGCTGCCGCGGCCGCGCAAGGGAGCCTGGCGCGCGGCGCTGCGGCAAGCCCAACGGCGAGGCGCGGCGGGCCGCGCCGATGCGGCTTGGCTGGAGATGTTTTATGGCGACGCCGGGGCGCGCGCCACGGCCGCGAGCACGCTGGCGCTGGCCGCCCGGGCGCGGCCCTCCAGCGCACGGATCGCTTGGGAACAAATGGTGCTGGAGTGGATGGATGGCCACCAGCAGCGGGAGGTGCGGGCCGCGCTGAAGCTCATACGCTTGGCGCCGAACGATCCCGCCGCGGAGCTGGCGGCGCGGCAGCTGAGCGGCCTGCTTCCCGCCGCCGGGCGGGTGGCGCTGGACGCGGCGCCGGAGCTGCGGCGGGTGTTGGCTGCGCGGCTGGCCGATCCCGCGACGGGCTACATGCTCGGCCGGCCCCTGATGTCCCTGGCGGGCGGGCCCGGGCTGCGGTTGTCCCGCGCCGCGGCCAGCGCCTTGACCGGGCGGCCCAGCAAATGGCTGTTATATGGCCCATTCGGCAAGTGGCGGAACTTGGATTTTGGGCGGCCGTATCCGATCCAGCGGCGGGTGGCGGCGGCGTACATGGATGGCGGCCATGCCATCTCCGGTTTGCCGTTCCGCGCCATTCAGGGCGTCATCGTGTTCCCCGACGCCTGGAATAACTGCGGGGTCGAGTTCGCCCAAACCTTCGTGCACCTGAAACGCGCCCGGGTGGTTCTGCTGCGGGCGTACTCGCGCGCCTCCTGGATGCTGCAAATCAATGGGCATACGGTCATGCGGGATGACCGTCGCTCCAGCTATCGCTCGGCCGCCGGCGTGGCGGCGGTGCGCTTACCGGCGGGCTGGAGCCGCCTGCTGATGGAACTGGGCGGGGATGGTGCCCGCGATTTTAGCCTGATGCTGCGCCCGCGCAGCGGCGGCGTGATCGCCAACGCCCGCCAGTTGCCCGCCGGAGCGCATCTGGCCGGCGCGCCCCGCGTGCTGCCGCCGCCGCCGACGCTGGCGGCCTGGACGCGGGCGCAATTGCGCCGGGATCCCCGCGATGCGGTGGCGCTGTGGGCCGATGGAGTGCTGCGGATGCAGGACGACGATGCCGAGGCGGCCCGCGTGGAGCTGCAACGCGCGGCCCGGGTGGCGCCCACCGCCACGCCGGTGTGGCTGGCTCTGGCCGCCGACACCCTGGCATTGCCCGACGCCAGCCAGAGCTGGGCCAGCGCGCATGCCGCGCAAGCCGCGCAAACCGCCGTCAAAACCGATCCCCTGGCGCTGCCCGCCTATGACCGGATCGGCGGCATCCTCCAGGCCGAAGGCAAGCCGAACTCCGCCGCCGCCGCCTACGCCCATTGCGCCGGGCAGGGCTATGGCCCCTGCGATTGGTCGGCGTTTCATCTGGACCTGCAACGCCATTGGCTGCCGGAAGCGCGGCGGGCGCTGGCCCATGCCTTGGCCGAGACGCCCAGCGATTGGAGCCGCCTCGCCGAGGGGCTGGAGTTCTACAACCAAATGGGCGACGCGCTCCGCGCGCAGCGGCTGGAAGCGCAAATGGCCCGCGACCCGCGGTCCGCGCCGGTGCTGGGCCCGTTCTGGCTGCACCACGGACGGCCCCAGCGCGCCGCTTCGCTGCTCGCCGCCGCGGTCGCGGCGGAGCCCTCGAATGTCCAGATCCGGGAGGAATATCTGCGCGCGCTGCGCGACTCGGGCCAGTTCGCCGTGGCGCGGATCGCGGCCCGCCAGGCGCTGGCGGCGTTTCCCGACAGCGAGACGATCGCCCAAGCCGCCGCTGACGTGACACTAGCCGTCAACCGCGCTCAGGGATTGGCGCAGCTGCGAGCCAATGACAATGGCCGCCCCCGGCTGCGCCGCGCCGCCGACTTCCTCGCCGGCAACGATTTTTGGAAGCCTTGGTTCCGCAACGGACGCCAAGTCATTCAGGGGGCGCCGGGCAAGGCGCAATATCCCAACGCCCATTCCATCTTGGTCTTCGACCAGATGGTGGACCGCATCAACCCCGACAATTCCCGCGACTCCTACATCCACCAGGTTTTTCGCGTGCTGGATTCGATCGGCATCTCCAGCCAGGAAACGGTCAAGATTCCCCAGGGCTCGGATTTGATCATGCTGCGCACCATCAAGCGGGACGGAACCGTGGTGCTGCCCACCATCCCTCCCGGAGCGCAGAGCGTGACCATGCCGGGGCTGGCGCCTGGCGATTTTATCGAGGTCGCCTACATCATCCACACGCCCGCCTCCCAGGTCGTGCCCGGCGCCCTCAACAACAACATGTTCTTCGTCTTCAATTCCACCCAGCAGCCGTACCACTTTTCCGAGTACGTGGTGCTGACGAAGAAGGGGGAGCCGCTGATGATCAACACCGCGCGTTTCCCCCATCCGGCGAAGGTCACCGACGTCGGGGATTGGGTGGCGCACCGGTGGCTGATCCAGCACACGCGCATCCTGGGCGTGGAACCCAACATGCCGCCGGAGCAGGATCTGGTGCCGCGGGTATGGGTCAGCAGCCCGCTCACCTGGAACGAGATCAGCGAATCCTACGGCAACGCCACGTTCGCCGTGCGGCGCACGACCGCGGCCATGCGGGCAGCCGCCCTGAAGGCCGCCGGTCCGGCCGGCGCCGGCCCGTCGGTGCGTGCGCGGCGGGTATTTCGCTGGGTGGTGCAGCACATCCATCCCGCCGCCGGACCGGCGCTGGCGCCCGCCCGGCAGGCTTTCGTGGACGGCAGCGGCAACCGCATGGCGGTGTTCTTGGCCCTGCTGTCGGCGGCCCACGTGCGGTGGCAGTTGGTTCTGGCCCGCCCGGTCACGGACCACTCCACCTTGGAAATCCCCAACATTTTCAGCTTCCAATACCCGCTGGTGCGGGTGCAGGGGAAGGATGGACATGGCGATTGGTTCGATTTGAACAGCGACTTTGCCCGTGCCGGCTACATCAACCCAGCTTTCCGCGGCGGTACGGCGCTGGTGGCGGGGGTGCCCACGGGCAGCCCGTTCACCACGGTTCCGGCGGCTTCTTCTCCGCTCGATGAGCTGGCCACGGACGCCGCCATTCAGGTCCGCGCCAATGGCGATGCATCCCTGACGCTGACGCTGCATTTCCGCGGACCGCTGGGGCAGGAGATTCGCCGCACGCTCCAGAGCGTGCCGGCGGCGCAACTGCCGCAGATCTACCAGCAAGTGCTGCTCCGCAACTATCCCAACGCCACCTCCTCGGGAGGCAAGGTGGTGGGGCTAAACGCCGACGACCATGCGCTGAGCATCGTTGTCAATGCGGACATTCCCAATTTCGTGCAGATTGACGGCAACCAGTGGGAACTGGACCGGCTGGCGGGTCCGGTGGGAGTGTTGGCGCGGTATGCCCAACTGCCTAGCCGCGTGCATCCGCTGGTCATCCCGGCCGAGAGTTACGAGACCACTCGCGTCCAGGTGCGCTTGCCCGCCAATCTGACGGCTCCGTCCACGCCCAGCGATCTGCATTTAACCAGTCCGTTCGGGTCGTTCCAGTCCACCTACCGCGTCGCGGTCGGGGAGTTGACGCTGAACCGCTCCATTGACCTGCCCGCCGATTACATTCTTCCCGACCGCTATGGCGCGTTCCGCCGCTTCAGCAAGCAGGTGGACAGCCAAGACCATCTCCCCATCACCGGCGTGGTACAGGCGCAGGCGCACTGATCCTTGCGCTCCGGGGCGCCGCCCGCGCCCCCGGTGCGGCCGGCAACGGGCGGCTGAACCGACTCCGCCAATTTGTTTTATCCTTATGCTTATGGCTTACGTCATCGCCGAGCCCTGCATCGGGGTCAAGGACAGCGCCTGCGTGGATGCCTGCCCGGTGGATTGCATTCATCCCAAGAAGGACGAAGCGGACTTCGAGTCCGCCGATCAACTGTTCATTGACCCGGTCGAGTGTATTGACTGCGGCGCCTGCGTTCCGGTCTGTCCCGTGTCGGCGATCTTCGCCCTGGACGATCTGCCGGAGAAGTGGCAGGCGTTCACGGAGAAGAACAGCAAACATTTTGGCCGCTAGCCGCCGGGTCCGTCCGGTCCATCCCTGGAATCCGAGCCATGCCGCGCAAGACCGTTCTGATTCCGCTGTTGGCTCTTCTGTTGGCCGCCGCCGCGCCCGCGGCGGTGAAGCCAAGACTGGGAGTCTATAAGGGCTACGTGCAGGTGTTTAGCCATGTGGCGGTGACGGTGCGCAGCCAATACAACCGCAACGCCCTGGTTACGTTCACCTTTTCGGGGAACCTGCGGCAGCGGCTGCTGAACCGGCATTTGATCTACGGCGAGAAAATCACCGTCTATTACCACCCCACTTCGTTGCTGGCGGTGCGCATCAAGGCTAAGCAGTACCCCGGCAGCTAACCGCCGGCGCCGCCAGGCGGACCGGCTACGTTGCCGGGAACGGCGCCGCGGCCGCGGCTTTGGCCCTCACCGCCAACAGCGTCACATCGTCGAATTGCGGCTGGGCGCCGGCAAAGTTTTGGATCTGGGCGCGCAGCGCGGCGACCGCCGCCGGCAAGTCGCCATTCCCGCCGGCCAGCGCCTCCCGGGACGCCGCCTCCAGCCGTTCCCGGGAATAGCTGTTCTCGGCCGTGTCCATGGCGTCGGTGGCGCCGTCGGTAAAGACCAGCAGCCAGCTGCCGGGCGGAAAGGAAATGCGCTGCGCTTCATAGCCGGCATCGGGGAACAAGCCCAGCACGCCGCCGCCGCGGTCCAGCGTCAGGCACTTCGCCGCGCCCGTGGGGAAGCAGAGCGGCAGTTCATGGCCGGCGTTGCAGTAGGTCAGCGCGCCCTCGCGGGTGTCCACCACGGCGGCGAACAAGGTCGCGAATTGGCCCGTGTCCACGGAACGGTGCAGCTCGCGGTTGATCCAGGCCACTTGGGCGGCGAGCGCTTCTTGGGAGGATTGCCCGTCGCGGGCGGGGCGCAGCGCCGCCCGCACCAGCGCCTGAATATTGGCCATCAACAGCGCGGCGGGAAAGCCCTTGCCCGCGACATCGGCCAGGGCCAGCGCAATGCTGTCCGGGCCAAGCTCGAATACATCGTAATAGTCGCCGCCGACCTCCCGCGCCGGCGCGTACTCCACGGCGATTTCCAGTTCCGCCGGCTGGGGCAGGTGCTGCGGCAGCAGCCGCTTCTGCACCGAACGCGCCATTTGCAGCTCCTGCCCGATACGGTCACGCCGTCGCACCTCCGCCACCAGGCTGACGTTGGCCAAGCCATTGGCGAGTTGCCCGTCGGCGGCGGCCAACAAGTCCAGGTCGCGCTTGCTGTACGGTTCATCCGACAGTTTTGGGCCGAGCAAGACCCAGCCCAAGCACTGCTCCGAGTACAGCAACGGGGCGGCGACCTCACCGCCCGCCCATGCGGCCGGCGCGGCGGCTCCGCTGGGCTGCTGCACGAGGGTCGGCGCCGGCCCGATTTTCCCTGGATCCACGCCGGCTAGGCGCTCCGGTGGAGCGGCGATCCGGCCCGCGTGGGGCGACAAAAAATACTGCTCCCGAATAAGGCCCCCCTCGCGCGGCGCCCGAGCATAGATCGCCGCCCACGCCGGATGCAGGGCATCCGCCAGCCGGTCGAGGAAGAACGCCTCCAACTCCTCACGCTGGAAAAACTGGCCCAGCTTGGCGCCCAGTTGTCCCAAGACCTGTTCGGCCTGATAGGCCTGGCGAAAAAAGCGCCGGTCCAGCGCGTCGTGCAGCGGTTTGCGGGTGGTGCGGCTGAGCACGATCACGCCGAGAAAGGCGAACCCGGCCCAGGTGAACGCGTGGGGCGGATTCACCAGCCCCTGCACCATCGCACCGCCGAAGATCGCCATGGGAACAATGAAGATGACGCCTAGGCCGCCGCTGAAAAAGGCGTATTGCAGCGAGCGCCGCAACAGCCCCTGGAAACCGAAGAGCTTTTGCCGGGAAATGGAGTAGGCGACGATGATGGGGTATAGGCCGAGCGTGACGGTCAGCGCGTTGGCGTAGGGCGCCCAGCCGGAGCGCGGCGCCAGCAACAGAACAAACGCCCCCAGCAGCGCCGGGCCGAAGGAGACCCAAGCGCCCCAATTCATCAGTTGATATTGGCGCCGTTGCCTGCGGTCCACGTTCTTCGGCCGCGCGGGCGCGTACCAGCGCGCTCCGCCCAACGTCAACGCCCAAGCTAGGGCGATGGTCACCGCCGAGGCCGTGGCCAATATGCCCGCCCGGCCCCACAGCGCCTGCCGCCAGAAGGCGCCTACCGCGCAGACGCCCGAAACCGCGACCAGCGCCAGGAATACCCGTCCCACCACCGTCGTGGTGGGCATATCGTCCGGTTCACGTCCAATCCGCCGAATGGACCGGTAGACCGCGAAGGCGGAAAACGCATACAGCAGCGCGACCGGCGTCATGACCACCAGCCACAGTCCCATCAGCAGCGGATGCCACGCGCCGGCCCAGCCATGGAATCTCCACGCCGCGAACCATCGCGTCACCGCCAACGGCGTTTCCAGCAGGCCGATCGCCAGCATGGACCAGCCGAACCAAAACGGCCCCGGCGTGTCCCAGCGATAGGCCAGGATGTAAAGGCCGCTGGAAAAATACAGCAAAAAGATAATGACCAACACCAGCCCAATGCGCTGGCTGGGATCCGCCGGCGGGCGGAACGTCAGCGTTCGCGTTGCATGCCCCTGGCGCGCGAGGAATGTCAGCTGCCGGCCGCCCTCCGCCGACAGGTTCAGGTAGGCGAGCGGATTCGGGCGGTTGAGCGTATGGCCGTTCACCGCCAGCAGGCGCATGCCGGGCGCCAGTCCTGCCCGCGCCGCCGCGCTGCCCGCCTCGACCTGGGTGACCACGGCTGCCGTCCCGCGCCGCGCCGCGTGAAAGCCCAAGCGGGCGGACGGCAGAATCCACCCGGCCTGCGTCGCCAGCCCCGCGGCCAACAGCACGCAGAGATAAAGCAGCAGGCGCGTGCGCCACGAGCGGACCATCCGCCCATTGTAAACGCCAGCCGCGGACGCCGGTTCCATCGGTCGCGGGCCGCGGTGGACCGCGCGGGGCCGCCCGGCCGCGCGGCTCCGGTCCGCGTCGCGGGCGCTACGGCGCGCCGAAGCCCTCCAGCGAGCGCAGGGCGGAATCGTCCACGCTGGTGTTCATGGCGAATAAATCGGCCAGGAAGCGATCGGGATTCAATTCCCAAAACCGCCGCAAGGAGAGCTCGGTAATCGTCTGCCGAACCAAGCTGGATTCCCGCAGCACCGCCACGGTCGCATATCCCTGCCGCCGCCGGAGCTCCCCATGGCGGCGCGCGGCTTCGGCGCGAGCCACCGTCGTCAACCGGTGCGGCGTGCGCAGGTTCGCCACGATCTCGGCGAGTACTTCCTCAAGGTCGTCCAAACGCGCCTCCCTGGGCAGCACGATGGCTGCGACCAGGGGGTCCGCTTCGGCCCGAGCCAGCCATTCCTCGACCAGATCGCGCCGGTATTTTTCGATCAACCCGGCTAGATCCAAATGAGGCGCGGGCGCGCTTACCGGCGCGGCCAGCCATTCGACGGCGGTTTCCAGCGACTCCGGGTGCACGGGCTTGACGAAGGTGCGATCCACGAACGACTGGATGGTCGTCCATGCCGCGGCGAAATCGGGCAGGCCGGTGAGCAAGATCACGCCGGCATCGGGGCGAAGCTGCTTCAACGCCCCGGCGAGGATGAAGCCGCTGCCACGGCCGCCGATGTTGAGGTCGGTTAGGAGCGCATCGTAATCCTCGGTCGCGATCCGGCGCAGCGCGTCGGAGGCGGCGGTGCAGCTTTCGGCGGCGTAGCCGCGGATGCGCAGGAACTCAGCGTTGAGGGCGGCGATGTCCGGGTCGTCATCCACCACCAAGATTCGCTTGGCCACGATGCTCGTTGGATGCCGCCGTGGCCTCCGCAGTCAGTCCGTGCTCTGGCGCTGCGCCGCGCGAGCCGGCGCGAACGCCCGATAGGCGTAGACGCCAAAATTGAGTATGCACACCGCCACCGCGCCGGTGATGATCTCCCGGTCGGACAGGTTGGGATAGACGAACGCCTGCAAGTAATGCAGCAGGAATGCGCCGCGATACGCCGCCTCGCCGGCCCGCGTATCGAAGTCCTGTTCCAGCAGCGTCAGCGGGCAGGGCCACGGCGCCAGCTCAATGACGACGCCCCACGCCAGGGAGGCGAGATGCAGGCCGGTGAGCCACTTCCGGCCGCGGGTCCAAAAGGCGCCCAGGGCGACCCAGACGATAAACAGCGCATGCAGCGCCAGGACCGCAGTGGCCAGATCCGCGTATACCGTCACTCTGGACGTTGCCTCCCGCTTTTGCCCGTCGTGCGTCCTGCCGCTAGGGACACCGCCATTCCCGCCGCTCCGGACCCAGCAGCTTCTCCGCCGCTTCCGGACCCCAACTGCCGGCCGCATAGGGCATGGGGGGTTCGTCGGCCTGGTCCCGCAGCGCCAGCACCGGGGCCAGCACGCGCCAAGCGTATTCCGCCTCATCGCGCCGCGTGAATAGCGTGCCGTCGCCGCGCAGGGCGTCCAGCAGCAGGGTTTCATAGGCGGTCGGCGCGGAGGCCGGAGTGATTTGGCGGTAGCGGAAGTCCATGTCCACCGGCTGCAACTGAATGCCCAGCCCTGGCTGCTTCACCTCGAAGCACAGCGACATGCCTTCTTCCGGCTGAATGCGCAGCCGCAGACTGTTGGGCGCCAGGCATTGCTGCTGCGCGGCGGTGAACAGCCGGTGCGGCATTTGCTTGAACGCGATCGCGACCTCGGTCACCGCCTTGGCCAGCCGCTTGCCGGTGCGCAGGAAGAACGGCGTTCCGGCCCAGCGCCAATTGTCCACGTACACCCGCAGGGCGACAAAGGTCTCGGTGCGGGAGCCGGCGCGGACGCCATGTTCCTGCAAATAACCGCGCGCCGGCTGGCCGCCGCTCTCGCCTTCCGTGTATTGGCCGAAGACCACTTCCTCGCCGCGCACGCCGCGCAGCGGGCGCAGGGAGCGCAAGACCTTGGCTTTCTCGTCGCGGACGGCTTCGGCGTCGAACGCCGCCGGCGGCTCCATGGCGGTCAGCGTCAGCAGTTGCAGCAAATGATTCTGCACCATGTCCCGCAGCGCCCCGGCGGTATCGTAATAGCCGGCCCGGTCCTCGGCGCCGATGGTTTCGGCCGCGGTAATTTGCACGTGGTCCACGAACTTCTGGTTCCACAGCGGCTCGAAGATGGCGTTGGCGAAGCGAAACATCAGGATGTTCTGCACCGTTTCCTTGCCCAGATAATGGTCAATGCGGAACACCTGATCCTCGGCGAAGGCTTCCAGCACCACCCGGTTCAGTTCCTGCGCCGAGGCCAAATCCACCCCAAAGGGCTTTTCCACGATGATCCGCCGCCAGCCCCCGTCCGATTTGGCCAATCCATGCCCGGCCAGCGCCTGGATCACGGGTTCGTAAGCCACGGGCGGCGTCGCCAGGTAAAACAGGGCGTTCACCGGCCGGCCGTGGTCGTGGCGCAGCCGCGCCTTCAAACGCTCATAGCCGCCATCGCCGCCGTCATAGGCGCCATGCACGTAGCAGGTGGTGCGCGCGAAGTCCTCCCAAGCGGCGGGGTCGAAGGCCTCGGCAGGGAGAAACTCGGCGATGCCCTTGCGCAGCCGGGAGCGGAACCTTTCGTCGTCCCATTCGCCACGGGCGAAGCCGATGAGGCGAAAGCCTTCGCCCAGCCGCCCGGCGCGGTACAAGCGGTAGAGCGCCGGCGCCAATTTGCGGTAGGCCAAATCGCCGGTGGCGCCGAAGATGACGATGGTGGCGGGGCCGACGGCGCCATTGGCCGGCGGCGGCGGTGGAGAACCCTTCACCCGTTCATTATGGCGGAGACGCCTAGTGGCCGGCAGTGGTTTGGGCGATGGCCTGTTCAACCCGCGACTGGCCGGCGCGCAGTGCGGCCTGCGAACGCGCCTCGACATTCAGGCGCAGCAGCGGCTCGGTATTGGAGGGACGGAGATTGAACCGCCAGTCGCTGTAGGCGGCCGACAGCCCGTCGGTGAAGTCCTGCGCTGCGTCGCCAAACCGCGGGGTCACCGCCGCCACCACCGCCTTGGGATCGGCCACCTCGAAGTTGATCTCTCCGGAAACGAAGTACTTGGCCCGCAGCGGCCGGACGAACTCTTCCAGCGTTTTCTTTTCGCGGCCCAGCAACTCCAGCAAAATCAGCAGCGGAATCATGCCGTTGTCACGGAACCAATTGCGGCGGAAGTAAAAATGCGCGGACATCTCCCCGCCGAACTCCGCTCCGCTCTCCCGCATCTTGTCGGGGATGATGGTCATGCCCGCCCGGCTGAGCACCGTCTTGCCGCCCAGTTCGGCGATGGTTTCCTGGGTGGCCCAAATGCTGCGCGGGTCAATGACGATGGTCGCCCCCGGGGTGCGCCGCAGGACGGAACGCGCCAAAATCGCGGTGGCGAAATACCCACTGAGAAAATATCCCGTCCCGTCCACGAAGAAGCAGCGGTCGCCGTCGGCGTCCCAGGCGGCGCCCAAGTCCGCCCTTTCGTTCCGCACCGCGGCGCAGAGCTCGTCGTGGTTTTCCGGCAGCAGGGGATTGGGCACCCCCCCGGGCACGGGAAACGTTCCGTCCGGCTCTCCGTGCCGGGCGATGATCTCGATGGGCAGCCGGCCGCGCGCGACCACGCGCTGTAAGACCTTCACCTGCATGCCGCAGTTGCCGTCCGCGACCAGCCGCACTTTTGGGATGAGGGCGGTGTCCACGTAGGACAGCACGTAGTCGGCGAACTCATCCCACAGGTCCCGTTCCTCGCGCCGGCCGCGCGGCCCGGTGTAGGCGGGGGGCCCACCCGCCTGGATCTCCGCCAGCGCCCGGTCCCGCACCGCCGTCAGCCCGCTGTCGAGCGCCAGCGGCTGGGCGCCGCGGCGGCAGAAGTTGAAGCCGTTCCAGTCCTTGGGATTGTGCGAGGCGGAGATGGTGAAGCCGCCGTCCACCGGCAGCGTGGCCGCGGCGAAATAGAACATGTCGGTGGAGACCACGCCGATATCCAGCACGTTCACCCCGGCGGCCAGAAGCGCCTCGGTCGCCGCCGCCGCCAGTTTGCCCCCGGAGGCGCGCACGTCCCGCGCCACCACCAGCGTTTTGGCCTGCACCACCGCGGCAAAGGCCCGCGCAATCGCCGCCGCGCCGGCCTCATCCAGTTGGCTGGGGTACAAGCCGCGGGCGTCGTAGCTTTTGAAAATGGCTGGATCGAGCATGGACTTTCCTTCCCGTCCGGGGCAGGCGCAAAGCCTACTACCGGCGGCGGGCATAGTGATGGTGGCGGCGAGTGGACTCGAACCACTGACCTACGGATTATGAGACCGTCGCTCTAACCGGCTGAGCTACGCCGCCACGGGCTGGAACTTCAATCCTATCATCAGCTTGCCAAACGGGTAATGGGCCGCCACCCGGTCCTCGCGAGGCGTTCCCGGGGAACTTGCGTCCGGCGCACGGGCGCCGGCGGCCCGATGCCCGTCGTCCGTCCAACCTCGGTTCTGGCTGGCGCATCGCCTGGAAAAATGCGGGGGCGAAATCGCTCAATGCGCGTTTGGCCGTGGCTGGCCGTGGGGATCGGCATCGGCTGGCTGACCGCGCCGCGGCGCGGCAGTTCGGTCCGCGCCCACATCCGGCAAAAGGCCTGGCACTGGACCCGCTTGGCCATCCGCTATGCCGGTCGGCGCGGCCGTGACTGGCGCAATCGGCTCGCCGGAACCGCCGTCGAACTGCGCCGCGCCACCCGCCCGGAGCCCGCCGTCGCGCCGGTGACGCTGGCTGCCCGTGTGCGCAGCCGGCTGGGCCGGCAATTCTACCTGGGGCAGGTCGAAATCACCGCCGACGGCGGCGTCATTCACCTCTCCGGACGGATGCCCAGCGATGGCGAACGCGAGCGGTTGATCGCCGCGGTTCGCGCGGTGGAAGGGGTGCATGAAGTCACCGCCGAGCGGCTGCGCGCCGCCTAGCGCCTGTCCTTGCGGCCGGTGCGCCGTTTTGTATTAACCGCATCAATTGGACGCAAACAAAGCTGCGCCAGGCGCGTAAGATCGCCTTAATCAAGCCGGGGCCCGCCGCCGCGGGCAAGGCAAGTTAGGACGGAAACAGTATGGAGAGCAGGATTGAGAAACGGCGGGAGTCGCGTTCGACTCAGCGCTATCCGGTCACCATTCGAGCGCTTCCCGAAGGGGCGGCGCAGGCCGCCGAAACCCTCGATGTCAGCGCCCAGGGCGCCAGCCTGCGAGCGCCGTTTTCGCTGCCGGTGGGGGGCTTGGTCCGCGTGGCGATGCGGGGCACTGAGGGCGGGGCCGATGCCCGCATCGTGCGCTGCACGCCCCAGGGCGGCCAATTCGTCATCGGCCTGGAGTTCACCGGCGCCGCGCCCAACTGGCCGGCCGCCTCCGCCGCCAAAGCCTAACCGGCGGCGGCCCTACCAGCCGCGGACCCCAGGGCAACGCCGCAGCCGTGGGACGGAGAAACTGGGACGGGCATCCGCGCCTGTCGTGCGAGCCGCTGGCGGCGGCAGCTGGGCGGCCTCCATCGCCGACCGCCGCGGTCCCGCCCTAGGCACGGCAACGGCGGGCTCAAAATGGGCCGGCTGCGCCGTCCGCCGATGGCCGGACCCCGGTCCCCGCGCCGTACTCCCGCCGGTGTATGATAACTGCCGTTTGGCCGGGAGACGTTCATGTCCAAAAAGTCCTTCGCCGCGGCCCTCGCCGCCTTCTGCCTGCTGGTTTTCTCCGCCTTCGCCGCCGCCCCCAAGCCGCTCTCGCCCTTCCACGGCATGCGCTGGCGCCTGATCGGCCCGTTCCGCGGCGGCCGCGTCGTCGCGGTGACCGGCATTCCCGGGAACGCGACCACGTTTTATTTCGGCGCCGTCGCCGGCGGCGTCTGGAAGACCACCGACGCCGGCCAAACCTGGAAGCCGGAGTTCCAGCATCAGGCGGTCAGTTCCATCGGCGCCATCGCCGTCGCGCCCTCGGATCCCAATATTGTCTATGCCGGCACCGGTGAAGCCGACATTCGCGGCGACATTTCCTATGGCGACGGCGTCTATAAATCCATTGACGGCGGCAAGACCTGGCGCCATCTCGGGCTGATGCGAACCCAGCGCATCGGGGCGCTGATCGTGGACCCCAAGAACGCGCGGCGTTTGTTTGTCGCGGCGCTGGGCGACGTCTTCGGTCCCAGCGCGCATCGCGGCTTGTACCGGTCCCTAGACGGCGGCCGCACCTGGCAAAAGGTTCTGTACGTCAACAATCGCACCGGCGCCATTGACGTCGTCTTCGACCCCGACAACGCGCACATCCTTTATGCCGCCATGTGGCAGGCGGATCGCACCCCGTGGGGCATGAGCAGCGGGGGGCCGGGCAGCGGCCTTTACAAATCCACGGATGGGGGCACGACCTGGAAGCGGCTCAGCGGCCACGGGCTGCCAGGCGGCGTGCTGGGCAAGATCAGCGTCTCCGTCAGCGGCGCCGACCCCGACCGGGTTTATGCGCTGATCGAAGCCAAAAAAGGCGGACTCTACGTTTCCAACAACGCCGGCCGTAGCTGGCATTTGGTCAATGCCCAGGACAGCCTGCGCCAGCGCGCTTGGTATTTCACCGACGTCTATGCCGATCCGAAGGCGGTGGACACGGTGTACGTGCTCAACACCTCCATGCTCCGCTCCACCGATGGGGGCCGCACCTTTAAAAGCGTGGGCGCGCCGCATGGCGACAACCACGACCTGTGGATTGACCCGACCGATCCGCAACGCATGATCAACGGCAACGACGGCGGCGCGACGATCACGGAGAATGGCGGCCGCAGTTGGTCCACGCTCAACAACCAGCCAACCGCCGAGTTCTACCATGTCGCCACCGACAGCCGCTTTCACTTTTATGTGTATGGCGCCCAGCAGGACAACAGCACGGTAGCCATCGCCAGCACCACGGACCGCGGCGTCATCACCAATAAGGATTGGTATTCGGTCGGCGGCGGCGAAAGCGGCTGGGTGGTGCCGGAACCGGGCGATCCGAATATCGTCTACGCCGGTTCCTACGACGGCCTGATCACCCGCTGGGACCGCAAGACCGGGCAGGAGCAGGACATTAATCCTTGGCCCGACAATCCCATGGGTTCGGCGGCGGCGGGGCTGAAATACCGCTTCCAGTGGACCGCGCCGATCATGATCTCCCCGTTCGCGCCGCACAACTTGTATTTCGGCGGCAACGTGCTGTTCAAAAGCGCCGACCAGGGGCAAAGCTGGACGGTCATCAGCCCTGACCTGACGCGCAACGACAAGGCCAAGCAGGCCTCCTCCGGCGGGCCCATCACCCAGGACAACACCAGTTCGGAGTACTACGACACGATCTTCTGCCTGGCGGAGTCGCCGGTGCGGCGCGGCGTCCTCTGGGCGGGCAGCGATGACGGCCTGGTGCACGTGACGCGGGACGGCGGGCGGCATTGGGCCAATGTGACCCCGCCCACTCTGCCCAAGTGGACCAAGATCAGCATCATCGAGGCGTCGCATTTCGCCCCCGGCGCCGCCTATGTCGCCGCCAATGGCGAAAAAAGCGACGACTTCCATCCCTACATCTTCAAAACCAGCGACTACGGCCGCACCTGGACGCGGATCGTGAATGGCCTTCCTCCCGACGTGTATGTGCATGTCGTGCGCCAGGACCCGGTGCGCCGCAACCTGCTGTTCGCCGGCACCGAGCAGGGGATTTTCTACTCCATCAATGACGGGGCCGAATGGCATTCGCTGCAATTGAATCTGCCCACCGCGCCGGTGCGCGACATCGCCGTGCACGGCAGCGAATTGGTGGTGGCCACGCACGGCCGGGCGTTCTGGATACTGGACGACATCACTCCCTTGCGCCAATTCCAACCCGCCATCGCCGCCGCCGCGGTGCATCTGTACCGGCCGCGTACCGCCTACCGCTCCCGTTCGTTCGGCTTTTTCTTCCGCCACCTTCAGGGCGTCGGCCAGGGCGCGCCGGGCGGAGCGATCGTGGATTATTGGCTCAAGAGCAAGCCCAAGGGCCCGATGACGCTCAAGATTTTGACCGCCTCGGGCGCGGTGGTGGACAGCTACTCCACGGCGAAAAAGAAAGGACCGGCGGCAGGCGGCTTCTTCGCCCGTTTTCTCCAGGGCCCGAAATTGCCCGACCATGCCGGGCTCAACCGGTTTGTTTGGAACGAACGCTATCCCAATCCCAAGCCCATCATTCCGCCGATCGGCCATTGGGGCTTCGCCCAGGGCGTATTGGCGACGCCGGGCCAATATCAAATCCAGCTCACCGCGGCGGGCCGCACCTATACCGAGCCGCTGGTGATCCAGCCCGATCCTCGGGTTCATGCCACCCCGGCCGATTACCAGCGCCAGTTTGCCTTGGCGCAAAAAATCGCGGCCAAGGTCAGCGCCATTGACCAGGCGGTCAATCAAATGCGGGCGGTGGAAAAACAACTCGCCGCCTTGCAGGGGCGCATCGCCGCGCAGCCGCGGGCCCATGCCGTGCTGGCGGCGGCGAAGGGGTTGCATGGCGACGTGCGCAAGGTGGTCGCCGCGTTGGCCGACGTTCGCATCCAGAGCGGCGAAGACGCGCTGAATTATCCCATCCGGCTGAACGACAAATACGCCAATCTGCTGAGCACGGTGGAGGGGTCGGATAACGCTCCGACGCCCCAGTCCTACGCCGTCTACCGCTATCTCAACGCCAAGCTCCGGCCGCAATGGGCCGCCTGGCGTTCCTTGCAGCAGCATCAGTTGCTGGCGCTGAACCGGCTGATGCAAAAAGAAGGCGTGCTGGCCATTGCCGCGCCGCCCGCCGCCG